>JALOTQ010000133.1 GCA_025457815.1 Thermoplasmata archaeon
AGCTGCAGATCTGCGGCGTGGGGTTGTATGTGATGCTCGCCTTGTATGTCCCGTCGCCTCCAAGGGAGACTATCCGAATCGCGTCGGGCCTCGCAAGGTGCTCAGCGATCTGATAAATGCCGGTGCGCTGGCCGTTCTTGTAGAGGTCCATGGACGGCAGGCTCATGCCTCCGACCTTCGCGCCCGACTGGTCCCTGAGAAGCGGATGATAGAGAGTCAGCTCGGAATCGGTAACTGTCGCTCTGACCGCAGGATAGAACGGCCCTGAGCCGAGCCTCTCCTCCTCGTCCAGGCCGTCCACCGATGTGAGGAAGTTCCTGTTGGGCAGGTATACCAACGATGCTATGTCGGCCCTGACCAGTTCATCGTAGTCTGCGGTGTAGAACTCCCTCTCGAAGTATCCCTGGAACAGGTCCCACGGGAAGTACAGCTCAGCGAAGACACCCTGGACTATAGTGGTCCTGGTCATCCCGGAGAAGAACGAGTTGAGGGAAGTGTCCGTGTCCCTTCTGATGTAGAACGCGGCGTCACCACCGACCGATCTGTGCGTGCCCCAGTCGCCCCAGATGTCCTGGAGGTCGCCGGGGATGTCGTACTTCGTGTTGTAGACGGAGCACCTGCTCGGGTCAAGAGCCAACGACGTGTTCGTGGTCGATCCGACCCCGTCGAACTCCCAGGCCATGAGGTACTGGAGGTCCGTGCTGGCCTCGATGTAGAACTCTGTCGAGCTGGAGCTGGCGTACTCATACCAGTGCTGCCAGTTCCGCACCATGAAGTCCCACATCATGCCCGTGTAGGAGAAGCCGGAGACGGACACTCCGATCGTGGCGTCCGTGTCCGAGATCATGACGGTCCTCGTGTCCGGGATGGTGAACAGCTCCGAGCCCGTTATCGAGTAATCTGAACCGACGAGGTGGAACGAGATGTTGTTCTCGCTGCCCACATACCGGCAGTAGACCCTGTAGTCCTTGACGTATATCGGCTTGCCCTCGTCCGTGGACAGGTCGAGCGTGAAGGCCCTCGCGGAGGCCATGGAAAGGTAGACGTTCTTCGTCTCGAGCTTCTTCAGCGAGACGCTGCTGGACAGCACATACGGGTCGTCGTAGGTGTAGATGAGCTGATGGCCCATGGCGTGCACCGAGTAATTCCCGGAGGGCACCAGGAAGGTAGCCGGGGGCGCGGGATCCGCGACGCTGCCCCTGAAGCCCAGGGCGATATCGGCCTTGGGCGTGGAGTAGAGCCACACGCCGCCGTACGGGTCGTTGACTTCCTTGCCGTCCACATCGAGCACGTGGACATTGAGTATCGACAGGACAGCGAACCCGAACGGCAACCGCACCTCGTAGCCCGAGGCGCTCGCGCGCACCTCTCCATCGTAGTAGCCTTCCGGCGAACTCACGGATGGAGCTGGCACGTTGAGTGTGATGGCGACGGGCTGAGCTGTCTGGAGGGTCGCGTAAGTGGGCGCGACCGTGGAGACGTTTGTGTACTGCACCGGGACCTTGATGCCGTCCGCGCTGAGGCCCTGGGAGTCCCTTGATGTGAAGCCGAGCGATATGCTGGTGCCCGTGTTGAGCGCGTCTATAGACTGCGAGACGCCTCCTGCCAATCCGTAAGACACGATGGCTGGCTCGAAGAACAGCTTCGAGTCAGCGGACTTCGGAAGCCAGAGCCCGCCCGAGCCTGCGCACCACACGGACTCGTTGAGCTTCGAGGCGCCCGAGACCAGCGCCGACTTGACCATCTCGGGATTCCAATCAGGATGCATCTGGAGCATCAGGGCCGCTCCGCCGCTCACGTGAGGCGTGGCCATGGATGTCCCGCTTAGGGACGCATAGCCCGTCACCGAGCTGTGGGCCGTGCCTGAGTACGGGACTGTCGACATGACGCTTACTCCGGGGGCCGATATCTCGGGCTTGATGCTCAGGTCGGGGATCATACCCCTTGAGCTGAACTCCGCGAGCACGCCGGAGCTGTCGATTGCGCCGACCGTTATCGCGTAAGGAGACACGCCAGGAGAGGCTACGGTGCCAAGAGAAGGCCCATCGTTCCCTGCAGCGACGACCACGACAACGCCTTCGCTGACCGCATTCGCGATCGCAGTGCATACGGGGTCGCTGGGGTCGCCCGGGCCGCCGAGGCTCATGCTGATCACATCAGCGTGGTCGGCCGTGTTGCCGTCCGAGTTGGGGTCCGTGGCGAGCTCTATCGCGGCGATGACATTGCTCATCGGTCCGGAGCCGTCGTAGCCCAGGACCTTGTATGCGAGTATGCTGGCGGCGGGCGCGACGCCCTTCATGACGCCGTTCGCTGCGATGACGCCCGCGACGTGCGTCCCGTGGCCATTGTCGTCGATCGGGTCGGCGTCGCTGTTGTAGAAGTCATAGCCGCCGATGACCTTGTACGTCGGTCCGAAGGCCCCGCCAAGGTCTGGATGGGTGTAGTCGACGCCCGTGTCGATGACCGCGACCACTATTCCGAACCCGGTGACGAGCCTGCCGTACGGGTCGGTCCTTGTCCAGACCTGGTCCGACCCCACCTGCGTTATGCTGTCGAACTCGGTGGCCGTGACCGTGACGTCCGGATAGACGGTGATCCCGGAGCCCTCGAGCGCGAGCAGCTCCTCGAGCGTGGTCATCGTGATCCTGGCTGAGAGGCCTTCTATGGAACGGTAGATGCGAGCCTTCTCTGAGGACGCGACCTTCTCGATCGCCTTGGAAGCCTTCGAGTCGGCCGGGATGAACCCGTCGACAGTGACAATGACGTCCACAAGGCCGTCCTCGGCGACGAGCTGGGACCAGTCATAGACTCTCGAAGTGAGCCTGGAAGACGAAGAGGTGTCCATCTTATCGTCCAGCGGATCCGAGAGACGGTCCGCGGCCTCCGTGTCGCCGATCGAACCCTGGAGCGAGAGGAAGGACGTGGAGACCAGGATCACGAGAAGGAGGACGGATAGGATAGCCCGTGGTGAGAGGAGAAGCCCGCACCGGCTTACGCGGCTGTCAGGCTTGCACGCCCTTAGGGGTGCAATGCTAGCATCCTGTCTACCCACTGACGATCAACCCTTTTGTTCATATGTCTGGGCTGGATTCATAAGCGCTGGTCTGTAATTATCATGAAAACTAAGAGTCCCCATCCTTTTCACTCAGGTGTGTTCCGCAGCGAGTCAGTATGAAGGGAATCGCTGCGCGAAAGCGAACACGGGACCGCTATAAAGCCCTATTCTCAATATCAATAACGAGAATGCATCAATGGCCAAAAACGGAGTAGAAGAAGGGGTACAAAAGGTGGACCGAGAAGGGTTTGTGCGATACGCGTCCGGACCTACTTCCGCTTCCAGAAAACGAAGAGCGCGACGCCGACCGCGGCGACTGCTATTCCGGCCGCGAGCATACCCAGGAACCCTATCCCGAACTCGGGGATCTCGTACGGGAATGTCACGTCGATGTACTGCATCGCGGTGTTGTCGGCGATGGCGCTGTTGTCCTCCTGGTCGCTGTTCAACGGGTTGGTGGCTATGACCTCGATCAGGTCGCCGACGTCCCAGTCCGCCCCTAGGACGCTCTTCGAGTAGAGGCCGTCCGTCCCTGCGGTCGTGGTGTACGTGGCCCTGATGATGTCATTGTCGAAGGCCCAGCGCACGTTGATCGTGACGGGGGCGTTCTGAACGGGGTTCCCCACGTTGTCCCGCACGTATCCGCGGACGTTCTTCGGGAACAAGGAGGCCTCGGAGTTGTCCGCGACGATCGCTAGGGCTCCAATGACGAACAATGACACTACGAACAGAGCAGAAAGTGCAGACAGAACTCGCTTCATCGATGACATTTCAAACCACCTGTGTTGCATGTTAGCCGATGC
>JALOTQ010000134.1 GCA_025457815.1 Thermoplasmata archaeon
CCGCCTCGCCAAGTTCGGAATCTCCGGACGTGAGGTCGAGACCGTGGGCGAGGCTGACGCGACCGAACTCGTGCTCGAGAGAGTCGCGCTGGTCGATGTCCTCAAGAAGTGACTCAGCGTCGCAGCATCCCCTGACTCGACGGTTATAATTAGAGGCTATGCCAATCCACATGCCCGGTTCGATTCACATGCCGACCATCGTGGAGTGCGTTCCTAATTTCAGTGAGGGGCGGAGAAAGGACGTCGTGGACAAGATCGTGTACTCCATCCGCTCGGTCCCGGGCATCAAGGTGCTCGACGTGGAGATGGACCCCGACCATAATCGATCAGTCGTGACTTTCACGGGCAACAAGGACAACGTCCAAGAGGCCGCCTTCAGAGGAGCGAGGGCCGCGGTGGAGCTCATCGACCTGACGAAGCACAAGGGCGAGCACCCCAGGATGGGGGCATTGGACGTCCTGCCGTTCGTCCCGATATCGGGGGTCACACTCGACGACTGCGTCGAGGTGGCCAACAAGACCGCGGCCAGGATCGCCAAGAACCTGAAGGTGCCGATCTACTTGTACGAGGCCGCCGCGAAGAAGCCGGAAAGGTCCAACCTGGAGAATGTGCGGAAAGGGCAGTTCGAAGGGCTTCGCGAGGCGATCCTCACGGACGATTCGCGCTATCCGGACTACGGCCCCAGGATGCTTCACCCGACTGCGGGCGCGACTGCGATTGGCGCGCGGATGCCGCTCATCGCGTTCAACGTCAACCTCAAGTCCAAGGATCTCAAGGTCGCGAAGGACATCGCCAAGAAGATCAGGGCTAGCAACGGCGGCCTGCCGAAGCTGAAGGCCCTCGGGTTCGACCTGCCCGCGAAAGGCGTCGTGCAGGTCTCGATGAACCTGACCGACTACACGGTCACGCCCATATCGAAGGTGTTCGAGACGGTGAAGAAGGAGGCGGAGGAGAGGGGCGTCGAGATCGAGGAGAGCGAGGTAATTGGCCTCATCCCGTTGGACGCCGTCTGCGACCTCGCCGCGAAGTACCTCAAGATCGGCAGTTTCTCGAGTAACCAGGTGCTGGAGAGGAGAATTTGGGGCTGAAGGCCAAGAAGGCTCTCGCATCTTTCTGCCGAGAGCTGGCATCCGACAGTCCTTCCCCAGGCGGTGGCACCGCCTCCGCGGCAGCGGGTGCGATGGGGGCTTCCCTGCTCGCGATGGTCTGCGGCGTGACCGCGAAGAGCAAGAAGCATGCCAAGGACGCTCCCGCGCTCCGCAAGCTCGGGCGCAGGCTCGAGAGACTCGGGGACGACCTGATCACGCTCGCGGCGCGCGACGCGGACGCATACGACAAGGTGGTCGTCGCCTTCAGGAAGCGCAGAGCACATGAGACCGCCGAGACCTCCAAAGGAGTCGAGACCGCGCTCGTCCGCGCAGCCGATGTGCCGATGCTCACCGCGAAGGCCTGCATCGAGATTCTCGATCTGTCGCAGGCGGTCGCGAGGCTGGGCACGAAGAGTGCGTCTTCCGACGTCGGGGTCGCGGTGCTCCTCGCGAACGCGGGGTTCAACGGAGCCGCGATGAACGTGCAGATCAACCTCGAGGGGCTCAAGGACCAGGCACGGGCACGGAGGATGGCGAAGTCGCTCTCCGCCCTTGAGAGCCGCGCCAGTAGATTGGCCAGGAGCGCACTTGAAAAACTGGGATGATGAACTTGTCGCTCCGCCGGCCAGTGCGATTCCGAGTATATCAAGATTGATAGAGATAACGATACCTTTATACGGGAACAGAAAAATGATAACTCGAACACCCCCGGTCAGTAATTCATTCGGCTAGCGCGACTGCCGGAGGAGTTTGGTGCAACTTGTCGGGAAGCTACCTCAAGAGCCTCCAGTTAGCAAAGCAGCTAGAGGAGAAGACGAAGGAAGCTGCCAAGAACAGAGACATCGCTGAACGGGAGAATCAGGCCCTCGAGGAGTTCCTTCAAACATGCAAGGACAGCGACGTCGATCTCTCCGCCACGGAGAGGATCCGCGCGGACTTCGACGCAGCTATGGCGTCCAAGGATTACCAATCAGCAATTGCCTACATCAGGAAGGCCCAGGAGTCCGCGAAGGAGGCGTACACCCTCAAGATAGGCGAGGTGGGGGATTCGGTCGAGACCCTGCTGGTCCTTATCAGGGGAGCTAACGGCGAGTCCAAGTCGGCCGTGGACCTGCTCGATAAGAGCAAGGAGCGGATCGTCAAGGACGACTTCGAGGGCGCGATGAAGTACGCCAGGAACGCCTACGACGCTGCGGAGAGGACCCTCCACGAGGTGTTCTCGCAGCTCTTCTCTCAGGCTCAAGAGACCATCATGCAGGCCAAGGAGATCGACGACGACGTCGCCATCTTCGAGGACCAGCTGTCCCGGGCGAAGTCTTCGCTCGAGAACCAGGAGTACGAAGCCTGCATGGAGCAGATCAAGGAGGTTCTCGAGGGCGCTGGCGAGGACCTGAAGTCGCAGATAGGGGCGTCCATCTCGCGCGCCGAGGAGCTCGTGTCTGCCGGCGAGGAGCTCGGGGCTGACGTCTCACGCGTGAAGGCCCACGCGGAGAGGTCCCAGAGCGCCCTGAACTCCCTCAAGTTCAAAGAGGCCCTCTCGTACGCCAGGAAAGCGGAGGCCGAAGGCGAGAGCGCCCTCTCCTCAAGATTCCAGGAGCTGGTCCGCGAGGTCAGGGACAGCATCAAGAAGATGCGGAACGCCAAGGAGGATGTCACGATCCCCCAGCAGCTCCTTGACCAGGCCCAGGCGGCCCTCAAGGAGAAGAAGTACATCGAGGCCCTACACGCGCTCAACACGGCCAACGAGAAGGTCCACCAGGGGGAGTTCGAGTCCGTCCTGGAGGTCATCGCCGCCGCGAGGGACAGGTTCGTCCTCGCGAAGAAGGTCGGCGTCGACATGACCAAGGCCATCATGCTCCTGAACACCGCCAGGGACAACCTGAAGCACGGCAAGTTCGAGGACGCGATGAAGTACGCCAACGACAGCAAGAAGGAGGTCGACACCGCCCTTGAGATGTTCTACAAGGCGCGCGACCAGGTCGTGGAGCTGGCGAAGGCGGTCAAGTTCGCGGCGGACCTCGGCGTCGAGCCATCGGCACCAAGGGACATGCTCTCAGAAGCGAGGAAGACCTTCGAGGCCAAGGACTACGACGGCACGCTAAATATCACCAAGAGAGGCATCGTCGAGGTCAAGAAGCTGACCCAGGAGAAGACGGTCGACACGATCAACGCAGCCGACGGCGCCGTCAGGTTCGCCAGGAGCACCGGCGCGGACGTCACCGAGGCCGAAGGCATCCTGCAGAAGGCGCTTGACAGCCTGTCGAAAGAGGAGATGGCCGAAGGGGTCAGGTTCGCCAACGCCAGCCGAGAGGCCATGAACGCTGCCATGACGAGGCTCATGAGCGACAAGCTGCAGAGCATAGACCAGTTCGTGAAGAGCTACTCAGGCGACGCGGGCATGGCCGATGTCGGCGACATGATCACCCAGGCAAGGCAGAACGTGGCGTCGTTCGAGTTCGAGAAGGCCTACGGGCTGCTTGGCCAGGTCACACAGAGGATAGAGACCGTCGGACAGGCGGAGTCGGACAAGGTAATCGCCGCGGCGAGGCAGAAGATCGAGCTGGTGAAGTCCGTCGGCGGAGACGCATCCGACCTTGAGATACTCCTGAACAGGGCCTACGAGGCCATCTCGAAGAAGGTCTACGAGGATGCGAGCGCGCGTGCGGGCGAGATCGTCCAGAACGCGGACGACATGCTGTCGAAGATGATGCAGCTCGAGCTGTCCTCCGTCAAGGACCACATCGAGGAGGCCA
>JALOTQ010000135.1 GCA_025457815.1 Thermoplasmata archaeon
GCCGGCCGACTACCCGTACGAGGACAACTACTTGATGGCAGTCAATTCCGACGGCACCATGGACCGGGAAGGCCTCAAGAGGACGCTCGTCGTCCTGATCAAGGCCACGCAGTCCAAGCTTGAGGGCTTCGATTTCGAGGCGACCAAGCAGTACTACGAGAGCATATGCGAGGAGGCCTGGAAGCAGGTCCGGCAAGCTGGCACCCCGGAGGATTTCGCGAAGGTGCTCAGCCAGCGGAACGAATGGATGATGCTCGACCGGGGGTATGGGAGCCGCATGGAACGCATCTGGATCGGCCATCCGGTGCTCTATCCAGCAGGGCAGAGGGCCAGCACGCAGACAACCTCGCAGACCGCTTCACAGACCCCCAGGGGCATTCAGGACATGGCCAAGGACTATGCATCGAAGGTGCAGAAGGCCTCCAACAACCTGGTCAGAGACACCAGGAGCCTCAGCCGCGAGATCGCGGGCAAGACCAATCCGCCCCCGCCGCCCGCACCCTCAGGGTCGCGTTATCGGACCGGAGGGTTCGGCGGCGGCGGAGGGTGCGCATGTGCCTGTGCCTGCGCGTGCGCCTGTGCGGGAGGCGGTAGGTGATGTCCGCCCTTTCGTCGCTCCGGACTGGAGTGACCGCTGACATACGGCCGGGGACCTACAGGTATGACGGCAAGGGCGAGTTCGCAGGGCACAGATTTCACCTGAGGGTCGACTCTCACAGGAAAGGCGTGCTCCTTGTGGACGCCTCGAAACTGATATTCCTTAACGGCACGGGATTGGACTACGCAAGGTGCGCCCTCGAGGGCTGGACCGAGGTGAAGATGACCAGGTACATGCGGGGCAAGTACAGGCACCTGGGCAGGCTCAAGGCCGAGGACGACTACCGCAATGTGAAGGAACAGATCTTAGAGTACCTTGCGGGCAAGGCAGACGTCATACAGACGGTCACGACGGACAATCCGTCGATAGGCGCAGACGAACTTCCCTCTCCCTACAGGATGGATATCGCGCTCACCTACCGTTGCGACAATGACTGCGGCCACTGCTACAACGAGACGAAGGACAAGCCGGAGCTGACGATTTCACAGTGGAAGGACGTGATCGACCGGCTTTGGGAGATAGGGATACCGCACATCGTGTTCACCGGGGGAGAGCCCACATTGTACAAGGGGCTCGAGGAGCTCATAGCCAGGTCGGAGGAGCACGGACAGGTGACAGGCCTCATCACCAACGGCAGAGGCTTGGCGAGGCAAGGCTACCTGAAGGAGCTCGTGAGGCTCGGCCTCGATCACGTGCAGATCACCGTGCTCTCCCACAAGGCTGCACTTCACGACGAGCTCACCTGCCGGAAGGGCTCATGGAAGGAGACGATAGAGGGGCTGAAGGCCTCTCTAAAAGAGGACCTATATGTGAGCACGAACACGACCATCATGAGGTCCAACCTCGGCGATGTGGAGGAGACGCTTCGATTCCTCGTGGGCCTCGGCGTGAAGAATGTGGCGTTCAACAGTATCATCAGGTCGGGGAAGGGCGAAGGCGCTGTTGGCATCACCTTCGAGGAGCTGGCGGACGCGATGGAGCGGCTCAAGGTGTTCGCGCAGTACTCCGGCACGAACCTGATATGGTATTCACCAACCCCGTACTGCGAGTTCAACCCCGTGAACGCGGGGCTCGGGATCAAGCAGTGCACCGCGTGCTCCATCAACATGGCGATAGAGCCTGACGGCACGGTCCTGCCGTGCCAGAGCTACTACGAGTCGCTGGGAAACATTCTGGAGGATCCGTGGGACAGAATCTGGAACAGCGAGCTCTGCAGGAACATCCGCGAGAGGAAGTACCTTCCGCAGAAGTGCGCTGACTGCCAGCTGATGCAGGTCTGCGGGGGTGGATGCCCCCTGGCCTGGAAGCACGGGGAGTACGTCTGTCTTGACAGGCACTCCTCCATGTGACCGCGCTGAGGCTATGCCTTCTGTGGCACCCTTGCGAGGGCATAGAACACCGGATTGAACTGGATCAGAGTGCCCGCCGCGAGGGCCTCGTACCACGTGTCCATCAGGGCTTCCAGTCTGCTAGACTCCGCAACTTCTCCCGCCGTCATGCGGATGAACACCCACTCCCCTTCGGCCTCCTTCCGCAATCGGGCGATATCCCATATGCCCGGGTGGATGCCAATCTCGGGCTCGAGCCCGCAGGAGTCGAACACCTGCCTCAGCCTCCTTCCGATGAACGGATCTCCGCCATCCCGTCTTATCCCTTCTGCAAGAATCGCGCCGAGCTCGGAGAGATCATCAGGATAGTCTATCCGTGCGCCGTAGTCCGGCTCTGCCATGCAGAAGACCCACTCTTTGGACACCCGTTTCATCTCGGCTACGACTCTTGCGGGGTCCTTGACCCAGAGAAGGAGCCAGGAGCAATACACGACATCAAACGCGCGGTCTTTGAACGGCAGGTCCTCCGCGAGCGCTTGCGCGGCATCGAGCCCCCGCGCGCGACATGCGTGTACCATAGCATCGTCCATATCTATTCCGACGGACGAGAACTGTGGCCTCAGCATGTTCATCACGATGCCCGGGCCGCAGCCGACGTCGAGCCCAGAAAGGTCCCGGCGGCCCGGTGCGCCCGCTCCTATGCGATTGGTGATGACCCATTCGAGGCTCTCTCGAAGCCACGACGACTGTCTCTGGAGTTGCCGATGCGGGCCGCTCTGGTCCGGGTTCATTCAGGACGGAATGTATCGCCGACTTGAATATTGTGTGCCAGGGCGCACTGAATCCGTGGCCCCGAAGTTGCATGAATGCTGGGGTCGTGGCCGAATCATTCTAGAAGATTCTTGGCCCAGGCAGATGCGCGTTCGAGCTCTCCGTCCTTCAGGGGGCCTTTCTTGCCCGTGACGATGAAGCCCTCACCTGGAACCGAGGGAAGAGCCCCTTTCGCGTTGAGAGCATCGGCCATCTTGTCGGCCGCGAATCCGAAGACCTTGACGAATCTTCCTTCGTACCTCGTGTCGAACGTTGCCACCTTCATCCCTCTGACAGCTGTCTCTTGGATGCTGGCCAGCCAATCCTGGACCGGTTGGGAAGGCCTGCCACCCAGGGTCGGGGACCCGACTACGAGAAGTTCGATGTGCCCTGGCCCGGTGAGGTCCGCTTGGCCCGGCCGGACGACCTTAGTATCGCTTCCGATCGCCGCACCTATGACTTCTGCCACCTTCTGCGTATTGCCATACACTGAATCGTAGACGACCAGCGCTGTCATGCCGTCACTCCTGTGCTATTGCCGATGGTAATCGAAACACGGGTACATCAAAGCGTCTTGCATTTGGCGGCTAGGGTGAGAGTCAGTAAGCGTCTCTTTGGTAGGTTTCTAATACGAAAATGGCCATTCAGGCGGCAGGTCGAGTCAGGCACTCTGAACGGAGGAGTCTGCGCTCGAGAATGGGGGAAGGGCATGAACAAACGCCTTGTGATATTGTGCGCCAGCTTGATGATCGTGGCAATGATGGTTCTTCCAGGGGCGAATCTAGCGGACCCTGGCCAGAAGAAGGGCAAGCAGGTCGAATCGTGGACCTTCGCCATCTACGTGAGCGGGGACAATAACCTGGAGAAGTACTGGGACGATATCAGCCTCCCATCGCTCCTGAACCTGCCTGCGAACGAGAATCTCAAGATCGTCGCAGTCATGGACAGGCTCAGCACGGAGGGCACCGAGGTCATCGAGATCTCGGGCAGCACCTGGGCTGTCGTCGCTAGCTACCCCGAGATGGATTTCGGGAGCGGTGACACCTTCCAGTGGTTCCTGGA
>JALOTQ010000136.1 GCA_025457815.1 Thermoplasmata archaeon
CCCTCGGGTCGTGCACGATGAAGTACAACCCGAAGATATGCGACGAGATCGTCTCCTGGAGCAGCGTTTGCGACCTGCACCCGCTCCAAGACCCTTCGACCATCCAGGGCGCCCTGAGGCTCATGTTCGAGCTGGAGAAGATGCTCTGCGAGGTCGGTGGGATGGACGCGGTCACGCTCCAGCCCGCCGCGGGGGCGCAGGGAGAGTACACGGGGATACACCTGGTCAAGGCATTCCACGAGAGCAACGGCGAGGACCGGAAGGAGGTCATCCTGCCGGACACGGCCCATGGCACCAACCCCGCGAGCGCCGCCATGGTCGGCTACGACGTTCTCGAGCTGCCTTCGAAGGAAGGGTGCGTCGATGTCGAGGCCCTCAAGGCTGCGGTCTCCAAGGACACGGCCGCGTTCATGCTCACCAACCCCAACACGCTCGGCCTCTTCGAGAAGAACGTGCGCGAGGTCGCAGGCATCCTCCACGATGCGGGCGCGTTGCTGTACTATGACGGAGCGAACCTGAACGCAATCATGGGCAAGACGTCGCCGGGCAAGATGGACTTCGACATTATGCACTTCAACCTCCACAAGACCTTCGCGACCCCGCACGGAGGCGGAGGCCCTGGCGCCGGACCGGTAGGGGTGAAGAAGAGGCTGGAGGAGTACCTGCCCGTGCCGAGGATCGTCGAGAGCGCGGGGGCGTACTCGCTGGACTACGACAAACCCAAGAGCATCGGCAAAGTGAGGGCGTTCTTCGGGAACTACGCCGTGCTCGTGCGCGCATACGTATATATGATGCATCTCGGAGGCAGAGGGCTCGTGTCCGTATCAGAGAACGCCGTCCTGAACTCCAACTACGTGAAGGAGATGCTCAAGGGCGATTTCGAGCTGCCCTACGACGACCTCAGAAAGCACGAGTTCGTCCTCAGCGGGAAGCCCCTCAAGGCGAAGGGCGTCAGGACAGTGGACTTCGCGAAGAGGCTCTTGGACTACGGGTTCCACGCGCCGACCGTATACTTCCCCCTCATAGTCGATGAGGCGATCATGATCGAGCCCACGGAGACCGAGTCGAAGGACACCTTGGACTCGTTCGTCGCGGCGTGCAAGGCCATCGTCAGGGAGGACCCGGAGCTGCTTCACAGCGCCCCGCACAACACCGCCCGGAGGAGGCTCGACGAGGCCAAGGCCGCACGTGAGATGATATTCAGCTGGAGAGAATACGAGTCCAGGACCGCCCAGAAGACTACTGGCGCTTGAACCTGGCGCATATCAGGGTGCGCGTGCTCGTGACACCGGCTATCGTCCTGATCTTCCCTAGGACTTCCTCACAGAGCTCGTCGTAGTCCTTGGTCTCCATCCTGACGATCATGTCGAATTGGCCGAACAGCTGATAGACATCGGACATGCCCGGGATCCGGCGCAGCTGCTCGAGCACGAACCCCTCCTTGCCTGTCGCGGTGGTTATCAGGACATATGCCACGGCCAAGTACTTCACCTGAACCGGCCTGTAACGTCCTTGTGCATACTTAAGACCTATCGGGACGTGCCAGTTGGCCTCCGGACCCATAGATGGCTATTTATGCTCATCGTTCAATCAAGAGATGTTTCCATGGCGGGCTTCGTCGTCATCGAGGGCATAGACGGCTGCGGCAAATCGTCCGTAGCGCGCGCGTTGGCTGAGAGGATCGGCAGAAGGGCCTTCCTGACGAGGGAGCCGACGAATTCGTGGATCGGGAGGGCCGTACACGTCGGAGACAAGCGGAGCATCAGCCCGTACACCGACGCCCTGCTCTTCATGGCGGACCGGGCGCAGCACACGGAGGAGATCGCGAAGCTCGTCAAGAAGGGCAAGCTCGTCGTGTGCGACAGGTACTACCATTCAACGATCGCCTATCAGGCCGCGTGCCTCGAGAAGGTGTTCCGCGGGGACGCCTTCAAGTGGCTGCTCGAGGCGAACCTCAAGATATCCCGCAGGCCCGACCTGACGGTCCTCCTGGTGATACCCCCGGAGCTGGGCCTCGCGAGGGTGAAGGGTAGGAGCAGCCTGTCGAGGTTCGAGAAGCTGGGGTTCCTCAAGAAGGTCAGCAAGAACTACCTCAAGCTGGCCAGGGTCGACCGCTCGATCGTGAAGGTCGACGGGACCAGGGCCTTGGACGTCGTGGTCGACGAGGTCTACGGGCTGGTCAAGGAGAGGAAGCTTTAAGCCTTAGAGGATTCTCTGAAGTGGTGACATGCATCCAGCAGACCACCTGAGGGGCTCGAAGAGCGACAAACTGAAGGGCCGCAAGATCGTGCTCGGCGTGACGGGCAGCATAGGCGCTGTCGAGACCGTCAAGCTGTGCCGCGAACTCATCAGGAACGGCGCTGAGGTCCACGTCGTTATGTCGAAGGATGCCCAGACCATCGTCCATCCATGGGCGCTCGAGTTCGCATCGGGCAGGCCAGTGACGACCGCGATTGACGGCCGGGTCCAACATGTCGCCCTGTGCGGGGATGTCCCAGACAAGGCAGATCTTCTCCTCATCGCTCCCGCGACGGCCAACACGATATCGAAGATGGCCTACGGGATCGACGACACTCCGGTTACCACGATGGCGACGACCGCGATCGGGACCGGCATCCCAGTCATAGTCGTGCCCGCGATGCACGGCACGATGATGGCCCACAAGATTGTGAACGAGAACATCAGGAAGCTGGAGAAGATAGGAGTGCTCTTCCTCAGCCCGAAGCTGGAGGAGCACAAGGCCAAGATGCCCTCGATCGACTACATCGTGTCTTCGGTCATCGCAGTCATCGGCAAGCGCGACCTCTTGGGCCGCAAAGTCCTCATCATTGCGGGCGCCACTGAGGAGCCCATAGACGACATAAGGGTCGTCACGAACCGGAGCTCGGGGGAGACCGGGGTCGAGCTGGCGCGCGCGGCCCACGAGAGAGGGGCCAAGGTCGAGCTCTGGATGGGCAGGTGCGACACGCCTCTGCCGGAGCACATCGACACGGTCAGATTCTCCTCCTTCAAGGACCTCGCGAAGCTGCTCAAGGGCAGGAGGTTCGACATAGTCATGTTCCCCGCGGCGGTCTCCGACTACTCGCCATCGAAGGTCGAAGGCAAGATCTCATCGGACAAGAGCAGCATGACGCTCTCGCTGCGCAGGAACCCGAAGCTCATCGACTCCATCAAGGGTAAGTTGGTCGTGGGGTTCAAGGCCCAGGCGAAGGTGGACGATGATGCCCTTGTCCAGGCGTCCCTGAGCCTGATCAAGCGGTCGGGATGCAGGCTCGTCGTCGCGAACAAGGTCGAGGAGGTCAAGCCCGGCAAGACGCGCGTGATGCTCGTCGAGAAGGGCGGCGCGGCCGAGGAGATCTCAGGGACCAAGTTCCAGGTGGCGGACAAGATCATCGACAAGGTCGTCAGGATGATCTGATGAACGCGAAGGCGTTCTGCCCGGGCCACATAACCGGATTCTTCCAGATATGCGAAGGCAAGGATTTCCTTTCCACCGGCTCGAGAGGCGCGGGCCTATGCCTGTCGCTCGGGGCAACATCGACCGTCAGCGTGACCGGCGCCAAGAAGCAGTCGATCGAAGTAATCATCGACGGCCAGAAATCGCTCGCAGAGGTGACCAAGCACGCGCTCCGGCGCCTGCTCGGCCAGGAGAAGCTGCGGGTCAGCGTCGTCACTCTCCTCGACCTGCCCCAGAGCCAAGGCTTCGGGATGAGCGCTGCCGGGGCACTGTCGTCCTCGCTCGCGCTCTGCAAGCTGCTGGGCAGGAGCAGGCAGGATGCCTTCGAG
>JALOTQ010000032.1 GCA_025457815.1 Thermoplasmata archaeon
TCCGCCAAGAAGGAGGCGGAGGAGATCTTCGACAAGTTCAGGAGCGGTGAGAAGCTCAGCACCGAGGACATCATGGTCCTCCAGAAGTCAGGCTACATGTGAGCTCCACATGCAGCAGATGAAGCCCGGGGGTAGGGCCAGTAGGGACGAAACCTCCCGGGAGAATATGAACCAGGAAGGGTGGAATCGCCTGACCTGGGCAGTCAGTACATATTTAAGGCGTTCTTCGATACATTCATATATCCCTGGGTCAATATATGACCTGGGAAATTTTGGGCTAGTTGTTAGAGTGCATCCCATCCCTTCTGACAAAGCTAGCCCTTCCCTTCCCTTTTTTTGTCCCTGTAGCTTCTATGCACAACCTATTTATCGCAGCCCCTTGCTAGGCGGGTGAGCGAGCTCCATGGTGCTTGAAGGACTGGGCCAATCGCTGAGGAACGCGATCAAGAAGATCGCGAACGCTTCCCATGTCGACCAGAAGCTGGTCAAGGAAGTGGTCAAGGACATACAGCGTGCGCTTCTGCAGGCGGACGTCAATGTGAAGCTCGTCCTGCAGATGACGAAGGAGCTCGAGGAGCGCGCGCTGTCCGAGAAGCCCCCCGCAGGCATGTCCTCGAGGGAGCATGTCATAAGGATCGTCTATCAAGAGCTCGTCAAGATCGTCGGGAAGCCCAAGGAGATCCCGGCTAAGCCGCAGCGCATACTCATGGTCGGCCTGTACGGTCAGGGAAAGACGACCTCGGCCGGGAAGTTGGCCCGGGACCTGCACAAGCGTGGCATGAAAGTGGCATTGGTGGCCGGAGATGTCCATCGGCCCGCGGCTTTCGACCAGCTTTCCCAGATCGGCAAGAAGATCAACGTGCCCGTATTCGGCGACCCCAAGGAGAAGGACGCCGTCAAGATAGCCAAGAAGGCCCTGAAGGAGTTCGAGGGCTACGATGTCATCATCTTCGACACATCGGGCAGGCATTCGCTCGAGGACGACCTCATAAAGGAGATCAAGGACGTCGCCAAGGCGGTCGACGCTGAGAACAAGATACTCGTCCTGGACGCGCAGACGGGACAGCAGGCAGGACCCCAGGCGAAGGCGTTCCATGAGGCCGTGGGCCTCACAGGCGTGATACTGACCAAGATGGACGGGACCGCCAAGGGCGGCGGTGCCCTGAGCGCCATCGCGGAGACGGGGGCGCCCATCAGCTACATCGGCGTCGGGGAGCATCTCGAGGACCTCGAGAGGTTCGACCCTGACAGGTTCATAAGCCGGCTCCTGGGCATGG
Organism: Thermoplasmata archaeon; assembly: GCA_025457815.1. GTDB lineage: Archaea > Thermoplasmatota > Thermoplasmata > UBA10834 > UBA10834 > COMBO-56-21. The sequence goes on from JALOTQ010000032.1 coordinate 1,278, forward strand.
GGGACATCAAGTCCCTCATCGAGTCCGCTGAGGAGGTCATCGACGAGGAGAAGGCCGAGGAGATGGCCAAGAAGATGATGTCCGGCAAGTTCACTCTGAGGGACATGTACGACCAGCTGGAGGCCCTCCAGGGCATGGGCCCCCTGAAGAAGCTGGCGGCGATGCTGCCAGGCCTCGGGGACAAGCTGGCCGAGCAGGACATGGAGGCCACCCAGGAGAGGCTGGCCAAGTGGAGGGTCATCATGGATTCCATGACCGATCACGAGCTCGAGAACCCGAAGGAGATCAAGTCCTCCAGGGTCTTGAGGATAGCCAGGGGCTCGGGGACCACCCAGCGGGACGTCCGAGAGCTCCTGAAGCAGTACAACATGTCGAGGAAGGCGATGAAGGGCTTCATGGGCAACCGGAAGATGCGCAGGCAGCTCATGAAGCAGCTGAAGGGTTCCGAGTTCGCGCAGTCGGAGTGATTCTTTTGAGGCGTTTCATAGTCATAGGGCATAGAGCGATCACATCGGCGGACTTCAAGCTGGACGACCTCTGCGGGTCCACTGGCCGCCTCGACGTGCTACTAAGGTGCATCAACTCGGCATTCTTCCTGTCCCACGGCGTCAGGAGGGACGTCGAGATCACCCTGATACTCCTGGGTGAGCCCAACCCGCCCAAGGCCATCAGGATCGACGGCCAGGAGGTCAAGTACCTCAACCCCGACGAGAGGAGCACCGCGGCCCTGGTGAGGAACGCCTTGCTCCAGAAGGGTGAGGGCGAGAGGAAGTGCTCCCCGGGCATATATGTCTCAGAGCGCAGCTACCAGGATGTGCTCTCGAACGTCTCCAAGGAGTCGAAGATGTACTATCTGAAGGAAGGCGGCCAGGACATAAGGACCGCCTCGTTGGCGCCCGACGCGACCTTCGTCCTCGGGGATGACCAGGACCTCACGCCTCCGGAGGAGGAGATCCTCATGTCCCACGAGCCGACCAGGCTCTCCCTGGGGCCCGTCAGCTATCACGCCGACCACTGCATCACGCTAGTCAACAACGAACTGGATAGGAGATAAGCCGCTCTATTGCGCCGGCTGAGGCGGCAACTGTGGCTCCACCGGGGGAGGGATTTCCGCCGAGCCGCCGTTCTCTGGCTCGGTGTCGTACCTCACGGCGAACCTGCCATTCATGAACTTGATGGTGGCCCATTTGAGGCGGCACTTGTAGAGCCTGACCTTGCGGCCCTTGTAGACCTCCTTCTCGCGGTCCACACCTATGAGGCCAGCGGTCTCGAGCTCGTGTATGCGCCTGTAGCACGCGGCTATCGGGATCTGACAGATCTTGCTCAGCCTCTGGGCTGACATCGGGGACCCGAATGTGCTGACCAGTATCTTCTGGGAATAATCGTCGGCCAGGAGTCTAGAGACGTCCTTGGCCTTGTCCTCAGGATTCATCAAGCTCGGATTGAACTGAGGCGTTGCCGGATTTAAGGCAGTTGCCGTTCGGTTATCAGCCATGATAACGCACGGGCGATTGTCGCAAAAGGATTAATTGCCACACAGTAATCCCCTCGACGGAGTGACCAGATGCCAGTCTGTCCGCTCGACTTCAGATACGGCCGCCCAGAGATGAAGGCCGTGTTCGACGAGGAGAACCGCCTCCAGAAGATTCTCGACACGGAGGCCGCCCTCGCACAGGCCCAGGCCAAGGTGGGCAACATCCAGCAGGAGCACGCGGACGTCATCAAGAAGACCGCCTCGACGCGGTATGTCAAGCTCGACAGGGTGCGGGAAATCGATTCCAAGATCAACCATGAGATAACCGCCATCATCAGGGTACTGAGCGAACAGTGCGGCGAGAGCGGCAAGTTCGTCCATGTCGGAGCCACTTCCAACGACATCCTGGACACAGGCCAGGCCCTGCAGCTCAAGGACGCCATCAAGATAGTCAATGAGGACCTGGACAAGCTCAAGAAGACCCTTGCGTCCAAGGCGAAGGACCACAGGGACACGATCATGGTAGGCAGGACGCACGGCCAATGGGCGCTGCCCATAACCTTCGGTCTCAAGCTCGCCAACTACGCCCTCGAAGTGCACAGGCACCAGGAGAGGCTCCTCGAATGCTCCGAGCGCGTCCTCGTGGGCAAGATGAGCGGCGCCGTCGGCACGGGAGCGGGCTTCGGCCCCAAGGCGCTCGAGATCCAGCAGCTCGTTATGCAGCAGCTCGGCCTCGGAGTCGAGGAGGGCCCGACACAGATCGTTGCACGGGACCGGTATGTCGAGCTCATATCAGTCCTCGCCAACATCTCATGCTCGGTTGAGAAGTTCGCCACCGAGGTGAGGAACCTTCAGCGGGGCGAGATCGCCGAGGTTCTGGAGTACTTCGATGAGAACGTACAGGTCGGCAGCTCGACCATGGCTCACAAGCGGAACCCTGTCACCGCGGAGAACGTCTGCGGCCTCGCGCGCATCGTCCGGGGGTTCATGCAGCCGTCCTTCGAGAGCGCCATCTTGTGGCACGAAAGGGACCTGACCAACTCCTCAGCTGAGCGCTTCTTCGTGCCTCACGCATTCATAATCGTCGACGACACCCTCGCCAAGCTGGACAAGCTCTTCGCGACCCTTGTCGTGAACGCCTCCCAGATGGAGAGGAACCTCGCGAGGGCAGGCAGCGTCATAATGGCGGAATCCGTCCTTCTCGCACTCGTAGGGAAGGGCATGGGCAGGCAGGAGGCGCACGAGCTCATCCGGAAGTGCAGCATGGAATCTCAGCGGGAATGCGAGGACTTCAAGCGCTACCTGATGGGCAACAAGGAGGTCACCTCGATGCTATCGGAGAGGGAGATAGACGCAGCGCTTGACCCTGCGGCCTACCTTGGCAGCGCTGGTAAGATCGTCGACAACATTCTGAAGATAGTATCCTGACAGCGTCACAGGGCAGCCAGTTCTGCCTGGACGGCGCCGCCTACGACGGCCGAATCCAGTACGTATCCCCAAGCAGGCCCTCTGAGCCTTGAAAGGACATGGTCCCCGTCCGCCTGGAAGTTCCGGGTAAGCACGACCTTGAACCCTCCAGCTTCGGTGAGGTCGTAGAGAGCCGAGGAGTCCATCACATCCATTATCGTGAGGAACTGGACGTTGTATGACCTGCACTTGGCCGTGTGCCACGCGACCATGCCCAGCAGCGGCTCCTTGATTATGCACGCCCGGCCCAGACAGTCCTGGTAGTGCCTGAACCGCTCGACCTCGTAAGCGTCCACCTGGACGACGACCTGGGATTCCACCTCGCACTGCCTGATGAGGGCACTCATTTCAGCATCTCCCCTGTCGAATCTCAGGTGGACCCACAGGAAGAGATCGGGACGCTCGGAGAGCCACTCGAAGACCTCAGACATGAGCGGCACTCGCTCCCCTGCGAACTCCTCGGAGAACCAGCTTCCGGCGTCCAAGGCACGGACATAGTTCCAAGCGGACCTGGTGACGGATCCCGTCCCGTTCGTGGTCCTGTCCAGAGAAGGATCGTGGAAGAGTATCGGGACGTTGTCCTCCGTCATCATCACGTCGATCTCGATCAGCCGTATCCCCTGCTCGTAGGCGAATTCCAGCCCTGAGAGCGTGTTCTCGGGGCATTCCGCAAGTGCCCCTCTATGAGATATCACGAAATCCGATGCCAGGAACGCGTCCAGTCCATCATGGTCCTGAGCGTCTAGCCTGACGAATCCGAACAAGGCGGCCTGATAGGACAGCAGAACCAGCAGGCCGACGACCGCGACGACGGCCACACTGCGCGTGAAACCTGGGCCTTTCACGGTCTCCTTCAGTCGTCTGAGCGTCAATGAACATCACCGGACATGCGCTGCCCGACCATCGAGCCGAATGAACATCTAAGGCGTATCTGGCCTCTGCCCAAATATTGCTTGCGGCTCTCTTCGAGCTTGAACAGCATCTACGCTATGTAGATGCGGCGTCTCGTTTGGGCAGCTCCTCGCGCGGGCAAGGGTTAAAATAACTCGCTCAGTCTCCCGAAGGTGCAAGGGCCCTTAGATCAGTGGAAGATCGCTTCCTTCGCAAGGAAGAGGCCGTGGGTTCAAATCCCACAGGGTCCACCATGATTCTACTGGAATCGGCCCGAGGGGCAGGGGCCACCGTCCGGGACTACCCAAGCAGTAATAGGAATACGAAGAAGGCCATGATGATTCCCGCCAAGAAGAGCGTGGCCTTCCAGCTAGCACTCAGCGCAACCCTGGCATTGCCGAGCTGCGCATCGGTTTCCTTGTTCCTCGCCCTGATTGGAACCGGAGGGGCGCTCGGGCCCGATGCTAGCCTGGACATCGGACCGACCAATTCTCGCTTGATTAGATAAGTCTCACCAAGGAATGCCCTGAGGGAGAAACTGCCTTATGGAGGGACTGCAGATGAACCCGTTGAAATCCGGACCGTCGTCCGCATCGCGAGGAAGGCAGATGTCAGAGCAGCGTTTCAACGGGAAGACGAGGAGGTTCTTCACTAGCCTTGTCCTACCCGTAGACCCCAGCAGAACCGGCGAATGCACGCGGTGCGGAGCGTGCTGCAAGTTCGTAGTGGTATGCCCGTTCCTCAGGTATGCGGATGGGGATCCGAACTCCGCCAGGTGCGCGGCGTATCCGGTCAGGCCTCTTCAGTGCAGGAAGTATCCGCGCACGAAGGACGAACAGATACACCAGCCGTGCGGCTACAGGTTCGAGGATGGTGGAGAGTAGTCAACCGCTCAAGAGCACGAATCACCACTGATCTCGCAGCGATGTAGGTCTTGCTTCTTCTCCCGACCTGATGCACGGCCAATGCGAGCACCGTGCCCAGCGCCGCTCCAGCAATCACATCAGTGGGCCAGTGGAGACCGAGGTAGACCCGGCTGACGGCCACGAGGGTCGCTCCGACTGGAATCAGGTGGCGGGCGCGACCCTTGAAGGCGAGCCACAGGAACATCCCGACGGCGAACGCGCGCGTCGCATGGCCGCTCGGAAGGGAGTATCCAGACGCCGTGTTGAGGAAGTCGACCTGGACCGCGTTCAGATCGTCCAGGGAGACGAATGGCCTTTCTCTGGCAAAAACGGCTTTCAGAAGCATCTCGAAGGCGATGCTCAGGAGGAGTACGACGATCATGTCGAGGGCGGCGGTGCGCCTCCGGGCGATCCAGAGTGGGAAGAAGAGGACCGCAAGAACATACGAGATCCCGAGTGCGGTGATGATCACGAAGATGACGTCCAGGACGACGCTCTGGCCCGCGAGGCCGTTGACTGCCCTGAGAACCGTCTCGTCGAAGTCGCTCACGAGGTCTGTGAGGGACACGGACCGAGATAGTCCTTGGTGGTAGTTCATCCTTACCCCGATGGAACACTCGTTCAGAAAGCTAGCGCGAGAACCTGCCAACTGGCAGGGGTTCAATCCTGGCGTGGGGCGGAATTCGGACGTCCTTGTCGGTGAAATTCAGAAGGGCAGGTTCTGGCGCTCCCAGTATGTACTTGTTCCTGTCGGCCTCAGTACCAATAGTGATGTCTTAGGCAAATCATTGAATACCCTCTCTGAGGGTTTCGGTCTTGAGGGCACCCCCACAGGCCGCACCTAATCCGTCAATGATTGGCGGACGGATCCGGGCCCGGACTAGCACAGGCACATCGATCTTGGAGTGAGCTAATGAACGAGAGCGGGATTGGACCAGAAGCGATCAAGATGAAGGTCAAGATGGACTACGCTCGGCTGCAGAAGGACCCGGGTATCAGGGCCTTGGATTCGATCCTCGAGCTGATGGCGCATCTGAAGAAGCCTAGCGTTGATGTCAGATACCTGATTGACGACGCGCTCAAGCTCATGTACAGGCAGCTCCACATCAAGGAAATCACCGTCGGCCTCAGAGACCCATCGGATGGGCTCTTCCGTTATGTCGCTCAGCAGGGAGTCCGCGACGAGATCTGGGAAGGTCACAGGCAGCTGACCTACAAGGCGGATGCGTTCACCGGAAGGGGCAAATGGAAGGGTACCGTGATCAGCAAGAACTCGATACTCTACCTGGTCGAGGACCAGCCATACGCCGATGGGGAGAAGAACACGTATCAGGAACACCTCAGCCAGGTCTCCAAGCGAAGGACCATGGAAGACAGCATAGAGGGAGATTATCTGGACGTCCACATCACCGGCGCCAACGGCGAGATCCTCGGTTGGTTCGAAGCATCGAGCATGTGGGATGGCAAGCTGCCGAGCGCGAACACGATAAGGTGGATGGAACTCATCGCCGACATCGTCGCGATCGCGCTCTCAAGAGAGAGGGAGAACGGATTGCAGAACCCAGCCGCGAGGACCGCTTCGAAGGCGGACTCTGTGCCCTCGAAGAAGCAGTAGTCGAAGCACAGTCAAAACGACTTCATCCCGCGTGCCCACTTACGGTGTGGGTGAGCTCTGCGCCCCTCTCCAGAAAAAGCAGAGGCATCACCAACACACCTCGCCGCTTCCCCTAGCTCAGTGCTCTACGCACTGCGTCCATGAATGGCCAACTCACCATATAATGCTTGATGACGCGAACGGCCTCGGGCTGACATATTGCAACTGCCTGGACTTCTCGAATGGCATATCGCCATGATGTACACATCACTTCGCACTAATGCAAGCGAAGGCATGATGTTATCTGGGAGTCTCAGCAGGACTAGTAGACCACGTCGCCACGGGTGAACTCCGCTGTCTTGGGGTTCTCAGGATTCTCGAAGAACTTCTTTTTGTCTGCTACTTCAACGACCCCTCCGTCCCACATCAGAGCGATCCGGTCGCACAGCCGCTTTGCCTGGAACAGGTTGTGGGTGACGATCATCACTGCCCTGCTGCCACCGACCGTTATGTACGACTTGAGCTGGTTCTCGAGCATGGCCACATTGGCCGGGTCCAGGTTGGCCGCGAATTCGTCGAGCAGCAGGGTTTCGGGATCGAATATCGTTGCTCTGGCGAAGCAGAGCCTCTGGAGTTCCCCTCCGGAGAGGGTCCTGGCGTTCTTCGCGCTTCTGTCCGCCAGACCGAGCCGCTTCAGTTCCGCGTCCACCCTCTTGAAGATCTGTTCGTCGTCCACTCCGCGTATCTTGAGAGGATATGCGAGGTTGTTCCGAACGCTTCTGTTCAGAGCCACCGGCCTCTGCAGAACCATGCCGGTGCGTCTTCTTACCAGCGCCGCCTTGGCCGACCCGAAGAGGACTCGTTGGCCCCCCACGAGGGTCGCTCCCTCGTCAGGGGGTTCCAGGAAATCAATCAGCCTTAGGAGGGTGCTCTTCCCCGCGCCGCTCGGTCCCACCAGACCAAGTATCTCTCCGCGATTGACTTCGAGGGACGCTCCGGAGACAGCCGTCACTTCCTTGTAGCGCTTGGTCACCCCCCGGAGCTCGAGAGCGTGCGTCACAGCAGCTCCCTCTCCTGGAGTTTCCTCATGAAGAAGAACACGCACAGGGCGACCGTCAGCAGGACGGCCCCGAGGGCCATGGCCCACTCGAAGTTGCCCATCCTGGTCTCCAACATGATGGCTGTGGTGAGCACCCTCGTCTTACCGTCGATGTTTCCTCCGACCAGGTAGGCGGCGCCGACCTCGGCGATCACCCTCCCGAAGCCGACCATGCACGCCATCAGGAGGCCGACCCAGGCTTCGCGCATGATCGTCAGCGTGGACTGGCTGGTCGATGCGCCCATTGCCCTGATGCTTTCCTTGATGTTCCTGTCCACCTCGACCACGGATGTGATCGTTATCCCGGTGACCAGCGGTATGACGAGCAGCGTCTCGGCTACGATCATGGCCGTGGGTGTGAAAAGTATGCCCAGGTCGCCAAGCGGGCCCGCCCTGGAGAAGATGTAGTAGACGAAGAGGCCGGAGAGGACGGGAGGGAACCCGTAGAGGGTGTAGGTGATGGTCTTCACGGCACCCTTCCCGCCGAACTCGTTGAGCCCTATGAGGGTACCCAAGGGTATGCCTATGGCGGAGCCTAGGATTGTCGCCATGCCCGACACGTACAGCGACAGCAGTGTCACGTCTGCAAGGTCCAGCCAATCCAATGTCAAATCTAACCGCACCAGATGGGCACTCGCGCCCTGATGTCAAAGGGGACCGACAGGGGTGCGCCAGCCACGGACTCCACGCTCGAGTCCACCGACAGCACCGGACTCCCCAGCAATCTCACGCCAGGTACGTATCCTGCCGCATTAGGGTAGAAGAGCTGCATGCCGTACTTCTCGTAGCTCGCAATCAGGTCCTGGCCGTCCTCTGAGACCATCCAGTCCTTGAATTCCGTAGCGAGCGTGTGGTTGATGTGCGGGAACCTGGTCTCGTTCAGGACTATCACGCTGTATTGGTTCTCCAGCGCATCGTCCGTCTTCTGGTAGTTGTACACGATCTTCAGGTGAGGTATGAGGCCCTCTGACAGCCTCTGATAGTATGTCGCATCGTCCGAGAGAGTGTATGACGGCGTGGTCGCGTCCTCCTGCTCGCACATGTCGAGCAGGTCTCCCATGCCCAGACCCGTGCTGACATACCAGTCCTCGAATAGCGAGACGTTCAGGCCCAATGTCTTCCAGATCGACAGCTCCTTGTTGTGAGTGCCGGAGCTGTCCCCTCTGGACAGGAACTGAACGAGTCCATCAGTACCGTTGTCGTGAATCTTCTGGAACGCCACGCTGGCGTTGGCCGAGCGATTCGTGGCAGCTGGATCAGATTCCGATCCGACCAAGACGTAGTTGTTGTACATCACGAGGTCCCTTCCCTCGCCGTATCCATCATTCACGAACGCCATCTCAGCGGTCGGGGAGTGCACTAGCAGCACGTCGACATCGCCGTTCTTCCCCAGCTCCATCGCCGTACCTGAGCCAACCGCAATGACGTCGATCTCGCAGTCGTTCTCTTCTTCGAACACCGGCAGGATGTAGTCCAGCAATCCCGAATCGTATGTGCTGGTCGTTGTCGCAAGGAGCAATGCCTTCGGTCCGCCCTCGTCATCCTTGATGAGAATGTAACCGATCGCCCCGCTCACAAGCGCCCCCACAACCACAACCACCACTGCTATCTTCCAGTCGAGACTCATTCTGCCACCGATATGCTTTTGAAAGCATAATGGTAGGGAGGTATTTAACGATTCTTTGACGTGCGCGCGCGTGCGGGCTCAGGAAGTCACCGATTGCTCTGTGCAAACTGCTTTTATAGTGGACGCCCTATTGGAAAGCCGCTAGGCTTGACCGGGACGTTCGGCGTGTCCTTGTACACCAAAACCGTCGTTAGTGGGGGTGACAGCTGGGGACGTCGTAACCGAGCCCGCGCCGGTCCAGATCCCAACTATGAGGCTCTGTCCGATGGGGTTGAAGGTGGCTCTGCATTCCAGCTGGAGGGCGGGTTTGCTTGCCTTCGCCGCGGAGATCGGGTCAGGCCCTGACGGGAGCAGCCTCACCGCGAACTCTCAACGCTCACCGGGAAGCGGGGCCGAGAAGGTTTCTGGGTAGCCGACGCACGGCGAGGTCGGCAACTTCAGCGGCCTAGCACTTTTCCTCCATAATGCTCCACACAAGGAATAAATGCATGGGATGCCTCCCGACCGAGTGCGGCTCGTTGGGCATTTGTGACCGCTCCGACAATAGCCTGTGCCCACCATTCTCACACAACCATGAACGCGCAGGAAAACGCGGATTCCGAGAGAAACGGCCCGAAGGCACCCGATGCCAGTGAATCAGGCTGGAAAGGGAAGTTCTTCACAATCTGGACCGGACAGTCAGCATCCCTCTTCGGAAGCGCATTGGTGCAGTTCGCGCTCGTCTGGTGGATCACCCTTGACACTGGCTCTGCGACCGTGCTGGCGGTCGCCTTCATGGCGGCCCTGGTTCCCCAGGTGGCTGTGGGCCCGTTCGCCGGGGCGATCGTGGACAGGTCCAACAGGAAGGCCGTAATGGTGGTCGCTGACGGGTGCATAGCCGCTGCGACCGGTGTCCTCGCAGTGCTCTTCTGGCTGGACATTGTCGTGGTCTGGCACATCCTCGCGCTGCTGTTCGTGCGGTCCGTCGGCGGAGCGTTCCACTGGCCCGCATTCATGGCGTCGACAACCTTGATGGTGCCCAAGGAGCAACTCTCCAGGATAAACGGATTGAACCAGGCAGTTTTCGGGCTGGCGAACATCGGCGGGCCGGCGGTCGGGGCCGTGCTTCTCGTGCTGCTGCCCATGCAGGGCATCCTGGCAGTCGACATCATCACCGCCCTGATCGCGATAGTCACGCTCCTGGCGGTAACGATCCCGAACCCGCACCTGGCGAAGGGGGAAGCCAGGCGGTCCGTCATGCTGGACGTCAAAGAAGGCTTCCAGTTCGTGCGCGGATGGCCAGGCGCACTGATACTCATCGGCGTCGCCGCGATACTCAACTTCCTCTTCACCCCGACCGACGCTCTGCTCCCCATCCTGACATTGGATCACTTCGGCGGAGGAGCTGAGGAGTTCGCCGCCCTTCAGGTCTCGATAGGACTGGGAATGATCGTTGGAGGCGTCGCCCTGGGGGTTTGGGGAGGGTTCAAGCGCAGGATGTCGACCGTCTGCTTCGGCCTGGCCACCACGGGTATCGCCACGATAGCAATCGGGCTCGCGCCCTCCGGATGGTATCTCGCCGCGCTTGTGGCGATCTTCGCGACGGGAGCCTTCGTGTCGATCGTGAACGGCGCCCTCACTTCCGTGATGCAAGCGGTCATTCCGGCCGAGATGCAGGGGCGAGTGTTCTCCTTGATCAGCAGCAGCGTCCTGGCGATGACCCCGCTTGGCCTGGCGATCGGGGGGCCTACGGCCGACCTGCTCGGCCCTCAGGTCTGGTACATATTCGCGGGGGTGACGAGCGTGGTCCTGGGAGTCGCGATGACCCTTGTCCCCAGAGTGATGAACATCGAGAACGGAGCGCCAGTCAAGACGACAGCCTCTGAGAATCTGGTACAGTAGGGCTGGAGAATGAAAAGAGAGAGTCGAGCACGGTGGGGGCCGCAGCGTGACAGTCCCCTTTTAGTAGCTCAACCTACCCCAGCGTATAGGCGCCCTCTGGGATTGGTTGCTAACCGCTGTGTTGCCGTGTTTCTCGCTCTCGGCGAACCATAGGGGAACCGGATTCATAGATTTTGTGGGAGAGCGCATCCGAGGGTGTCCTTGCTCATGTCGAAAAGTACTTCCCGCTCCCCTTCGAGTCCGATCTCTAGGGTGCAGCCCTTCCGGACGTTGCCGCACACCGCCGCCGTTATGTCGTACCGGGCGAATTCGTCGATCACCAGGCGTGTCCTGGCCTCCCGGCAGGTCACCACGAACCCGCACCCCTGATATGCGGTCAGCCACTGGAGCAGGTCGACCCCCCTGGGCTTCGGGACCTTCTCGATGTCGACGAAGCCGCCCATCCCGCTCGCCTCGAGCAGCATCCCAAGGGTGCCGAGGGCGCCCGGGTTGCTTATGTCCTTGCCGGCAGTTACATAGGGCGCGATCCTGCCCATCGTCTTGAGCTGGTTGCGAACCACTTCCTTGCTCTTCTTCGAGGTAGTGTCCCACGAGTACGGCACCCCCTCGGTGAA
>JALOTQ010000033.1 GCA_025457815.1 Thermoplasmata archaeon
TGTCTGATGGTTTACTATCTATTGTATCAGTCAAAACTCGTTCCTCGACCATTGTCAGCTTGGGGGTTTATTGGAGGCACACTCATGTTAGTGACAGCCCCGCTGGGTGCGTTTGGCGTTATCAGTTTTCTTGATACGCCCTCGGTCTTGTTGAATCTCCCAATAGCCGTGCTTGAAATGGTTCTGGCGGTATGGCTGATAGTGAAAGGATTCAATCCGTCTGCAATCGCTTCCTTGTTCACCAAAGGATAGGTGAACCTGACAAAATGAGCACATCTAGACCAAAGAAGGAGGTGTATAGTGAAACTCACATGGAGCGGTAAGGCTTTAGTCGGGACGTTGCTCTTTCGTTCGATTTTTGGAGGGTATCTGATAGGAATGGATCAATACCGCTTCAATGATGTAGAAAGCGCGCTGACAGTCCTATTGATATATGGCTTGATAGACATCTTCGCAATTCTGTTCCTCTTGGGCAAAAGATATGGGCTCTTAGGCATAATGGGTCTTGATGTCGTCTTCATAGTATTACAGTCTGTTTTCACGATCGCTGCTTTAAGTGGAACAGCAGATGCAGGCTTGCATGACCCGGTTGCGAATTGGTGGGAAACGTTGCTGATGTTCCTGTTCTCCATACTAACACTCATATTCGCTATCAGAATCTACAGAGAAACCCGACTCTCATTGCGTATCCTAGAATCTCCAAGTCCATGACCTCTGTCGTGGTCATGATTCCCCAGTCGACAGTGAGGGCAAGCCGATGCAGGACCTAGTGTCAAGATTGAGAAGATAGCTCGGATCTTCGGCCACAGTGATATACGCACGACTCTGAAGTACCTCGGCCTCGACCACGAAGACATCGGCGAGGCGATGCAGCAGTACGCCCAGTACCAGAAAGCGGTTGTTTTTCCGAAAGTGGGAAGAATCGACTCAGAGCCAGACGAGGGGAGTGGGCCCAACCGGATTTGAACCGGTGAACTTCTGCGTGTCAAGCAGACGTCATAACCGCTAGACCATGGGCCCTTGGCGCGGCGACATAAGCACCGCCCGTCTATAACACTTTCTGTGAGCTAGCGCGCGAGCCAGATGGACAACAACTGATTTATTGCCGTGTAGGCTGTTACCTCAACAACGAGCATGACGAAGTCCAATGTCGTCGTCTATGCCGGCCACGGGGCCTCCCACTCGTGGACCTGGCTCGCCGACCTGTTCGAGTCCAAGGGCGTGTTCGACGTCAGGTTCCTCGACTCGGCCGAGTTCGTCCGGGCTCTCGACGATCGTCCGACCATCGCGCTGATCTCGGGCGGGGACGGGTTCGCCATCGCGTCCTCTCTCCTGGGCGAGGGTTTCGCGCGGCTCGAGGAGTTCGTGGACGGCGGCGGCCTATACGTGGGGATCTGCGCGGGAGCATATCTTCCGCTCCCATCGTCCATCCCGCCGTTCTCCGAGTTCAACCTCTCCTCCACCAAGATCGAGAACATCGACTGTAACATCAGGCCCCTCGACAACGTGCCGCCTCGGGTCGCGGTGAAGTACGGCAGATGCGCGGTGGTGCATCCCGTCAGGTCCGAGATAGAGCTCAAGAAGGGCAAGGAAAGCCTGATTGCGCCCCTCTACGGAGGACCCGTGTTCAGGGAGCCTACCTCGGACGAGGTCCTGATGCGATACTACTCCTTCACTCCGCGCACCGAGTTCCAGTTCGCGGAGCTCTGGGCCAGGCAGATGGTGATAGGGAAGCCTGCGGCCGTCCTGTGCAGGCACGGCGACGGCAGGCTCCTGCTCTTAGGGCCTCACCTGGAGCACCCCAGGTACAGGGAGGCCAACAACGAGTTCCTCGACCTGCTCGGGCTCAGGCAGTCATCCTCCCACGGCGCCCTGTCGGGCGCAGGGGACAGACTCCTCGAGAAGGTCACCGCGGACCTCAAGGTCGCGATCGTAGGCCTGGAGAACAGGTCCTTCGTTGTCGGCAAGAAGCTCTGGGACGGGAGCAGGTACCTCGAGCTCGTGCATGCGATCGAAAGGAGCGCGAGCAGCCTCAGGGGGTCGCAGCTGCTGGCGCTCGAGGGCGACCTGAGAACCGTGAGGGACAACCTGGTGCACATGGAGATGGGCATCGAGTCCGAAGTCGACAGCACGACCGAACTCCTCGTCCAGACCGCGAGGAAGTGCGTCGACCAGCATTTCAGGGCTCTTGCTGGCAGCAGATGATTTTATAGCAGTCCAGCCTGATTCGAGCACCGATGTCTGAGGGCAGGTACCTGAAGGACAGGGTCACGCTCTATCTCATCTTCGCGGCCGTCATCGTCGCCTTCGCCGCCGCGGTCCTTGCGCTGCCCTACGAGACCATTTACGTCCAGGACAGGGCGTATCTCGCCGTGTTCCTGGTCACCATCATACTCTGCGTGTTCGTCTTCATTCTAGGGAGCCTCTACAACGTCCTGCTCTGGATGCATGGGAAGGGCCTGACAGGGAGTCCGGAGGGGAGATTCCTGAGGCTGGTGCCGAAAGCCCTGAGGTTCGTCTTGGCTGGGCGGTTCGCGCGGGCCGTGTCAGTGTTCGTCAAGGATGCGCTCCACCTGACGCGGCTCAGGGACAGGAGCCTGACCAGGTGGACGGTGCACTTCCTCATCATGGGAGGGTTCGCGATCACGTTCATCCTCGACCTTCTGGTCACATTCTCGTTGGACATCCTGCACTACCAGCCCATGATAGACGAGGAGGGTTGGGCCAAGATATGGATCCGAGACTTCGCGTTCGAGCTGGCGGGATTCATGGTGCTCCTCGGACTTGCAGTCGCGGCGGTCCGGAGGTTCGTGCAGAGGCCCAAGATGCTGAGGACCGAGCTCCCGGACGCGGCGTCGATACTGTTCCTTCTGGCCGTCGTGCTGGGAGGGTTCGTGCTCGAGGGCATGGGCATCGCTGGCAGAATACCGGGGCACACGGTCAACGCGGAGTACTCCTTCCTGGGGTACATCATCTCGCTCGCGATGCCCGCGTCGGCGGGAGATATCTATGACCAGGCGTGGCTCGTCCACGCGGTCATGAGCGCGCTCCTGATCGCATACATCCCGTTCAGCAAGCTGTTCCACATGTTCACCACCCCGATCGCCATCGAGCTCGACGGCCTGCTCCCAAAGGAGGCGGGCAGGAGATGAGGAAGCTCGACATCTCCGAGCTCGACGTGCTCGCGCTCATGCGTTACGACGCGTGCACGCGGTGCGGCGAGTGCACAGCGACGTGCCCCACGGGCGGTGAGGCGCAAGACGTGGAGCTCGTGACCCCGCGCGGGAAGATACTGAAGCTCAAGGAGATGTACGCGAGGCAGTACGGGCTCAGAGCCCGTCTCTTCGGCCCGAGGGAGATCCCTGAGGCCGACCTGAAGGAGCTTTCGGGCAGGGCTTATGAGTGCACCATATGCGGGCAGTGCAGGACCGTCTGCCCAGCGCACCTGGACACCATCGCGATGTGGGAGAACATGCGCGAGTTCCTCGTGGCTAACGGCCTCGCCCCTCTGCCCGCCCACGAGCAGATCATCAAGAGCATCGAGAACTACGACAATCCATGGATGCAGCCCAGGGCACAGAGGTCCCGGTGGTCGAAGAGGCTCGAGAAGGAGGTCAGGATGAAGGACGCGCTGAAGGATAAGTGCGACGTCCTGTATTTCGTCGGGTGCACAGCGGCGTACGACCCGAACATCAAGGAGATGGCCATCGACACGGCGCGCGTGCTCTCCAAGGCCGGCCTGGACTTCGGCACGCTCGGGAACGAGGAGGGCTGCTGCGGCTCCACCCTCCTGAGGACGGGCCTCCTGGAGTCCGCGCGGAAGATGGCGGAGAAGAACATCGCGATGTTCGAGAAGGCCGCTCCCTCGGTGATAGTCACGAGCTGCGCGGGCTGCTACAAGACCATCAGGCAGGACTACCCGAAGGTAGGGAAGGTCAACGCCCGCGTTGTGCACATCACGGAGTTCGTCGGGGAGCTGTTGCGGACGGGCAAGCTTAAGCTGGACGGGAAGGTCGAGGGCGTGGCCACATTCCACGATCCGTGCCATCTCGGAAGGCACAACGGCCTGTACGAGCAGCCCAGGGAGATCCTGCGGTCCATCCGAGGCCTCAAGCTGGTCGAGATGGAGAGGAACCGCGAGGACGCCCGCTGCTGCGGGGCGGGAGGCGGCGTCAAGACCGCGTTTCCCGAGCTCGCGCAGAAGATATCGTCGCTCAGGATAGACGATGCGGAGAAGACCGGGGCCGACCTGCTGGTGACCTCGTGTCCGTTCTGCTACCAGAGCCTGAAGTCCTCCATCGAGGCGAGGCAGTCCAAGCTGAAGATGACCGACCTCATGGAGCTGGTCAGGGCGGCCCTCTGACCCTGCGCAATCATTAAAGCGAGACCCGCGAATTGCAGGGTGGTGGGCCAGTGGAGTCTGCATCTCCGGTGCCAGTGGGCCAGCCTAGCTATCCGCCGACGAGCCCTGTCAGAAGGGACTTCCAGGCGTTCGCAGTCCCGATCGCCATGATGGTCATCCTGGTGACCTTCGTCTTCAGCTTCCAGTACTACGGCTCGGACGACTGGGTCGTCGGCATAGTGGTGGCCGTCGTCGGCACCGCGGTGATGGCCTTGATCATATTCTTGGCGGTGCACCAGGAGAAGGCGTCCGGACACCACGCCGTCAGCCTCGAGAGGAAGGGTTTCGTAATCGGCATGATGGTGCTCGTCGGGGGCATGGCGGTGCTTCTGTACGGCGGGAGCGTCTCGACCTCCTATGTGGCATGGATTATCTCCGCCCTTGGTGTACTGGCGGCCGTCGCGGGCGCTTTCTGGATAATCGTCTCGTTGCGCGGATGATCGCACCGACGCGCCCTACCGCTGAGCTCCGTCCGCGGATGACGCGTCCTTCTTCGACTCGTGCGCCAAAGCGACCATCGCGAGGAACGGCACGGCGAGCAGGAAACAGTGCTGTGGGCTGACGCCAAGGTACAGGAGTAGCATGAGCGTCGCGATGGTGCAAGTCCTGCCCACGTCGAGCAGGAACTCCCTGCCCAACACGGAATCGTTCTTGGTCTCCTCCAGCCTGTCCGTCAGGATCGCGAACAGGAAGACGGGGAACATGAAGCTCGCGAACTCGAGCATGCCGTTGGCCGCGAGGTACTGGCCCGAGGTCTCCGAGAGCGATATCAGCAGCACGCACGGTATCGAGGCCACAGCGCTCGCAGCCGCGAAGAAGCGCCGGTTCTGTATCTTGTCAGAGACCTTGCCGAGTATGACGGCCATGATCCCGGCGCTCAGACCGAAGAGCGAGAACATCACGCCGAGCTCGACCTCGTCCGCCGTGAACACGTAAGCGACGAGCGTGACATCGACCCAGAAGACCCCCTCGAACCCGCCCTCGCCGAGGAGCGCGATGGCGTTCCTCCTGCCGAGAGCGTCGACCCTGATCCTCATCACCTGGTCTCTTGGCATGTAGTTCCGGTAGGCAATCACCATTGCCGCCGTTGTTACGATGATCACGATGCCGAGCGCGAAGAGAACCTGGTAGTCGAAGTACCCGATGACGAGTCCTCCCAGGAAGGGCGCGAAGAAGGTCGCCAACGGCCACACGAAGAAGAACGCCCCGTAGGTCACCCCCCTGTTCGTCTTCTTGGTCATCTGGGCCATCACGACGTTGAACGGCGTCCAGAAGAGGGGATAGAACAGCCCGAAGGCGACTCCCACGGTGATGAGCAGGATCCAGCCGTCCCTCACCGTTAGGAAGATGGCATACTCGCCTATCAGGCAGACAAGGCTGGTCAACATCGCGTTCCTGGGATCAAGGTGCGGCCTCCACGACATCCAGAGGCCGACCAGGGCCGCGATGAAGAACCCGATGCAGAGATAGAGCGGGCCGGACCAAATCGGCATCTCGAGCTCCTTGTACACGAAGATGAGGTTGAAGGATCCCGCAAACGTGTTCCCGAAGGCGAGCATCATCTCGATGATCATGAGCCCCGCGAATGCCCGCCTGTCCATGATGACCCTGAACGAAGAGGCTTCCTTAAACATTGTCAGGACGGCTGCGCCAGTCTAGTGCAGGGGTCTGAGCTTCCTATGCCCTCCGGGGCCGCCGCGCTCCAGCCTGGCCTTCTCGATGCATGCCTCGTCGTCGCACACGAAGGCAGCGAATAGGAACCTCGTCGCAGGCTTGCCGCAGACCTGGCATTTCTCGTCCTTGATCATCTTCCCCCTCCCAGGGTAGGCACTTGGTATCTGAGTTTCCTGCGAGCGCTGACCGCCTTCCTCGAAGCCACTCTCTTGCCGACCTTCGATTCCATCAGGACGGCGTAGAGGCGGAGGT
Organism: Thermoplasmata archaeon; assembly: GCA_025457815.1. Lineage (GTDB taxonomy): Archaea > Thermoplasmatota > Thermoplasmata > UBA10834 > UBA10834 > COMBO-56-21. Next base: position 6,329 of record JALOTQ010000033.1, read on the forward strand.
CCGCCCCGCACTCAGCGCACATGTCCTCGTGCCCTTTCGGGACCGCATCGCACACGGGGCATTTCTTTATGGCGGGCCGGGCCGCTGCGCGCCGCGCACTGTGTGCCTGCTCTCCTGAGACCAGCCTCTCAGAGAGTCTGTCTGAGGTAGGGGTTGGGACGGGAGGCTTCGGCCTCGTCTCCGAGGGCACCTCAAGGGCTGCACCGAGCCTCGCGACGCTTCCGGGCGCCACCCACACGAAGGCCCTGTTCTTGTTGGCTCGGACGAACCCGGTGAGCCGAGATCTGAGTTCGGCCTCGCTTCCCGTGCAGTCGAGCCCGTAGATGCTCGCGAGTATGCGCAGGTCTTCGGGGTCCTTGAACAGTCTCAGATCACCCTCGGGTACGACTTCGACATTGTACCTCTTGTACAGTACGTAGAGATAGATGACGACCGCGACGACCGCGAGAATGAACGCCGGCAGAAGAGGAGTCCCTAGGTCGATTAGTACGACGGTCGCCAGGACGACCGCTAGGACGAACACCACTGTGAAGGCGCCCCAGGCCTGCTTCGGCCGCATCGTACTCCGTATCGGATACCGTTCCGGGCTAGAAAAACGTGCGCCAAGGGAGGCTCAGGCGGGCTCGATACGCATCGAGAAATCGACGGACTTGAACGAGTGAGTAAGCCAGCCCAGGGATATGATGTCCGCCGCGGGTGCATACTCGTCTATGTTGCTCGGGGTTATTCCTCCAGAGACCTCGATGAGGACCTCGGGCCGCTTCGCTCTGATTCGCTTCGAGACGAGCAGGGCATCCTCGGGAGAGAAGTTGTCGAGCATCACGATGTCCGCGCCGTTCTCTACCGCGATCATCGCGTCTTCGACGTTCTCGACCTCGATCTCGACCTTCTTCGTGAAGCTCCCGAGCTTCGCGCGCCTCAGCGCCTCGGCGACCCCGCCGGCTAGCCTGATGTGGTTGTTCTTGATGAGTATCGAGTCATAGAGCCCCATCCGATGCGGGTCTCCACCTCCGACAGCAACCGCCATCTTCTCGAAGCGCCTGAACCCGGGCGTGGTCTTCCTGGTGGCCGCTATCCGGACTCGGGGATTGATCTGCCTGCATATCCTCGTGAGGCCTTCGGTCACCGTGGCTATCCCGCTCATGCGCATGATGATGTTCAGGGCGAGCCTCTCGCCGGCCAGGAGCGCTCTCGCATTCCCCTCCACCTCCATCACGACCTCGCCCTTGGACACTCTAGTCCCGTCGTTCTTGGAGGAGAGGACGCTGATCCCGAGCTCGGAGAAGAGGAGAGAAGCCTCATCGATGCCCGCTAGGATGCAGTCCTCCTTGCATATGACCCTGCCCTTCGCCTTCGAGTCCTCGGGGATGACGAGGGCGGAAGTCACATCGCCGGTTCCAACGTCCTCGTTGAGGTACTCCTTGAGCTTGATCTTCATGCAGCGGGTAGGATTGCATCTTCCGATAACTAGTTTTCCGAGAACACGGGGGATTACAGCGTGAACTTCTCGCCGTTCTTTGGGAGCAGCACCTCGAACCCTTCCGCCCGCAGGTCTCCTGCCAGTATCTCCCGTTCATCCCCGTGCATCAGGACTATCTTCTCCGGGGAGCATCCCTTGGCGAATGCGAGCAGCTCCGCATGCCCCGCATGCGCCGAGAAGTCGTACTTGATTACCTCGCAGTTGACCCTCTCGCTCACGCCCTTGAACTCCATGTAGCCCGTGTCGAGCAACTTCCGGCCGTTGCTTCCGTCGACCTGGTACCCGGTCAGGAGGACCGCGCTCTTCGGGTCCTCTCGGACCGCCTCGAGGTAGCTGAGCACCGGGCCACCGTCGAGCATCCCGCTCGTCGTGACCACGACATCGCCCTTGAGCGCCTTGGCCCGGCCGTGCATGCTCCTTACCTCCTTCGTCCTGTTGATGGCCTGGCGGAGCCTCTTGCCCGACTTGACGAACTCGGGATGCTTGAGGTAGATGTTGTTGACCTTCTTGCCCATGCCGTCGAGCCAGAAATCGTACTTGCTGTCTTTCAGGAGCATCAGCATCTCCTGCGTCCTGCCGACCGCGAACGCGGGTATGATCGCCATGCCGCCCCTCTGCATGACTTCCTCGAGCTTCTTCAGGAGGGCGTACTCGGTCTTGAGCCGTGCCGGGTGGTTCCTGCCGGAGTAGGTGGACTCCATGATGAGGTTGTCGCACTTGACGGGTTTCGCCCCCGCCACGAGCCTCGTGTCGAGCGTGTGAAGGTCTCCTGTCACGAGCGTGGTCTTGTCGCACACCATTTCGTACATCGTTGCCCCGGGTATGTGCCCCGCGGAGTGCGTCACGACCTGCGTCCTGCCGGCCGAGGAGGTGTCCCCGAACCTGATCTCGTCGAACCTTCGCCTGGCGATCTTGACATCGGCGGAATTGTAGGGCTCAGGGTATCCCTCCGCCGCACCCACCTTGATGCTGTCCTCCATCAGGAGGAGGCTGACCTCGCGGGTCACGGGGGTCGCGACGATGTCGATGTCGTAACGTGAGGTGAGCCACGGGATCATGCCGCAGTGGTCAAGGTGGGAATGGGTGAGGTATACGATATCCACGGGCGGGCACGGGAGCGGGTAAAGGGGCGGCGATGTCGCTGTCATCCCGTAGTCGAAGAGAACCCTCGCGCCGGGGCACTTGAGGAGTATCCCAAGCCTTCCGACCTCGTCCCCGCCTCCGAGGAACTGGCCTTCGATGGACATCGTCGAAGGCCAAGGGGTATCAGTATAATATCCTTGTGCTGGCCGCCGGGAATGAGGATTACAGTTCCCCAATCACCTGGACCACGATTTCCCTCGACCTGGGCTTGTTGTCGAACTCCATGAAGACGATCTGCTGCCAAGTGCCCAGGACGAGGCTGCCGTCCACGACGGGGACCGTCAGGGACGGTCCCACGAAGGACGCCCGCACATGCGAATGGCCGTTCCCGTCCCCCCATCTCCTGTGGTGCTCGTAGTCGGTCCCCTTCGGGTAGAGCCTGTCCATGGCGCCCTGAAGGTCGGCCACGAGCCCCGGCTCGTGCTCGACCGTGGTCACGGCCGCGGTCGAGCCCACGACGAACACGCACGCCTGCCCGTGTCTGATCTTCGCCTTGGAGACGATGTCCTGGACCCTCGATGTTATGTCGACTATCTCGTCCTTGGCCGCGGTCTTGAGGTTGATTGTGCCGTTCGCTGCTGGCATGGATGTTCGCCCCAGGGGCCATCATTGTCAAAACCGATAACACTTTTCGCAGATGCACGGGATTGGCCAGCAAACCCGCTTATAACGATGGTATGTACCATCGTTGGGTGTGCAGAGGCTAGCAAGAAATATATATCCCGGTTTCGTAATCATCATTCCACAGATGAGCTTCGATCACTCGTACACTGGCAAGCCCTTCAGGGCGCACACGACCGACAGGCGGGTCTGGTTGGAATCGACGTTCCGGGTCGAGCTTATCAAGAACGGGATCGAGAAGGCCGGCAGCATAAACAGGCTTGCGCGGGAACTCGGATACCGTTCGAGGATTCACCCGGGATGGAGCGTTCGGCAGATCCTAGTGGGTGAGCAGCCGTTCCCGTTCGAGAAGCTGATCAAGCTCTCGGACTTCATCGGCTATCCGATCGAAGACGTGATGAGGTACAGGACCGAGCCCGAGAGGATAACCACGGACAACACCAACGAGGCCCTCAGGAGGAACGGCCTTTGGTGCTACCACATCGCCGCAAGGGTCCGTATCCGCTAGTTCTGCTTCATCGAATCCCTGGCTTCGGCGTGTTCTTGTCGTCTCGCACTAGCTCCGTCTGGGCCTCCGCAACAAACCATATATACGGTCAAGGCGGTTGTGAGAATCATGGCAGTGGGGGGATTCGAGCTCGGACTAGCCTTCCTGATTATCGGAGTGCTCATGCTCCTGGCGGAGATTTCGTCTCCGGGAGCGTTCATAATCGTCCCGGCGACCGTCATGGTCGTCCTGGGGCTCGTCGGGATGCTCGCGCCGGACATCCTGATCAGCTGGTGGTCGCCGATCATCGTCGTTGCGGTGCTCATCCCGACGACCCTGTTCACGATAAAGATGTACCAGAAGCTTGCGCCTCCTGCACCTCCGCAGACCACCATGGGGACATCCCTCATCGGACAGACGGGGGTCGTCGAGGTCGATGTCACGCCCGACTCGTTGAAGGGGAAGGTCAGGATTGCGAACGACACCTGGAGCGCCACGGCATCGAAGATGATACCGAAGGGCACGCAGGTCGTTGTGAAGACGAGCGAAGGGGTCCATGTAATAGTGGAGGAAGTCCATTAGTGCGGTCGCATTGGCGGAGAGGCAGTAGTCATCTGAGGAGGGAGAAGAAATGGTCAGCCTGTCGTTGATTGTGGCGCTTGTTGTACTTTTCATAATCGTGGTGCTCTCGATCCTGAGCAGCGGCATTAGGATCATCCAGCCGTACGAGCAGGGCCTGTGGGTGGTCCTCGGTCGCTACAAGATGGTGCTGAACCCGGGTTTCCATTGGGTCTATCCGCTGATATCCCAGGTCATCAGGCTGGACCTGAGGACGCAGGTGCTCGACGTGCCGAGGCAGGAGGTCATCACCAAGGACAACTCCCCCACGAATGTCGACGCTATCATCTACATCAAGGTCATCGACCCGAAGAAGGCGTACTTCGAGGTCACCAACTACAGGACCGCAACGATATACCTCGCGCAGACCACGCTGAGGTCGATCATCGGTGACATGGAGCTCGACGAGATCCTGTCCAACAGGCAGAAGATCAACCTGCACTTGAGGGACGTGCTCGACGAGGCCACCGACAAGTGGGGCGTCAAGGTCGAGGGCGTCGAGATCAGGGAGGTCGACCCCGCGGGCAAGGTCAAGGCCGCGATGGAGGATCAGACCTCGGCCGAGAGGCTGAGGAGGGCCGCGATCCTGAAGGCGGACGGTTCCAAGCGCGCAGCTATCCTGAACGCTGAGGGTGAGAAGAGGGCGAGGATCCTGCAGGCAGAGGGTTTGAGGCAGGCGAAAATCCTGGAGGCCGAGGGCGAGAGGCTCGCCATCATACTGCGGAGCCAGGGAGATGCCCAGAAGCTGAGGATACTCAGCCTCGGCGCGAGCCCGCTCGATTCGAAGGCGCTCACAGTCCTATCCCTTGACACGCTCAAGGCCATGGGCTCAGGCCAGGCGACCAAGATCATATTCCCGTTCGAGCTGACGAGACTTGTCGAGGGCGCCTCGGAGTACCTGGGCATCGGCAGGCAGACCCCAGCGAGAGAGATCACCAAGACGGAGGACCTGGAACGCGCGGTCGGCAAGGTCGACAAGATACTCGGGCCCATCCCGACGCCGGAGGAGCTCCACGAGGAGCTCAAGGCCCTCGAGAAGGCCATGGAAGCGGAGAAGATCGAGGCGGAGGAGATTGCCGAGATCGCGAAGAAGGCCACTGCTGCGAGAAAGAACGAGTAGAACGGTCCGGCTCCGAGAAACCCCTTAGACCATTTTGCATCATTTTGCCCTGGCGATCAGCGCATCCGCCGCGGCCTGGGCCTTTCTGCACACATCATCCTCGTCGACGTTCACAGCCCTGCGGTTCCTCAGCACGAACTTCCCGTCGACCATCGTGTCCCTGACAGCGCCGGCCGGGGCGGCATAGACGAGGTTCGCGACGACGTTCTCGGGCCTTGTGGGGACCATGCCAGGGCTGGTTGCGTCCACTATGACGATGTCCGCCTTCCTCCCGGGCTCGATCGAGCCAAGCTCCTTCTCCGCCCCGACGCATTTCGCGGCCTCCACGGTGGCCATGTCGAGGCACTTCTGGGCCGACAGGACCGAGGCGTCCCATCTGTTGGCCTTGTGCATTAGCGACGCGAACTTCATCTCGAGGAACATGTCGAGGCCGTTGTTGGACGAGCACCCGTCGGTGCCTAGGCTCACGACGACGCCTTCGTGGTGCATCTCGGGGAGCGGAGCGACGCCCCCGCTCGCGAGCTTCATGTTGGACGTCGGACAGTGTGCGACCCTGACGCCGGCCTTCGCGAGCTCCCGGACCTCGTTTATCGTGAGCCAGACGCAGTGGGCCGCGAGGTCTCCCTTCGAGAAGAACCCGATGTCCGCGAGGTGCTGCGCGGGCCTCTTGCCTTTCTTCTTCTGGTACTCGTACACCTCGTAGCGGGTCTCGGAAAGATGATAGTGACAGAAAGTGCCCTCGCGGGCCGCCAATTCCTTCGCCTGCATCAGCGTCTCGTCGGAGCAGACATAGACTCCCTGAGGCGCAACGACCGGCTTGACAAGGGACCTGTTCTTGTGCGCCTTGATGAACTCCTCGCAGTTCTTGACGGGCTTCCCTTT
>JALOTQ010000034.1 GCA_025457815.1 Thermoplasmata archaeon
TCTTTTTAAGAATCGGCCTTCAGGGAGGCCTGACTGGAATGAGAAGGTACAAGGACATACCACTTTGGAAGAACGTCGGACCGAAGCAGTGGACCGACTGGAAGTGGCAGGTTAGGAACAGGATCACCGATGTCGAGACCCTCGCGCGGGTGATCAACCTCACCAAGGAGGAGGAGGACGAGATCCGGAAGTCGATGAAGCACCTCCGGATGGCGATCACGCCGTACTACGCCTCGCTCATGGACCCGGACGATCCGAACGACCCCGTCCGCATGCAGGCAGTGCCCACCTCCAAGGAGCTTCATTTCACGAAGGACGAGATGGAGGACACGGTCGGGGAGACCGTGGACTCCCCGCATGAGGGGCTCACGCACAGGTACCCTGACCGGGTTCTTTTCCTGCTTACAGACCAGTGCAGCATGTACTGCAGGCACTGCTGCAGGCGGAGGATCGTCGGCCAGACGGACCACCAGCGCAGCTGGGAGGAGATCAAGGAAGGCATTGACTACATCAAGAAGACGCCCGAGGTCAGGGATGTGCTCCTGTCCGGGGGAGACGGTCTGCTCGTGACGGATGAGTTCCTGGAGAAGGTCATTCGCGAGCTCAGGAAGATCAAGCATGTGCAGATCATAAGGATAGGCACCAGGACGCCCGTCGTGCTTCCATACAGGATAACGCCGGGGCTGGTCAAGATGTTGCGTAAGTACCACCCCATCTGGCTGAACACGCACTTCAACCACCCGAAGGAGATAACCCCGGCTTCGAAGAGGGCCGTGGAGATGCTCGCGGACGCGGGCATCCCGGTCGGGAACCAGACGGTGCTCCTGAAGGGCGTCAACGACTGCCCGACCATCATGAAGAAGCTCTGCCAGGACCTGACGGCGATAAGGTGCAGGCCCTACTACATCTACCAGTGCGACATTGCCAAGGGGCTGGAGCACTTCAGGACCTCGATAGCGAAGGGCATCGAGATAATCGAGGCTCTCAGAGGGCACACATCCGGATACGCCGTGCCGCAGTTCATCATCGACGCTCCCACGGGCGGGGGGAAGATCCCGGTCGGCCCGCAGTACCTGATATCCATGTCCGACAAGAGGGTCATACTGAGGAACTACGAGGGCGGCATATTCCAGTTCCCCGAGGTCGAGGGCGACAGGATAAGCAAGTGCCCGCCATCCTGCAAGATGTGCAAGGACTATCCGCTCATCGAGTCGAAGGAGGGCGTCGCGGGCGTGCTCTCGGGCAAGAAGATGTGCCTTACACCCGAGGGCACTCTCAGGGAGGCCAGGCGGAAGGCTTACTCGAAAGAAGCGAAGCACTCGGGGAAGTGCCACGAGTTCTGAGCCCTCTTTTCCAAACCCTTTTTCGTCTCTACTTCTCCTCGAGGGACGCCTTCGTGATCGTGAAGTTCCCCGAGTTCTTGTGCCAGTTGGCGTGAGCCTCCTCTATCATGATGCGTTTCGAGAAGTTGGGCCCGTCGAGCACGAATGTCTCGATCTCCCCGCCCTCCCCGGAAACGCTGATACTGTACCTGTCCCGGAGCTTCTCGAGTTCCTTGATGGATTCCGACGTGATGACTTTCCCGAGCCAGCCCTCGTCGAACCCCTCAGCGTACACGCCGGCGATCATGAACCTGAAACCCGCGCGGACCATGTCCTCGAGGAGCATGAGCTGGTCCTTGCGCCAGAGCGGTGAGTGAAGCGGCTTCCCGAGCCTCTGCGCGATGCCGTTCAGCCGAGACCATTGATAGTCCGACGCGATCGCTCCGCACACGAATCCATCGGCGCCCTCGGCTTTCATGAGCTCCTCCACGTCCTTGAGCTCCTCTTCTTTCAGCCCTGAGCTCTCCCTGTACATGATCGGGATGCCGAGGGCCTCGGCCTGGAGCTTTGTCCAGCGGATGTTCGGATAGTGGAACATGTACGAGTCGGATGCTTTCGGGATGACGGTCAGGAGCGACGCGACCTCCCACCCCTGCTGCTGCAGGAGATAGAGAGCATAGGTGGAATCCTTCCCCCCGGAGAAGAGCGCTGAGACCCTCATGTCCGTTACTCGACGAAAGTATCGCGGTACTGCGTATTAAGAGTGTTCCAGCTGCTCTCACGATTTCATTATATGCGGGCACCTCAATCAGCCTGGCCGTGTACTATTGTCCTCGGTGCGACAGGTCGATCCCAAAGGAGCGGGTCGAGCATGCCGACAGAGAACTGAGGGAGAAGTTCGGCGTCGACAAGCTCTCGGGCCTCAGGTGCCCGGTGTGCGACTGCGAGTACATCGACTTGGACAAGGTCAGCAAGGGAGGGGAGGCCAATGTCGGGAAGAGCCGCAAGAAAGCCGATTCTCCTTGAGAACCTCACGAGCACGGAGTTCGCACGGCTCGCCAAGAGAAAGCCCTTGGCGATAGTCCCCTTCGGGTCCGTCGAGGAGCACGGCTCGCATCTGCCACTGTGCACCGACTCGTTCCAGGCGGAGGAAGTGGCGAGGAGGGTCGCTCTGGCGTTCGATGCCATCCTGTGTCCGCCGATACGGTATGGCGAGTGCAGGACGACACGGAACTTCCCGGGCACCTTATCGTTGACATCGGAGACTGTGCGGGGCCTGTCCTATGACATCGTCACTGAGCTCGCCAGGAACGGCATCGACAAAGTGATGATCCTGAGCGGGCACGCGGGTTCGGGCCACATGGCTGCCCTGCGCCTGGGAGCCCAGCGTGCGGTGGAGCAGCACCCGAAGCTGAAGGTAATGGTGCTCTCGGACTACGACATCGCCTACGACCTCAGGGGGAAGGAGTTCGCGCACAACGACGGCCACGGAGGGGAGATCGAGACCTCGAGGCTCCTGAACATCTGTCCCGAAACGGTCCGCAGAAGCCGGCCGAGGGGAAGTTCCCGGCCCCCAGAGTACATGATACTGGTATCCCCGGAGGACCACTTCCCGACGGGCATCATCGGGGATTCGTCCCTCGCGTCTGCGGACAAGGGACTTCGCATTGACGATTACGTCGTTGACAAGCTGGTGAAGCTTGCATCCAGGAACTTCGGCATCAGGAGGAAGTGAGCGAATGAACCTCAAGGAGATGGCTGCGAGTGAGGCCGTGAAGTATGTGGACGACGACATGGTCGTCGGCCTCGGCAGCGGGACGACCGCGAGCATCGCGATCAAGCTGATCGGCAAGAAGGTCAAGGACGGGATGAGGATCGTCGGGATCCCCACCTCCAAGGATTCGGAGACGCTCGCGAAGTCGGTCGGCATCCCGATCGGGGACCTGAGAGCCAGGCCCGCGGTCGATATCACAATCGACGGGGCGGACGAGGTGGACCCCAGCCTGAACCTCATCAAGGGCCTCGGCGGGGCACTCGTGAGGGAGAAGATAGTGGCCTACTCGAGCAACCTCGAGGTGATCGTCGCTGACGACTCCAAGATAGTCCAGCGCCTCGGCCAGAAGGCCCCCGTACCCGTTGAGGTCGTCAAGTTCGGGTACGAGGCGACCGTGGACAAGCTGCAGAGGCTCGGGTGCACGGTTCAGATGAGGACGAAGTGGGACGAGCTGTTCACGACGGACAACGGGAATTTCATCGCGGACTGCAGGTTCCCCGCGATCGACGACCCCAGGAAGTTGGAGTCCGAGATCAACAACGTGCCTGGGGTCGTGGACAACGGCCTGTTCGTGGGCCTCGCGGACAAGGTGATCGTCGCGTCAAAAGGCGGGATCGAGATATTGGAGAGCAACTCCGTGCTGAGGGCGAGGACTACTTCGCGAGCTCCTTGAGCTGCTTCACGTTGTTCTCGATCGTCTCGATCTTCTTCCGCTCCTCGGCCTCGATGATGTCCATGATCTTCTCGAAGGGCACCGCGAGTTTGTTGGAGTGCACGGGCCTTCCCTTGCCCTCCTTCTTGATGTCGCGCTTCGAAACCCACTTGCGCCTGCGGAGCTCCTGCATCGCGATGGACACCTCAGGCTGTCTCAGGCTCGTGGCGCTCTCTATCTCGACGGACGTGGTCTCCTCCTTCTTGCGGAGGAAGACAAGGGTCTTGGCCATGTTCTTGGAAAGGCCCGTCTTCATGAGAAGTTCGACGAGCATCTCGTCCTTCTTGGTTAGGCCTTTGTCCGTCATATTATGTGCCTAGCCATTTATTAATTAGCCATTATTTATTCCTTTCCATCTAAGCCCGGGAATATTTACGGGGGGCACAGTAAGGTATTCAAGCAGTCAGGAAGCGGAAAGGTGCGCATCGCTCACGAGGCGCTACCCGGCAATGCTTTAATATGTGTTCCCGCTTACTCGTTGTCCTACCCTGAGAGCACTGATTAGAATGAAGATGCCCAGAGTCACCAAGGAGTTCTGCCCGAAGTGCAAGAAGCACACCGACCACGAGGTCGAGAGGGTCAAGACCCGCCCCAGGAGCGAGCTGAAGTGGGGGCAGAGAAGGTACAGGCGCGCGACGTCCGGCTACGGCGGTTTCCCGAGGCCCAAGTACGAGGGCAGACAGAAGCCCACGACGAAGGTCGCGCTCCGTTACAGGTGCAAGGTCTGCAAGAAGGCCCACCAGAGGACATGCTTCAGGGCCAAGACATTCGAGCTCAAGGAGGCCTGAGCGATGAGCACCAAGATCCCCGCGCCCAGGAGCAAGTTGATAACCGTCAAATGCCAGGACTGTGGCAACGAGCAGATTGCGTTCGACAAGCCTGCGACGCAGGTTAAGTGCAACGTGTGCGGAGCCACCTTGATCAAGCCGACCGGAGGGAAGGGCCAGATCAGGGGTCAGCTGCTCGGAGAGGTCCAGTAATGGTGCGCTCAGCTGAGTATCCACAAGTCGGAGACTTGGTCGTCTGCAGCGTGCAAAACGTCAAGAATTTTGGGGCCTTCGTGTCCCTGGACGAGTACAACGGCCGGGAGGGTTTCATCCATGTCAGGGATGTCGCCACCGGCTGGGTCAAGTACATCAGGGACCACGTCAGGGAAGGCCAGAAGATCGTCTGCAAGGTTCTGAGCGTGGACAGGGAGCGGGGCCACATCGACCTTTCCCTCAAGCAGGTGAATGAGCACCAGAAGAGGGAGAAGGTCCAGGAGTGGAAGAACGAGAAGAAGGCCGAGAAGCTCCTGGAGATCGTTGGCACCAAGATGGGCAAGAGCCTCGACGAGGCGTACACCGAGGTCGGGGACAAGCTCATAGCCGAGTACGGCACGCTCTACTCTGCATTCGAGGATATGACGGTCGCGCCCGAATCGCTCAAGGACGTGGACATAGACAAGAAATGGGCCGCGGCGGTGGTCGAGGTCGCAGGCGAGAACATTCAGACTCCATCGGTCACGATCGACGGCATACTCGAGGTGAGCAACCCGCTGCCGGACGGCGTCGACCACATCAAGAAGGCCTTGACGGTCGGACTCGATTCTGACGAGGCCGACATCAGCATTCACTACGTCGGGGCCCCGAAATACAAGATAACCGTCTCGGCGATCGACTACAAGACGGCAGAGCTGGAGCTCAAGCAGTCGGTCGGCAAGATGACGGCTGCCGTCGAGAAATCAGGCGGCTCGGCCGTTTTCAAGAGGAAGGATGAGAAGTGAAGACCCTTCTGAGGAAGTGCCCCTCGTGCAGGGACTACACCTTGAAGGAGCAGTGCCCTAAGTGCGGAGGCGCAACTTTGATGCCGATGCCCGCGAAGTACTCTCCAGAGGACAGGTACGGGGAGTACCGGAGGCGCCTCAAGAAGGAGCTGAAGGGGGAGCCGTGACATGGAAGACATCGTAGTAGTGTACAAGGAGCGGCCGGTCCTGAAGGACCCCATCCTGGTCGAGGGGCTCCCAGGCGTGGGCAACGTCGGGAAGCTCGCTGCGGAGCATCTGGTCGACCAGCTCAAGGCCGTCAAGTTCGCGGAACTCTTCTCGAAGTACTTTCCACCTCAGGTTCTGGTCAACGACTCCGGCACGATCAGGCTGGTCAGCAACCAGCTCTACTACGTCCAGAGGCCACAGTCCGCCAACGACCTCCTGATAATGGTCGGGGACTACCAGGGGCTCACGCCGGACGGGCAGTACGAGCTGAGCGACAAGACCCTGAAGCTCGCGAAGGACATGGGCGTCAGGAGGATATTCACGCTCGGAGGCTACGGCCTCGGCAAGATGATCGAGAAGCCGCGGGTGCTGGGGGCCGCAACGGACGACGACCTCGTCGAGGAGATGAAGAAGTTCGGCGTCACGTTCTCCAAGGGGGAGCCGGGAAGCGGCATCGTGGGCGCGAGCGGCCTGCTGCTCGGCCTCGGGAACCTGTACGGGATGAGGAGCGTCTGCCTGATGGGCGAGACATCAGGCTACTTCGTCGACCCGAAGGGCGCGCAGGCCGTGCTCGAGGTCCTCGCCAAGATACTCGATGTCAAGATCGATTTCGCGGAGCTCGAGGCGAAGGCGGAGCAGATTGACATCATCACATCCAAGCTGAGGGAGGCCGAGCCCGCCCCTGAGCCCAGGCGCGAAGATCTGGGCTACATTGGCTGAGAATGTTCATACGTGGCTCACCCTCTGGGCAATGAAAGAAAAAAAAGGGGGGAGGTAATCCTGAGTGATGAGTCACCGAATAGAGTAGTTAGAGTGCATCCCATCCCGTTCTGACTACTTCTTCAGGTATTTTTCCTCGTATGTTCTGATGGCCGCTAGACTCTGTTCTGCGTGCTCGAACTTCTTCAAGCGGTCGGTTACCAACTCCAGTCGGGCATAGATGAGGTCCCTGATTGCCGCCCTGATCGCTTCGGAGCGCGAAGGGAAATCGTCTATTTCCACGAGGAAGTCAAGCCCACGCAGGTGCCTGTGCGGTATTCGGATGGTGATCTTTTCGGTATCTGGCTCCATCGCAATTCGACCCCAAACCGCGCCTATCCCCGTGACGCCCTTTGTACCTCTTATGCCTTACCGGCGTCGGACAGCCCCTAATATAAGTTCGAAATATATAATACCTCGGTTTTTCTTCGCGGCGCGTCTCGAAGGCCATTCAGCGCGCACAAGAACGATTCGAAAAACGCTTTATACGGAATCCTTGATAGGGTGCGAACGGCATAGCATCTGGCACGTAATCCCGACTTAGCTCAGACTGGCTAGAGCGGCTGACTGTAGTGTGGAAATCGGCACGACCGATCACAGTCGCTGAAATCAGCAGGCCCCCGGTTCAAATCCGGGAGTCGGGACCACTTTTTCCTCAGATCGGCTCGGGGATTATCCTCCAGGTTTCGTTCGCGTCGGGGCGCACGACCTCCTTGTTCCTCTCGAGCATCGCGAGATCCTTCGTGTCGAAGGACCTTGGGTCGATCGTCAGGATCAGCCGGGAAGAGCCTATCATGCCGGCCTCGGTCCACTTGTCTATCGCCTTGAGCACCCTTGAGAAGTCGTTCGCGGTGACAAGGTACTCTATCCCATCCACAAGGATCACTCCATTCTCGGACTTCTCCATGAAGCCCACCAGCTGGTCCGTGAGCACGCTCAGCTTGCCCGGGTCCATGTTGTCCCTCCCAGCGAGGGACGAGAGCCAGACGATGGGAGTCGTCTGGATGAAGTACTGGCTTCGCACCCTTGCCGGGTTCTGCCTCGTCACGATCAGACCATGAGGTCTCGTCCGGTACTTGGTGCACATCCTGCACGGACAGGGCAACCTGCACGCGCTGCAGTCGAGGCTCTCGCACGTGAAGCTGTCATCGTCCTCGCAGTCGAAACACCTGCCCTTCAGTATGTCCGCGAAGAGCTGGAACGAGAACTCCGGCTTCTTCTCCTCCACGAGGTAGACGTACCTGCGCTGTAGCTTGTACTTCGACTTCGTGCTGGAGACGAGCCTCTCGGAGACCGCCTGGGCGCCTTTTCTGCGCGGCTTGAGCCAAGGCATGAGCAGTGCGGTGGAACATATCGCTCCGGCCCGTTCCCGTGAGGCTGACGGCGACACAATCATAGGAGGTCTCCCATTCCGCAGCTGCCCTTACAAGCCCTTGTGGGCGCTTAAGCTCTGCTCATGCGGTCGTGGCAACTCTCACTGCCTCGAGCAGGCGCTCCACCTGGAACGGCTTCGCGACGAAGTCGACCGCCCCTGCGCGCAGAGCCTCCTTCCTCAGGGCCTCCTTCACGAGCGCGCTGACGACTATGATCTTCGCCTTCGGGTCCTGCTCCATGATCTTGTTGATGGCGGACAGGCCGTCCATGCCGGGCATGAGAATGTCCATGAGCACTATCTCGGGCCTCAGGGCCTTGAACTTCTCTATGGCCTCGAGCCCGTTCGACGCCTCCCCGGCGATTTCGTGGTCATGAGACTCAAGTATGTCTCGAATCATCTCTCTGATAAATGGGGCGTCTTCAACGATGAGAACCCGTGCCATGATATTCCTACCCGGAATTTCCTCTTCTGATTCTGAAGAAGATTTCACGAATATATAAGTTGGCCAATTCAGTTATCGGCCGCGATAATTTCAGGGCTCTGCCTTTTAGTACCATTGACGCGGACGGACGATTCTCCTCGAAAGCGCCCGGGAAATGCCACCTGACCTCGCCCGTGGCGTGGGATCCGATCATTCCAGCGCAGAATGCCGTAGGCATTCTCGTCCGACATAACGAGACGGGGGTTCTCGGTCTGGCCAGCAAGTTCACAAGTAATATATAGCACGGACAGCATATGTTGTTTCGTCTGACGGTCGTCGGACCGAAGGGATGGGCATGGTATTCGGTACAGGCAGAAGGGCTGCTCGAGAGCAGGACTACCCCCAGGACGAAAGCAGGGTGCCGTACAGGCTGGCTTCTTACGAGCACGACATGGAGGGCAAGCGTTTCAAGTCCAGTAACGTGGTCTTCAGCTTCTGGAGCGCCGTGAAGTACGTCTTCATCATCTCGTTGATGCTCTGGTGGCTCCCGATGTTCGGCCAGATGATCGCTGGCTACGTCGGCGGCAGGAGAGCCGGAGGGCCATGGAAGGGCGTGGCCGCGTCGATAATTCCGGTCGTCTCGCTATTCGTGCTCATGACTTCGTTCGACAACGGCTACCTCCCGTCGCACGTGTTCGGTGTGGCCATCGCCCCTGGCGCCGTCGGAGCATACCTCACCACCAACATCCCGTTCCTGTCTCCATATCTGGAATTCTCCTCACAGTACGTCGGCCAGTTCGTCGATTCATTGGCAGGCTCGAGCCCGTACGGAATCAACACCTACGTGCTCACGGTCGCCTTCGCATATGTCGGCGGCGTGCTGGCGGAGCAGAACAGGCGCGAGATCGAGTTCACGTCCGGAGCGGTCATGCACAACACGACCGTGCTCGTGCACGACAGGCAGAACCAGGCGCAGCAGGAGTTCGAAGATGGCCGCCAGCCGAGCGTGTTCGCCCAGCTGGGCGGCGTGCTTCACCTTGGGCGCCACGAGCGGGACTACCCGGCCGCCAACGCGGGCCTATTCTCCAGGAGGAGGGATCCGTGGGCGCACGCGATGGAGGCCCACTACGCCAGCGGCTACGGGGACTTCAACGACAACAACCTGCTCCCAGCCTACGATGACAGGGATGGCTACGACGATGTCACCGTCGCGAGGTCGGGCGGCAGGGTCAGGAAGCTTCGCTCAGGCGGGAACCAGTGGCACCACCACAACCAGAAGAGGCGCGGGGCGCCGAACCTGAGATCGAAGCCGAGGTTCAACTACGAGCAGTACGAGCCCCAGCACAGTGACAGGCGCTTCAAGGACGAAGGGCGCGGCTTCATGAAGCACAAGGAACAATCGCGGTTCACGGTCGCTCCGAACCCGAGGTCCGTCAGAAGGGCCGAGCGCATGATCGACAAGGAGTGGGGTCATCCGTCGAGGAAAGCCCCCAGGTTCGAGGCCGAGGAAGAGCCTGCAGAGGAAACGGAGGCTGTGGCCGTCCCGAGGAGACGGGAGCACCACAGCACGCACGAGTGGGATTCCATCTGAACGGTTGACACCACGAAACGTTTTTATCAGGCGACCGCTTCGCTTGCCAGCAGGTAGAGCTGGAATAGGTGGAGCGGGAATCGCATGTTTTGCCAGAAGTGCAAGGTGCTTCTTTTTCCTCAGGATGGGAAGCTCGTCTGCCGCAGATGCGGCGCTGAATATGAGCAGAACTCGAAGGCTCAAGTGATCAAGCACAAGAGCACGGAGAAGGAGATGGCCGTCATGGGCGAGCTCTCGGGCACGCTCCCTACGGCCGACGCTGAGTGCCCGTCCTGCGGGCACAACAAGGCATATTGGGTGCTGCGACAGACCAGGGCCGCCGATGAGCCTGAGACGAGGATTTTCAGGTGCGTCAAGTGCGGTCATTCGTGGCGCGAGTACTAGTGCTGGATGCATGCGCAAGTTTTTAAAAGACTGATGGGTTTACAGGATAGATACGGAAGGGGGGCTAATGTTTCAGGCTAAGGCCAGAGCCGACGTCTTGAAAGAAGTCGTGAATGTTGTCTCGACCCTAGTGGATGAGGTCAAGTTCACGGTGAATGCGGATGGGCTGACTCTCAGAGCGGTCGACCCCGCGCACATCGCGATGGTAGATCTTACCCTCGGAAAAGAGGCGTTCGAGGACTTCAAGGCGGACGAGGCCGAGATTGGGATTGACATCGACAAGCTCAACCAGTTCCTCAAGCTGGCGCGCTCGGACGATGTGATCGACATCAAGCACGACGAGGACAAGAGGCGATTGAACATCGTCGTCGGGGACGTCACGAGGCGCATGAGCCTCATCGATACGACGGGCATGAGCGATCCCAAGGTGCCGAGCCTGAACCTGCCAGCCAAGCTGACCGTGAAGGCGGACGACCTCGTTCAGGGCATCAAGGCCAGCGAGACCGTGTCCGACCACATCGCGCTCACAGCCAGCCCCGAGGGGTTCGAGATGACCTGCGAGGGCGACATGGACCAAGTCAACTGGAAGAAGGCCAAGAAGGACATGGAGTTCCTCGAGGCCCCGAGCAGCGTCAGGAGCCTGTTCCCTCTGGAGTATTTCGCCAACATGCTGAAAGCCGTACCGGGAGGCAGCAGCGTCACGATGTTCCTGGGGAACGACTACCCGGTCAAGGTCGAGTTCCAGATCGCGGGCGGGAAGGGCGAGGTCCGGTACCTGCTTGCACCGAGGATAGAGAGCGGTGACTGAGCAGATGGCCAGCCCAGCGGTACGAAACATCTTCACATCATCATTCTCATATCAGAGTCCAACATAGTGGGTTCACCATGCGCAGGATTCGGATCGGCGTTCTGGCTTCTGGAGGCGGGACGAACCTACAGGCCATCCTAGATGCCTGCGAGAGGGGCGAAATCGACGGCGATGTCGTCGTGGTCATCTCCAACATGCCTGACGCGCTAGCGCTCGAGCGCGCCCACAAGCACGGCATAGACGCCTTCTGCTTCCCTCACAAGGGGATGACCAGGGAGGCCCACGAAGGCGACGTCATCGCCTGCCTGGAGCAGCACAAGGTGGACCTGGTCTGCCTCGCGGGATACCTGCGGATGCTCACGCCCACGATGATTCGGAAGTACGCAGGCAGGATGATGAACACCCATCCCGCGCTCCTGCCGTCGTTCGGCGGAGAGGGGATGCACGGCCTGAACGTGCACCAGGCGGTGCTCGACTACGGGTGCAAGGTCTCGGGGTGTACGATACATTTCGTGACCGAGGAGGTCGACGGAGGCCAGATAATACTCCAGAAGGCCGTACCGGTCCTGGAGGGCGACACTGCGGAGGCGCTCCAGGAGCGTGTCCTGAAGGAGGAGCACAGGCTGTTCCCTAGGGCCGTCCAGCTGTTCGCCCAGGGGAAGCTCAAGATCGAGGGCAGGAAGTGCAGGGTCCTCGAATCGTGACCAGGCTACGGCAGATCGCGTGAATCTCGAATAGTTTAAGGCGGGCCAACGGATATCAGCGCCCGCCGAGACAGCACACGGGGGAGCGGACTTGGAAGTCTACGACGGCGAGTTCATCGAGGAGCTCGAATCGATTGCCAGGAAGATACGGCTGGAATCCATCAAGATGATCTACGAGGCCGGTTCCGGCCACCCAGGCGGTTCCCTGTCATGCGCGGACATCCTGTCCGCCCTCTACTTCCACGTAATGAGGCACGACCCTAAGCGGCCGGACTGGCCGGACAGGGACAGGTTCGTTCTGAGCAAGGGCCACGCAGCGCCCGCACTGTACGCCACCCTCGCGCTCGCAGGCTATCTCCCAGTAGAGGAACTTCACACACTGAGGAAGATGGGCAGCAGGCTCCAGGGGCATCCGTGCATGAGCAAGACCCCCGGCGTCGAGATGTCAACCGGCTCTCTGGGGCACGGGCTCGCGGCGGGGAACGGCATGGCCCTGGCGGCGAAGCTTGACAGAAAGCTCTACAGGATCTACGTCATCGTGGGCGACGGCGAGATGGATGTCGGGGAGACCTGGGAGGCCGCGATGCTCGCATCTCATTACAAGCTCGACAACGTCACGGTCTACCTGGACAGGAACAAGCTTCAGCTGGACGGCCCGACTGAGAAGATCATGTCCCTCGAGCCGCTCTCGGACAAGTGGAAGGCCTTCGGATGGCACGTCATCGAGATCAACGGGCACAACATGAAGGAGATAATACACGCCACGAACGAGGCGAAGGGCGTGAAGGGCAAGCCCACCATCGTCATATGCCACACCATCAAGGGGAAGGGCG
>JALOTQ010000137.1 GCA_025457815.1 Thermoplasmata archaeon
ACTTCCTGCAGGTCCAGATGCCGTTGGCGTTCCTGCCCATCGCATTCGCCCTGCACTTGGGACAATCGTGCCTGCCCTTGCTGACGATCTCGACGTCCGCGATCCTCTTTCTGATCCTGACGCCGTATCGCGCGCCGAACCTTCCGACTGAGCCGACTTTCTTCGTTCTCTTGGACATGTGGATCGCCATCCTGTCAGAGCTTGGCCCGCACCTCAGCCCCGATCCTGCGTGAAAGGTCGACCACCTTGAAGACCTCGTCGATGGTGAATGCCCCGTTCAGGCCCTTCTGCATGGCGCAGAGGTTGCCGTTCTCGATGGTGGCGACCGTGAGCCTTGCGTCCGCGACCCTCTCCTCGTCGTGCGTCGGGTCGACGAGGATCTTGCCGTCTATCTTGACCGCTGTCAAGGATATCGGCTGGTGCTGGACCGGCAGCGGGTAGTCCTCTCCCTTGCCCGCCCTCTTCGCCGGCACGATGGCCGTCTTGAAGGCCGCGTTCGCCGCTATGTTCGCAGCGTCGAACAGGTTGCCGTCGTAGTCTAGCACGTGGACGTCCACGAACATGATCCAGACCTCCTTGCCCGGCACGATGCACAGCTTGGCCATGTCGACCGCGTGGCCCTCTCTTATGCCCCTGTCGATGACCCTTGCGACCTCGATGGATTCCTGGTCTGGAGGACCTCCCTCGAAGGTGTCGCTCGCCATCGGGATGAGCTCGGCGTTGGTCGTCAGGACACCCGTGTTGGGCGTGTCTGGGAAAGGCTCTCCCATGATCAGCTTCACGCCGACTACGACATCGGTCGCCCCCAGGCGGACCCTGGCGGATCCTTCCGCGGAGCCGATGTAGTTCGTCTCGATCGTGAGCGGCCTCTGCTCGTCGAACCTGCGGCCGTCGACCCTCGCGCCGTTGGCCAGCAGCTTTGATATGTAATCCCTCTTGAGGTCTGCCACAACATCCTTTCCCATCTAGGCCCCCTCCCTGATCTCCGTCGGCTCAGCACCTTCATCGGCCTTCGCGGCGTATCTCCTCTTGAGCGCATCGCGCTGCAGGACCGAGACCTTCTTGCAGGCCTCGACCGCCATGCCCAGGCCCTTCTCGAACTGCTCCTGGGAGAGGTCTCCGTCCATCTGGAGGAGGACTATCTCGCCCGTCCTCGGGACGTATCCGACCGGGATGTCGGCATTTCCGAAGTTGTCCTCTTCCTTGTTGAGATCCACGACCACGGTGTCGGCGACCTTCCCCGCTGCGCACGAAGCCACCAGGTCCCTCATGGGCACTCCGGCGTCAGCGAGCGCCACCGAGGCGGCCGTCAGGCCCGCGCATCTCGTTCCGGCGTTGGCCTGGAGCACCTCGATGTAGACGTCGATCGACGTCCTCGGGAAGTACTCGGTGAACACGACGTTCGTGAGCGCCTCCGAGATGATCTTCGATATCTCGTGGGACCTTCTGTCGGGACCAGGTCTCTTCCTGTCGTCCACCGAGAACGAGGCCATGTTGTAGTGGCACTGCACGAGCGCCCTCTCGGGGTTCTGGAGGTGCCTTGGATGGCACTCCCTCGGCCCGTACACCGCGGCCATGACCTTGTTGTTCCCCCACTCGACGTAGGCTGAACCATCCGCGCGCTTCAACACTCCAGCCTCTATCTTCAGAGGCCTCATCTCTTCCGGCAATCGGCCGTCTATTCTGCGGCCGTTCTCATCTATCAGCTTGAGATCTGTGGGCGTTCCACCCATGCTTTCACGCTCCTCTCCTTGAGTTCTGTTCCAGGAATTGCTTGACCTTCTCGGTCAATCCGAGGCTGTGCGCCTCGTCCTCTATCATCCTGATTGCCTTGACGGCAAGTACTATGTTGTCCAGCTCGCCGTCGACCCAGATCCTGCCGTTCTGCCCGACATATATCCGGCAGCCGGTCTCGTTCTTCAGCATCTGTATCATGGAGCCGTTCTTGCCGATGACCCTCGGTACCTTGGATGGCGACACCTCGATCACCATCCCACCGGAGAGCTTCCTCAGCCCGTGCTCCTGCATGGACACCTGGATGCGCTTCCGCTCGTCCACGCCGACGACCTTGATCAGGACTATGTCTCCTATGGACATGAATCTGCCAGTCTCCCCGAACTCCACCCTCCAGGGCACCTCGTTGACGTGCAACGGGGCGGGATACGGTGAATTGATGTCGACCAGCCAGTTGGAGGCCCCGATGTCGACGATCTTCCCCACCACGAGGTCCCCTCTGTACGGGATGTACTGCCCCGCCAAGGGCACGACCGAGATCGAGTCCGGCCTCACATGCTTGATCCCCAGCTGGGACGCGAATATCTTGCCGCCCTCGGAGTAAGTCCCCGGCCCGGCATTCTTGCTCGAAATGGCAAGGAGGTCGCCCGGGACCACTATCTCCCTCGGGCTCTCTTTAGAATCGCTTGTCTGCATCTCCGATTCACTCACATTTTAGGCGATAAAAGCGCTGCCGGCGAAGCACCGATCACGGGGATGCGTGTCGCGGCTTGCAGTGCATTTACCCTTATCTCTCTTCGGAGCCGAAACTGCGTTCCCTGCTTAAAACTTTTGGTCGACCAGGACGGGGGCTCCGGCGCCTTCCCGAGCCCTATCCAGATGGCTCATACTGCGCCTTTCAGAATCTTCGTCTCGGCCTCGCCGTGGGTCTTGTTGCTTATCTTCTCGAGGAAGTCGGTCTGCATGCCCGCCGGCATCTCGACGACCCCAATCCACGAGCCGTCCTTCTGCCACTCCTCCTTCGTGATCTTCCCGAAGTGCTTGAAGTCCTCGTAGCATCTGCCGTAGTTCTCCCCGGACACCTTGACCGCGATGCGCACCTTGTCGAACCTGATCGGGATGAGCGGCCGGATCGCATCCATGACCGCGGGAACCTGGGCCTCGACGGACTTGAACGGGTCGATGTGGATACGCGCTTCCTCCATCGCGGTCTCGATCCTTGCCGGTGGATGGGGGGCGCCCGTCTGGGGGTTCATCGCGTTCTTCGCGATGTACTCCACTATCCTCTTGCGCTTGTTGTCCTGCATTATCTTGCGCTGCTCGGTCGTCAGCTGGACCTCGCCCTTCAGCACGATGGTCCGCGCGACCTCGGTCGGGTCCGTCGTCCCGAAGATCTCCTTGACCTTGTCCTCGGATGCCCTTGTGCCTTTCTTGGCGTTCTTGAAAATAGTGTCTATGACCATGTGGTCGAGGAGGTCGACATCCTTGCCGTCCTTCATCTTCTGCACGACGGCGGGGTCGATGAGGACCTCGAAACTCTCACCGTGGGACTCGAACCTTGCAACAATCGCTTGGTCGAGGTCGACCATGGTATCCGCTCACGTCGCTATCTTCTTCACGAAGGCCTCGACCTCGGCCTCCGTGAGCCTCCTGAACTTCTCCCCGACCTTCACGAGCCCTATCTCGACGGCCTTGGTGTTCAGGTTCTCCTCCGTGGCTTTCGTTAGCGCCCTGAGGCCCAGCAGAATCGCCTCGTCCATGGTCATGTCCTCCTTGTACTGCTCCTCGAAGACATCCATGATGGCGTTCTTGCCAGCGCCTATCGAGCCGGCCTTGTAGGCCACAAGGGCCCCGCTCGGGTCGGTCTCGAACAGGTGACAGCCCTGTTCGTCCACGCCAGCGACCAGGAGTGCAGTTCCGAAAGGCCTCACGCCTCCGTACTGCGTGTAGTTCTGCTTGTAGTCGCAGAGCCTCTTCACGAGGGT
>JALOTQ010000004.1 GCA_025457815.1 Thermoplasmata archaeon
AAGACCGGGATATTCCTGTGCGGAACCCCTGAGGGCATTCTCATGGACTGCGGCGCGATCGAGATGGCGAGGCATTACGGCCTGCCGTCGTGTGCCGGCGGCCCGTCGAACTCCGCTCGGTCGCTCTCGGTCGAGGCCGGGCTCCAGACCGCCATGACTGCGATGGCTTCGATGCTTGCCGGTTCCGACACGATGGTGGGCCTGGGCGGCCTGAACAGGGCCGCGATGATGTCCCTCGAGAAACTGGTGATGGACTGTGAGCTCTGGAGATGGCTCGTAAGGCTGAGGGAGGGCATCGAAATCAACGATGCGACCATCGGGTTCGACGCGATAAAGCGGCAGGGGCCAGGAGGCACCTTCCTGTCAGACCCACACACTCTCAAGTTCATGAGGAAGGACCTCCTCATCCCGCAGGTCACGGGCTACCACGCTGCGGGAGAGCCGAACTACCTCACGGACGAGCTCGTCGAGTACTCCAAGAAGAAGGTCAGGGACATCCTCTGCAACCACAAGCCTCCGATGCTCGACTCCGAAACGGCGGCGAAGGTCTCGAAGGCCGCGAAGAAGCATGGAATTGACTTCTCGAAGCTCGGGGCCGGATACGCCAAGATGAAGTGAGAGCCTCACACCCTGCGCTTGAAGAGCTTCTCCAGGTCCGCGGGGGAGAGAACGACCATCGTGGGCCTTCCGTGCTCGCAGGTGTACGGACTCTTCGTCTTCATCAGGTCCGACACCAAGGCCCTCATCTGCGCGTGCGACAGCGAATCCCCCGCGCGGATGGCCGTGTGGCACGCGACCCTCCAGATGACATCGAGCCCGAGCCTCTTTGACGGGGATGACGCTGCAAGGTCCGCCAGGATGTTCCTGAACGCCGACTCTCCCTGCGCGACCCCAAGCACCGTGGGCAGTGACCTGAGGGCATATGCGTCCTTCCCGAACGGCTCAACCGCGAACCCGGACGTCTCTATCGCCTCGCGGTTCTCCTCGAACACCATTCTCTCGGTCGACGAGAGGTGAACGACGAGAGGGGTCAGGAGAGTCTGAGCGACCTCGCGGCCCGTCCTCACAGATTCGAGAATCAACTCGTACACGACCCGCTCTGAGGCTGCGTGCTGATCAAGGAGCAGCAGGTTCCCCTCCGCCTCCGCGAGTATGTACGTGTCCATGATCTGTGCGAGGGGGACTATGCTCGGTGGGGTCGTGCCTTCCCCGACCTTCTCCTCGACCTTGAGGGTGGATTGCACCGCGGCGACCGTGTCCCTCGCGCCGGCCTCGGAGGTCGGCCTGAAAGCCTCGGAGAATCTGGTGAGATCGTATCTGTACTGGAGCGAAGGCTCCGACAGGGCCTTCTCGATGGCGCGCGTGACCAACAGGCTCACCCTTCCTTCGTCGTCGAACCTGACCTCTCTCTTGGACGGGTGCACGTTGACGTCCACCGCGGAAGGCTCCACGAACATGCGCACGACCCCGACCGGATACCTGTCCTTCATCAGCTTCGATCCGTAGCCATTGAGAACCGCGGAGACGAACCTCTGGCTCCTGACGGGTCGGTCGTTCACGAACAACCTCAGGTCCGAGGACGAGCTGCGGCTGTGTTCGAGCCTTCCCACGTACCCCTCGACGCGGATGCCCTCGTCTTCCGAGTCTCCGAAGAGCATGTTGTCGGATACCTTGGGACCGAACGTCAGAGCCAAGCTACCTCGCATGCCCTCGGCTGGGACGTGCACGATCTCCTCGCCGGTGTCCGTTCGGAAGGAGAACGAAAGGCCCGGCCTGCAGAGGATGTAGCTCGCCATCACCTCTCGACAATGGGCGGTCTCGATGTTCCTGGACTTCAGGGACTTCTTCCTCGCGGGCACGTTGACGAAAAGGTTCTCGACGACGACCTCGGTCCCCACAGGGCAGCCGACAGGTTCGATCTTCGCGATCTTGCCCGCGATGACCGTAACCTGCGTTCCCTCGCTCGAACCGCGCTCGCGCGTCCTCAGTGTCACGTTCGACACGGACGCTATCGAGGCAAGTGCCTCGCCACGGAAACCGTACGAGCTCAGGGACTGAAGGTCGTCTATGGTCGCGATCTTGCTGGTCGTGTGTCTCTCGAAGGCCGCCTTCGCGTCCTCGTTGGACATGCCGCAGCCATCATCCCTGACGCTGATGAGCTTCTTGCCGCCGTCCTCGATGGTCACGGTGATAGCGGTCGCCCCGGAGTCGAGCGAGTTCTCGACCAACTCTTTCACCACGGATGCTGGACGCTCTATGACCTCGCCCGCAGCGATCTTGTTGATTGTAGTTTCGTCAAGCTTTCTTATCTTTCCCAAGCGCCTTTCCTCCGACCTTCTTCTTGAGCTGGCTGAGAGTGAGATAAGCCTCCATGGGCGTCATCTTCGAGACGTCGAGAGCACGCAGCTCGTCCTCCAGGGCGGACTCGTTCTGCGGCGTCAGCAGCAGCGACTGTCTCTGCACCTTCTTCCCTGCCTTGACCTCCAGGACGTTCTCCTCCTCGATCCTGCTGAGGACCTGCTCCGCCCTCCCGATCACATCGTCCGGGACGCCGGCCAGTCGCGCCACCTGTATGCCGTAGCTCTTGCTCGCCCTTCCCGGGACGACCTTCCTCAGGAAGATGACCTCGGAGCCCTGCTCCTTCACGGCCATCGCGTAGTTCTTCACGCCCTCGAGGGATTCAGCTAGCTCCGTCAACTGATGGTAGTGCGTTGCGAAGAGAGACTTCGCCCCGACCTTCGAATGGTCATAGAGGTACTCGGAGACCGCCCACGCGATCGCGAGCCCGTCGAACGTGCTCGTGCCCCGGCCGACCTCGTCGAGGAGTATGAGGCTCCTCGCGGTCGCGCTGTTCAGGATGTTGGCGAGCTCCGTCATCTCGACCATGAATGTTGACTGGCCGCGGGACAGGTCGTCGAACGCGCCAACTCTGGTGAATATGCGGTCGACGAGCCCGATGCTCGCCTCGGAGGCCGGAACGTACGAGCCCGCCTGCGCCATGATGACGATGTCCGCTATCTGCCTCAGATAGGTCGACTTCCCGGCCATGTTGGGCCCCGTGAGGATCACGAGCCTGTTCAGGTTGGTGTCCAGGAAGCTGTCGTTTGGCACGAAAGAACACTTCTGGGTCCTCTCGACCACAGGGTGTCTTCCGTCCTTGATGACTATCGTGTCGGTATCATTGATCTTAGGCCTGCAGTACCGAGAGGACACTGCGACCGTGGCGAACGAGTTCAGGACATCGACGCTCGCCATCGCGCTCGCGATGGACCGAATATCCTCTCCTCGCTTAGCCACGGACTCCCTCAGGCGCGCGAAGGCTTCGTGCTCAAGGGCGTTGGACCGCTCCTGGGCGTTCAGGATGGTCCTCTCACGCTCCTTCAGCTCTGGCGTGACGAACCGCTCGCCGCCCGCTATTGTCTGTTTGCGTTCGTATTCGGGCGGGACGTTCTTCAGATTCGACTTGGACACCTCGATGTAGTATCCGAAGACGTTGTTGTAGCCGACCTTCAGGGTCCTGATGCCCGTCCTCTTCCTCTCGGCCTCTTCGAGGCCAGCAATCCATACCTGTCCCTCCCGTGAGGAACGCCTCAGCTCGTCGAGGTTGGCGTCGAAGCCGTCTCTGATCAGGCCGCCTTCCTTGATGTTGACCGGAGGATCATCGACGAGCGCCTTGCGGATCATGTCGGCGACGTCCCCGACGTCGGCCATCCCATGTGCGAGATCCCTGAGCAGGTCCGACTTCGAGGATGAGACGGCCCTTCTGAGCTCAGGCACGACCTCGAGGCAGGTCCTGATTGCGAGCACATCTCTCGCGTTGGCGCTTCCGTAGATCGCCTTCGCGACGAGCCGTTCGAGGTCCCGGACCTCTTCGAGCGCGTCGGAGATGTCGCTCCTGAGAACCGTCTTGGAGACCAGCTCCTCGACCGCGTCCAGCCGCCTCTCGATGGCCTTGACCTCCCTGAGTGGCTCCCCGAGCCACTTCTTCAGGGTGCGCGCGCCCATGGGCGTGAGTGTCCGGTCAAGGACGGATACGAGGGTGTTGTCTCCGAGCCCGTCCCGCACGTTCCTGAAGACCTCGAGATTCCGAAGTGTCGTTTGGTCGAGGACGAGCTTGTCTGAGGTGGAGTAGAACCTGGGCCGCGACAGGAAGTCGAGGCTCCTCTTCTGAGTGGTCTCGAGATATCTGAGGATCGCTCCGGCGCTGGCTATCGCCAAGGGCCTCCCTTCAAGTCCGAGACCCTCGAGCGTCTGAACCTTGAAGTGCCTTCTGAGCAGAGGCTCAGCTGACTCCGTCAGAAACGCAATATCGTCAACCTTCGAGGTCGACGCGCCCGACCGCACGAACTCGGCAAGAAGAGCCTCGTCATCGAAGGACGGCTTGTGAAGGACCTCCTTGGGGGCGCGCTGCGCAAATTCGGAGAGGACCTTCGAGTCCGCGTCTTCGCCTTCGACCTCCGTCACGACGAACTCACCGGTCGATATGTCCGCGAAGGCCACGCCGTACGATCCTCCCGATTTCGTGACGGACATCAGGTAGCTGTTCGAGGCGCCGTCGAGGACAGTGCTCTCGAGCACCGTGCCCGGGGTGACTATCCTGACGACATCGCGGTCCACGAGCCCCTTCGCCCGTTTCGGGTCCTCGAGCTGCTCGCAGATGGCGACCTTGTAGCCCTTGCTCACGAGCTTCGGAAGGTAAGAATCAAGGGCGTGCCAAGGCACCCCGCAGAGCGGGATGCGCTCCTTCTTGCCCTTCTCCCTGGAGGTGAGCGTGATATCGAGCTCCCTGGACCCCGTGACGGCATCCTCGCCGAACATCTCGTAGAAGTCGCCCATGCGATAGAGCAGGATGCAGTCCCTGTACTGCTCCTTGATCCTGAAGTACTGCTCCATCATCGGCGTGGTCGCTCTTGCCACTGCCTTGCTCCCCCGAAGAAAAGATGGAAGCTTGATATTTCTAGTTATGGTCAAGCGCCTGTATGTGCGCACTTGCATCAACCGTGGGAGTGCGCTCGAGGAGAACCGTGCGAGGGTATATCAGGCCGAGCCGACGATTCGTCGAGGTACGAGGTGAATCCGGAGGAATGGGTCCGCCACCAACACTCACGATGCCTGTCGATGACAGGGGGCGCGAAAGGGTGCCAAGGAGATACAGGGACGACCTTGGATGGGTTGACCCCTTCGTAGATGAGGAGGACGACGATTCGGAATGGCCGGACGTCGACCTCGGTGGATTTCCTCGGGGCCTGAGCCTCGTGAAGATGTGTCTGCGGATTGTCTGGAAGGACAAGGAGATACTGTTGTATCAGGTCTCATCCGCCGTCATCTCCGTAGGACTGCTTCTCATGTTCCTGGCTGCCATTCTCCCTGTCGGCGGCCTAGATTCGCTGGAACAGGAACTCGACAATCCCATATTCTATCTGTAGCTCTTCCCGTACTATGTCGCTGCCTTCTTCGTCAATACTTTCTTCAAGGCTGCCACCATCGCGGTCGCCACCATACGCATGGAGGGTGGGGATCCGGTGTTCGCGGACGGTCTCGACGCCTCATCCCGGAGAATCCACAGGCTGTTCGGCTGGGCTGTGATCCAGGCTGTTGTGGGGGTTCTACTCGCTTTTGTCAGGAGCAGAAGCAGAGGAGGAAGGGCGGCCGCGACCATCGCCAACATGGCATGGGGAACGGCGACCTACTTCGTTGTCCCTGTGCTGCTCTTTGAAGACCACGGACCGTTCTCGGCAATCGGCAGGAGCGCTGGGATCGTCCGCAGGACTTGGAGGGAAGCGCTCGCGGGCAACTTTGGCATGGGCGCGGTGTTCCTAGGGCTCTTCCTTCCTGGGCTGTTCTTCTCCTTGTTTGCCTACGGCCTCGCGGGGTTCGTGGGGGTGTTCATCTTCATCGTGGCCTACGTCAGCGTGCTCTCGGTCTTCAGTTCGGCAGCGCACGGAGTGCTCTTGGCCGCTCTTTATAGGCTGGCGCGGACCGGGAAGGCTCCCGAGGAGATCGAGAGCTACGAACCGCTGGTGCGCAATGTGTCGAGGTTCGCGCGTCCCTCTGTTGCCGAATACGATCAATCGACGGACAACGCACGAGGCTATCAGCTCCTGAGACGAATGTAGGACTCGATCCATGCTTGCGGCGCCAGCTTCATATCGCTGAGTGCATCTAGAGGGGCAAGTCGGATGGGACGATGATAGACACGAATCCGCTTACCCTGTGCACGGACGGAGGAGCCAGGGGAAACCCTGGTCCTGCTGCAATCGCATACGCGATATTCGATTCGACGGGCAATCTCCTGGAGGAGAACGGCCGTTACCTTGGAGAGCGGACGAACAACGAGGCCGAGTATGAGGCTCTCCTCTGGGGTTTGGACAAGGTGATGGAGCGAAGCTGCACCAACATAAGAGTCATCCTCGACAGCGAGCTCGTGGTGAAACAGACCAAGGGAGAGTACAAGACGAGGGACGCGAGGATGGAGAAGTACGCCCAACTCGTACAGAGGAGCCTCGGCATGTTCGAATCGTTCCAGATGCAGCACGCGCGGAGGACCGACCCCAAGATCGGCCGCGTGGACGCAATCGTTAACCGCGTCCTCGACGAGCGTGGGCACCCCAGGAAGTGACAGGGAACTAGAGCGTCGCCCCGCAGGACTGGCATTTGATGTCCGTTTCGAGGTTGAGCGAGCCGCAGTAGCGGCATCTGACCCTCACTGTCTCCTTTATCGTCTCAACGTGGACCTCTTTGACCACCTGCTGGGGGGCCGGCGTTTCCGGAGGGGGAGAACTGCTCACGATCACGAACCTCAGCACTACGAACACGATCATCGCTAACAATACCAGAATGAACCAGCCCGGCGCGCCCGAGCCCGCGGCCATCGCAATCATGACGATTGCCACGAAGACGAACAGACCGACGCCGAGGAGGCCAAGCAACCCCCTCTCGGGGGCGCCTCCGGAATCGGTGTTTGGTGGCTTATGGGGAGGCCCGAATGTGTCGGAATCCGGCGGCCCGTGAGAAACGACGCCGATGTGGTACTGGTCCTGCGGGCCGTGCAAAGGCGTCTGCATCATCTCCCCCAGTGGGATGACCACCTCTGAGGGTCTTATTGCTTTTGTCGGGATGCCGGGACATCGCACCTGAGAAGTGAGGTAGCCCCGGGAGGATTCGAACCTCCGTCGCAAGATCTCTCCTTGCGAGAAGCAATCCAGAGTCTCGCATGATTGACCGCTACACTACGGGGCTGGGACGGCAGATGTCGCTATTCCGGTACTCGTATTTAGCGGTTACAGTCGTCGCCGACAGCGCTGCCCTCGGAGACCGTGGACCATGAGCACCTGAGCGGTTTGTCACCGTAGACAATCAAAGCAGACGGGAATGCATGCGGTCGCTTAGAATCCTAGCAGCCTGCCCTTTCTCCGCGGTTACGTATCCTCCTCCGCGATCCGAGAGGGAGACGTACATATCAGGCCGTTATGCGCCTACTGACCAACCCAAAGAATATGAGGGATGGCGTGAATAGTTCCGTCTCGCATCGCCCGGACCCGCGAGCAGGTCAGCAAGCTGAGCACAAAGGGCAGATTTGGGAGAGGAAAAGAGAGGGGGAGGAAACGCATTAGGAGGAAGGCCACGGTGGCGAGCTTGGCGGTCCTAGCCGCGTTCGTGTTTTTGCCTGCCCAAGGCCTAGCCACATCCGACAGCGACAGGGAACCCGGAACCGCTGGAGGCGGAGGCTGGTTCGAGTACGACGGAAAGCGCATCACCTTCGGCTTCAACGTCGACAAGGACGACCCGTCGGAGAACAGCCTCGTCTTCCAGGGTAGGAACAGGGACTTCAATGTCCACACCCTGGAGATCACCAAGGTCTGGTTCAAACCCTGCAAGAATGGGGGCTATCCCTCAGTCCATATGAAGGGGACTGCACTCGTGAACAACACGGATGTGTACCGATTCCACTTCAAGGCCACGGACAAGGGAACCGGGATCTACGACGCAGCCTGGATGAAGCTCTGGCCCACGACCCACCACGACGGTGAGGAGGGCGGCGACGAACACGGGGACGACTGCAGCTGCTCCGAGCACAGCGACTCCGGCGACGGAGTCGACAGCTGTGACGGAGGCAGCGGGTGCCAAGGCGGTGCCTGCTCCGGAGGAGGCGAGGACGGAGGATGCTCCCATGACGACGGGGGCGGCTGCTCCGGAGGCGGCGAAAGTGGCCATGGCCGGATGGTCAAGTGGGTGACGCACAGCTTGGGCGGCGGCAACATATGGGTTGTGATGCCCGAGGGAAGCCCCTGCGACTGCGGCGGTGACCACTGAAAAACCCTAGAACCGGGGGCGTTGCCCCCAGGCGTTCTTTTTCTTCTGACCACTCAGTCAGGGACTTCGCGACAGGCCGTCCACGACCTTGACCATCTGCTCGAAAACGGCGTCTATCCCCTTCGACCCGTCGATGTCGGCGATCTTCCCTTTCTTCCTGTAGTGCTCGACGAGCGGAGCGGTCTGTTCCCGGTAGACCTTGAGCCGGTTCCTGACGGTCTCCTCCTTGTCGTCGTCCCTCTGCACCAGCCTGGAGCCACACTTCTCGCACGTGTCCTTGTTCGCCGGCGGGTTGAACTTGATGTGATAGACAGCGCCACACTTCGGGCAGGACCGCCGGCCGACCGCCCGCTCCACCAGCACGTCGAAGTCGACCACGATGTTGAGGACGACATCGACCTCGGTCATCTTGTCGAGCTCCTTGGCCTGCCCGATGGTCCTCGGGAAGCCGTCCAGGAGGTAGCCCTTCTTGCAGTCCGGCTTCGACACCCGCTCCTGTATGAGCTTGACGATCAGGTCGTCGGGTCCGAGCCTGCCCTGGTCGAGATAGGACTTCACCTTCAGCCCGAGAGGGGTCTTCTCCGCGACCGCCTTCCTCAGCAGGTCTCCCGTAGAGACCTGAGGTATCCCATACTTCTGCGAGAGCTTCTGCGCTTGCGTCCCCTTCCCGGCGCTTGGCGGGCCGAAGATGACCAATTTCATGACGACACCGTCCGAAGCATCTTGGACGGTGTACTTATGGCTTGTCGTTTGTCAAGGGAACGCGACGAGGCGGCCCCAAGCGGGAAAACGATTTTATCAAGCCGCCGTCATGTCCTGGCGGTGGGCCGATGAAGCGCAGGGTGATTGACGAGTTGGAGAAGATCGTGGGCAAGGACCGCATGTCGACCAAGATGGCCGACCTCTACGTGTACGGCTTCGATGCATCGATCCACCACAAGAACCCCGACGTCATCGTCAAACCCGCCAACGCGAAAGAGGTTTCGGAGATCGTCAAGCTGGCCAACGCCACGCGCACGCCTGTCATACCCAGAGGCGCGGGCACGGCGATGTGCGGCCATACTGTGCCTCTGAAGGGCGGCATCATCATCGATATGACCCTGATGAACAAGATCAAGGAGGTCCGAGTCGAGGACCTTTACTGCGTCGTCGAACCCGGAGTGATCTACGACAAGCTGAACGCGGTCCTTGGGAAGAAGGGCTTCTGGTTCCCGACGACCCCGGGCAGCGGTGAAGCCTGCACGATAGGCGGCATGGTCGTCACGAACGCCTCGGGCATGAGGGCGATCAAGTACGGCGCTACTAGGGACTACGTCCTGGGACTGGAGGTCGTGATGCCGACGGGCGAGATCATCCACACGGGCACGAGGACCCTCAAGAACTCCTCAGGCTACCAGATAGACCGTCTGATGGTGGGGAGCGAAGGGACGCTGGGCATCGTCACCGAGATAAACCTCAAGCTGGCTTTCAAGCCCAAGGCGTCGGCGATGACCTTGGCAGCTTTCAACTCACTCCAGGACGCGGGCAGGTGCGTCTCGAACATCATCGCGAGGCCTTTGATGCCCTCCGCAATCGAGCTCATGGACTCGGTCTGCATAAAGGCGGTCAACAAGTGCATGAACGTGGGCCTCCCGGACGCAGCTGCGATCTGCATGATAGAGGTCGACGGCCATCCCACCGCTGTCGAGGAGGAGCTCAAGATCGTCGAGGAGATCGCGAGGCAGAGCGGCGCGGTCCACACCGAGGCGTCCAGGGACAAGAAGAAGATCGATTACTGGACCTACGCGAGGAAGGCCATCATGCCGTCCCTGAGCAGGTACGGCGAGAAGTTCGTCTCGGTCGCTTTGGCCGATGACATGTCCGTTCCGATCTCGAAGATACCCGAGGCGGTCGTCGCTTTCCAGAAGATCGCCGAGCAGAACGGCGTCATCGTGGGAACCTACGGGCACTCGGCGGACGGCAACCTGCACACCAAGATGCTCGTCGAGCCAGGCTCGGACGACAGCTGGAGGAGGGGCGAGAAGGCCGTCGGAGAGATCTACGACAAGGTGCTCGAGCTCGGAGGTACTGTCACGGGCGAGCACGGCGTGTCCATCACCAAGGCACCGTACATGAAGAAGGAGAGGGCCGACTCGCTCGAGACGATGAAGAGGATCAAGAAAGCCCTGGACCCGAAGAACATAATGAACCCGGGGAAGATCTTCGACTGGGACGGGAACATCATCGCGCACCTGAGATACCCCGCGTTCTGCGAGTCCGAGGGGTGCATGCCGTCAGTAAAGGCTTGTGAGGGCCAGAAAGAAGAGGGCGCCGGCGGCAAGTAGAGACGCGACGTAGACGCCTTTGTTCCAGGACCATATCTTCAGCCCGTCGAAGGGCGGGTACGGGATGAGGTTGAAGGCCGCCAGGAACGCGCTGAAGTAGAACACCGTCGCCGCCAGGTCATACGCCGCGCTCGACTCGCTGAGTATTCCCGCGAACAGGAGGGGCGCGAGCGCAGCAGCGATCAGCATGTTCGTCCCGGGGCCCGCGAGGCTGATCTTCCCGTTCTGCTCTCTGGTGATCCTCCCGGATATCCAGACGGCGCCCGGGGCCGCATACAGGAACCCTATGAAGAACGCGATCACGACCGCCAGCAGGAGCATCTTGTAGTCCGCCCTGAACTCCGCCCAACAGCCGTACCGCCTCGCGACGAACTTGTGCGACATCTCGTGGGCGAAGAACCCTGCGGACACAGCGACCGCGGAGACCACGAGATAGTAGACGGCTCCCCGCCCATCCGGCACGTAGAAGATGAAGAAGATCGCAACAGTGAGAAGTGCGAGGGCGACCGCGATGTCCCTTATCTCCGTCGGACTCGTGATGGGATGCTTAGGCTGCTCCCAACCGGCACCTCCGACGGAGTACGTGTACGAGGCGGTCCCTCGAGACTGCCCGCCCCTCCGGTCATCGCTGCGAGGCATCTCCTTGGCCTATCGCCAGCGAGTAGTTAAGGCTTATGAGCTGCCGAAGCCGACGGGCCAGGAGCGGCTGCCTTCCGATGAGGCGGATAAGTTATTTACAGCCATTTGGCATAGCTTCGGCCCGTGAGAAGAGGACCTGAGAGGAGACATCACACGCTTCACTGGTGCGGCAGCTGCAACGTTCCACTGCTCGGCAGGTCCTGCGGAAGGTGCGGGCAGAACGGCTTCGAGATAGAGCTCACGCCGCCCGGGGACGTCAGGCTGGCGCTGGAGGGCACCAAGAAACGGCTCAGGTATCTCTTCCTGCGACAGTTCGGGGCGCAGCAGATCGTCCCTGACGTGGTCGTGCTGAACAAGAGCTCGGGGGACGACCGCGCCGAGGAGATCATCATTGACGGTCGGAGAGCCGCTCTTCTGACCTTCGACCTCGAGAAGCAGGACCACACGCTCACTCTCAGGATAGATGGCGCACGGATGCTCGCCTACGGGAACCACAAGAAGCTAGTCAGGCTCAGGAAGGCTGAGGGGCACATGAAGGGCAACTACCTGCCGAGGGAGACCATCGAATCGTTCGATCCTGGCATCAGGGCGGGTGACGAGGTCGTCGTGCAGATGGGGAAGTTCATCGGTTGCGGGTCTGCGAAGGTGAACGCGCCCGAGCTGAGGGCCTCAGACAAGGGCATCAAGGTGCGCGATTTCTCGCAGGCAGGCCCGATAGGGCCCGGAAGGAAGGCCTGGACGAAGGACATAGTGAAGGCCAACCTGCCGCATCTGAACGCGAAGAAGGCCAAGGCGGAGCACGAGCTCAAGGACGTCATGGCCTCCAGCAAGCTTCCTCTCACCGTGTCGTTCAGCGGTGGGAAGGACAGCCTCGTCGTGCTCGACATCGTCTCGTCCGTGACCAAGGACTTCACGGCAATATTCATAGACACCGGTCTGGAGCATCCGCAGACGAAGGAGTACGTGCAAAGACTGGCGGGGGAGAGAGGTTTCAGGCTGCTCACTGCAGAGGCGGGGGACGCCTTCGACGAGAACTTCCCGACTTTCGGCCCGCCCGCCAAGGACTTCAGGTGGTGCTGCAAGGTCTGCAAGCTAGCTCCTGCGTCGAGGGTCATCGAGGAGAAATTCCCCAAGGGCACGATGACCGTCGAAGGGAACAGGCGTCTCGAATCTTTCGCCCGTTCCCGACTCGAGCTTGTGGGGGAGAATCCGTTCGTACCAGGGCAGACGATCGTCAACCCTATCAGGGACTGGTCTGCCCTGGATGTCTGGCTCTACATCATCTGGCGGGAGCTGCCCTACAACCCCCTGTACGACGAGGACATAGAGAGAGTCGGCTGCTGGATGTGCCCGTCGTCGCTGGCAAGCGAGTGCGCGGAGATATCGAAGCTCAGCCCCGACCTTGGGAAGGGGTGGAACCACAAGCTGGATTCTTGGGCTGCGGAGAACGCGCTGCCCAGGGAGTTCGTCCAGTATGGCTTCTGGCGCTGGAAGCAGATGCCTCCGAAGATGCGCGCGCTGGCGGAGCGGCTCAACATCCAGGCGAAGCCCCGAAGAGCGGATACGATAGCGGTCAATGTGATCAAGGGCGTGAGCCCGTGCGCAACGGGGGGGTACTCGGTCGAGGCCGTCCTGAGGATGCCGGAGGCGAGAGGCCTGAAGCAGGTCGCGGAGATGCTGAAGACCGTCGGGGAAGTGACCCTGGTCGAGGATTTCGGCGTCGCTATGGTTGACTCGAAGCGCGCGAGCGCCAAGGTCTTCGCGGGGGGACAGATCTCCTCAGTGGGAGACACCCCGGAGGATGCCTCGAGGTTCTTCGATGAAGTGGCCAGGGCGATACTCAGGGCGAACATGTGCACAAGGTGCGGCATATGCGTCAGGGCCTGCCCGACGGGGGCAATCGGCCTGGATGAGGCGATTTCCGTCGATGAGAAGAGATGCAACCAGTGCGGCAAGTGCGCTGACAGCTGCGTGGTTGCCCACTACTTCGACAAGCTGGCAGGGGACGTTTCGTCCAAGAACCAGGGAACGCGGAGAAGAGACCGAAGGTGACTACTTCCCCTCGTCCTTGAGCGACTTCGCGACCTTGAGCGTCTCGCTCTTCGCCTTCGACAGGCCTTTCTTGCCCTCGCGCAACACTTCCTTCACAACGGGGGTCGCTTCCCTCACGATCTTGTCCGTGACCTCGATCCCTTTCACCAGGACGGTCCCCGTGGCTCTGGCGACGCTGTCTACGCCGCTGTTCAGAACGCTCTTGCTGGGCCCCGAACCGCAGTGAGGGCAGGTCTTCGCGGATCCCATCGCCTTGCCGCATGTGGAACATTTGGCCATTGTAATCCTCCCGACATCTAGCAGCCGTCTATGCTATAAAACCTATGCCTAGACAGGTTTATGAACACCGGCAGGTTACGATTGGTCCGCAATGGTAGACCTGGTTCAGGTGGCCTGTGGGATAATCGGTTTCGCGCCTGCGATGGTGCTTTTCTACTACACTCTGGGCGCCTACACGTTCCCCAAGGCCCCCAAGCCGTTCTTCGACGACAGGAAGGTCTTCGCGTTCTTCGCGCTGGGAGTAGTCCTCGGCATGGTGATATTCGCGTTCGAGGTGTACGGCTCCACGATCGGCACGATCGAGACGGTGTTGCTCCTGATCGTAGGCTTCGCGCTCATGGAGGAGCTCATGAAGCTCGTGATCCTCAACTTCCCCCGGTTCCAGAAGAAGGTGGACACCGCCTTCTGCGGGCTGTCGATGGGGCTCGGCATGGGAGCCACGTTCACCTTCGCGACCGTGTACTCGTACGTCTACGACATACCCGACCTGGGAGCGGCGGACTTCGTCATCGTCGGGTTCTTGGGCATCCTGTTCGTCCTGCTGCACTCATCAACGTCCGCGATAGTCGGAGTCGGGGTCGCGAGAGGCGAGGTGAAGGACTACTTCCTCGAGGCGTTCCTGATACACCTGATGTTCGGGCTGCTGTACGAGTCGTTCTTCGTGATAGAGGTCCTCGAGCCGCCGCTCAACCTAGCGGGCCTCGTCGGCGCGACCGCGGTCGTTGTATACGCATACCGTAAGGTGCACAAGTTCTCATTGCCAGCGCTGATCAGGGACGCCAAGAAACTGGCCAAGCAGAAGTCCTGAGCGGCGCCGACTTCGCTAGACGGCCCGATATGCCCCCTCGGAGACCTCATAGACGAGGTTGTGTTCCAGGAGTCTCGCCAGCATGTCCTCCGGGGAATCCTTCCCCAGGACGGCCGCGACCCTTCGAAGGTCCTCTATCGTGAACTCCCGCTTCAGCCTGGAGAGCTCTGCGGAGACCACCTTCATCCGCTCAAGAGGGTCCTTGACGGGCCTCGCCCTCTCCGCGATCCCAGCATACGGATCCCTCTTCTTCGCCTTCTTGTCGGCAGGCAACTGGCCTCCTCCCCTCAGGGACGCGTTCGCGTTCGCGACCGAATCGGCGAGCTCCAGAGGCGAGTCCGTGAGGAACATCAGCTTCACGCGCTTCAGGTCGATGTCCCGGCCACACTGGCACGTGGTGGTCTTCTTGCCAGCCTCGACCCCTTTCGCCATGCCGCATTTGGGGCAGACGATCACACCGTACCTGGCGCCCATCATCCCTCCAGGCGCTCCTCTAGAACGAGCGCATCTCCTTCTCGAGCATCTTCAGCTCGGACTCCGGGAGCGTCAGCGGGCTGATGGATGCGATGAGGACCGAGTCGGTCACGGCGACCTTGTCGTTGACGTGCTGCAGAAGCTTCAGGACCTTCTGGAACCCGTTCTGGGAGACGAGGTACTCGAGCCCCGTGAGAAGCACGGTGCAGTTCTTGTTCTCCGAGATGAAGGTCTTCATGTCTGAATACAGCATCGCGATGTTCGATGGGTCCCTGGAGTAGTTCTTCTCCTGGTCCATGGAGAGCCACAGGAACGGAACGCCTTTCAGGTCGTACCTCTCCTTGACCTTCTCGGGATACTCCCTGGTGACGCACAGGCAGGGCACGCCGTGCTTGACCGCGTCCACGAATATGTCGAACGCCTGGTCCGGGATCTCCTCCTTGATGAGGTACGAGTAGCCGTTCTGGAGCGTGTACTTCCTGACCGACTCCTCCTCCGCGTGCCTCACCGGCCTTAGGTTGTCGATCACCTCGTAGGCCTGCATGACGCATGCTGGATATCCTGTGCTGGTGCACTCGACCTCGTCGACCTCGTACCTCTTGCCCGTGAGCTGTGACACGATGCCCGAGAGATATCCCCTCGCGAAGTCGCACGTGTTGCCCTCTTTGGCCTCCACGGACTCCTCGAGGTTGACAATCATCTCGCTCTCCTGCATCGACTCGATCTTCATCCTGCTGAGCCCGGCCTCCATCCAGAGAGGCTCAATCATGCTCCTCGCCTCGGCGAGGCTCCCGCTCGACAGCCCGAAGCTCTCCACCAGGGCTCTCCCGCATCTCTGGCCGTACCGGTACACCATCAGCCTTGCGCGCATGTCGCCCTCGACGATCTCGAGCTCCTCCCTCAGATGCGCCAGGGCTATGCCAGGCATGACGAAGAACGGCAGGGAGCGCATCAGTCCGCCCCCAGGACCAGCGTGCCTATCTCCTTGAAGGCGTTCTCCACGTTGAGACCGGTCTTCGCGCTGGTCTCGAGCATCCTGCACCCGACTCCGCTGGCGAACTGCTCCAGCTCGGTCGTCGAGAATGCCTTCTCCAGGTCGGACTTGTTGCCCAGGATGAGTACGGGCATGTCGCCCACCACGGACCTGAAGCTACCAAGCCATGACTTCAGGTTCCTCATGGTGTCGGGGCGCGTGAAGTCGCAGACGGCGAGGGCTCCCGCGGCTCCCCTGTAGTACGCCGCGTGTAGAGACTCGTGGGTTTTCTGGCCGAGTATGTCCCAGATCATGAAGTCGATCTCGGAGTCGCCTATGTTGACCTTCTTCTTGGACACCTTCGTCCCGAAGGACATCAGGTACTTGTCATCGAACACGTCGAAGACATACCGCCTCACCAAGCTCGTCTTGCCGACCGCTCCGTCCCCCAGGAGGCAGAGCTTGATGATGTACTTCCCTGAGTGCATTCAGAATCGGAGGAAAATGACCGCATTGATATATAACGCTTGATAGAGAGGATTGCGCGCCTGATAACCCGCAGGTCAGTGCGCGCGAGCAGGCGCCCGCAGCGCACCGGCAAGGCTCAATATGCCCAAAGGCCCTCTCAGGCCGCAGGTCCAAGAGACGGGCGAAAGAACATGGCGGGAGCGAACAGGGAAGCCGAGGAAAGGAATGCAGAGGCGGCCGATAGAACCAGCGCCGTAGTTCTCACAAGCAAGCTCCGCAAAGAGTTCGAATCGCTCGTCGCCGTCGACGACGTGGACCTCAAGATAAGGCGCGGGCTGCTCTACGGGATGATAGGCCCGAACGGATCCGGCAAGACCACGCTCATCAAGATGCTCGTCGGCCTCCTCAGGCCGACCGGCGGGAAGGCGCTCATCCTCGGTGAGAGGATCCCGATTGCTGAGAACATCTCGAGGATAGGCTACATGCCCCAGGAGATGGCCATATACACTGACCTGACCGTGCACGAGAACCTCGAGCTGTTCGCCGAACTCTATTCCATGAGCAAGGAGTCGTTCGAGACGCGCGAGAAGGGTCTCCTGAAGATCATCGACCTCGCGGACCGCAGGGACTCCCTGGTCTCGCACCTGAGCGGCGGCATGAGACACAGGGCCTCGCTCGCGTGCGCCCTCATCCACGACCCCGAGGTCGTCTTCCTCGACGAGCCGACCGTCGGTGTGGACCCGGAGCTGCGCGTGGGTTTCTGGAAGTACTTCGCGGACCTGAGGGCCAGAGGGAAGACCGTCATCATGACCACGCACTACATGGACGAGGCCCTCAGATGCGACGTGGTCGGCATGATGCGCCTGGGAAGGCTGATCGGCGAGGGGGCCCCCAAGGATCTTATGGAGAGGACAGCGACGACTGACCTTGAGTCCGCGTTCATGACCATGGCAAGGAAGGTGGATGCGTGAACTGGAGGAGGATCTTGGCGGTCGCGAAGAAGAACCTCCAGTCGCTGAGGCACGACAGGCGCACGGTGGGCTTCCTGGTGGCGATGCCGCTGTTCATGATAGCGATATTCGGATACACATTCGGCGGAAGCGTCGAGAACATCAAGGTGTATGTCGTGAACCTCGACCAGACGCCTCAGGATGAGTCCGTCGCTGCGGCGATCATCGCTGACCTGCAGACCAGGAACACGCTGAAGATCGTCCGATCATTCGGACCGGAGGACGCTGCCACGGACCCGGTCGAACTGGGCCGCGAGAAGGTGGAGTCAGCCGAGATCTGGGCCACGATATTCTTCAACGAGACCTTCACACAGGACGCCATGCGAGTGGTCTCCGGGGAGACCGGGCTGCCCGCTTTCATACGCGTGATCGAGGACGGCACGAACCCCAACATAGCGCAGGCAATCGGGAACGAGATGTTGTCCGCCGTCCGCTCCGTGCTCGGAGTCTCGTCCTTCGCGACCCCCATAGCAATCTCGCCAGAGCTCGTCTACGGGGAGGACGCGAGGTTCATCGACTTCTTCGCGCCTGGCGTCATGGGCCTGGCGGCGATGATGGTCACGTTCATGCTGGCGATAATGTCGTTCGTCCACGAGAGGAGCGCAGGCACCCTGGAGAGATTGCTGAGCACCCCGGTGACGGAGGGGGAGATAGTCGCCGGCTCGGCCCTGGCCTTCGGGCTGGTCGGCCTCGGCCAATCGATTGTCATCATACTGACGGCGGTCCTGCTCTTCGACATACAGATAATAGGCAGCCCTGTCCTGGTCTTGCTCGTCATCTTCCTGTTCGGGGTCGGGAACCAAGGACTCGCGTTCCTGCTGTCCTCGCTCGCAAAGACGGAGTTCCAGGCGGTCCAGTTCCTTCCCATCATACTCTTCCCCTCCCTGCTGCTCGCAGGGGTGTTCTGGCCACTCGAGGCGGTCCCTGAGCTGCTCAGACCCGTCTCGAGCGTCGTGCCTCTCACCTACTGCGTCGACGCTCTGAGGTCCGTCATGATCCGCGGCTGGGGGGCCGGGGACATCCTGTTCGACCTGGGGATCCTGCTTCTGTTCGCTGCTGTTATGCTTGGGCTCAGCGCTTACAGCCTGAGAAAGAGGAGGTAGACGATGACGGACGCGAGGCCCAGAGTTGTGTTCGTCTCCGACGGCCAGGAGATAACCCACAGGCAGATGGAGGCTTTGGCCGCGCTCAACGCCAAGGGCAGCATGAAGGGCGCCGCGGTCGCGCTGGGCATCTCGACCCCGGTCCTCCACAAGTACGTACGCGAGGTCGAGGAGAAGGCCGGCGAGAGCCTCATAGCCTCGACGAGCAAGGGCAGCAGGCTCACGTCGGCAGGGCAGGCCCTGCTTAGACGGTTCAACGCCTACGAGCTGAGGCTCAAGGACGATTCCACTCTCCGGGTCGCGGGGACAGTCGTGACGCAGAAGTGCCTTCTCGCAGCTGCGACGGAGCTCTCGGACAAGGGCGTCGCATGCATCGTGACGATCTCGAACGACGACGCGAACCTGAGGCTGATGGAGGAGATGCGCGTCAACTGCGTCCTCTTCGACGATGCGGCCTTCGCGATGGAGAGGGCGCAGGACCTCCCGACCGCGGAGATAGGCACGGATGTCATGCTGCTCCGCGAGACGGGCACGAGGTACGCCCGCCTGGGATTCGGAGCGCAGAGACTGTCTTTCAGATACCTAGACGAGAAGGACATCCCGCACGAGGTCGTGCGGACCATACTCGAGCCTTCGATGGTCGACAGGACGGACCTCAGCTACTTCGTGAACAAGAGCCTCGTGCGGGACGGGGTCGTCAGGGCCGAAGGGGCAAAGGACCAGAGGTGGTCCATACACTCGATCATGGCGCTGCAGTGCGTGGACAACGACGACCTGGCCTCTTTACTAGAAGAGGCCAGAGAGGCTTGGCTTTACCATAAAGGATAATGCTTATCCCTTTTCAGCAAAACCCTCAAATACGCCGCCGGCGCTGCGTTGTATCGGTGAGTGTCTTGGCGGAGGCTAAGGAACCTAATCCGGAGTTCACGAGAAAAGTGGTCGATGCAGGGGGCAAGACTGTCAACCTCTGTTTTCAATGCGGCACATGCACGGGCAGCTGCCCGTCAGGCAGGCAGACGGCCTTCAGGGTGAGGAAGGTCGTGAGAAGGGCCCAGCTGGGCTTTGAGGAGGACGTTCTGCCCTCCGAGGACCTTTGGCTCTGCACCACCTGCTTCACATGTTACGAGCGATGCCCGAGAGGCGTCGAGATTGTGGACATCATCATGGCGCTCAGGAACATGGCCGTCCGCAAGGGATACATGGCCGAGCCACACAGGAAGGTCGCCGAACTGATATCCAAGACCGGCCACCTGGTCTCCCTGAGGGACGAGGACAAGGCTCTCAGAACCAAGCTCGGACTGCAGGGAACGCCCCCGACCGTCTTCTCCGACCCGAAGTCGCTCGAAGAGGTCAAGAAGATCGCAGCGCTCTGCGGCTTCGACAAGCTCGTCGCATCAGGGGGGAAGCAGTAATGGCAAAGTACGCCTTCTTCCTGGGATGCATCATGCCCCTCAGGTACCCGGGGATCGAGAGCGCCTCGAGAGAGGTGTTCAAGTCGCTCGGCGTCGAGCTGGTGGACATGCAGGGCGCGAGCTGCTGCCCCGCGCCAGGGGTCATGAGGTCCTTCGACCAGACCTACTGGATGTCCGTGGCCGCGAGGAACCTCGCGATCGCCGAGAAGATGAACGTCGACGGCCTTCTCACGATCTGCAACGGATGCTTCGATACGCTCTTCGAGGTCGCGCACAAGCTCAACCACGATCCTGAACTGAGGAAGAAGATCAACAAGATACTGAAGGACGCCACGGGGATGGAGTACAACGGCACTGTCAACGTGAGGCACTTCGTCGAGCTGCTCTACCGCGATGTCGGCGTCGAGGCCATCAGGGCGAAGGTGAAGGGAGGCAAGAACCTGAAGGCCGCCGTGCACTACGGATGCCACTTCCTGAAGCCCAGCAACATCAAGAAGATCGACGACGCCGAGAGGCCCCACGTCTTCGACGACATAGTCGAGGCGGCGGGCATGACGAGCGTCGCTTACAAGGACAAGGGGACATGTTGCGGCGCGGGCGGAGGCGTAAGGGCCAGGACGCCCGACGTGGCGCTCAAGATGACCGCGGAGAACCTAAAGAACATGACCGCCGCGGGCGTGGACGTCATCGTGGACTGCTGCCCGTTCTGTCACCTACAGTACGATGTCAGCCAGGTCCAGCTCAAGGAGTACAAGATCCCTGTGCTGCACCTGTCACAGCTGCTCGGGCTGGCGTTCGGGCTCGAGAAGGAGAAGCTCGGGCTCGAAGTCCACCAGACCAAGGTAAACCTCTGAGAGGTTCAGGAGCGCTCCGGGGATGCACGTTGCCAGGCTCGTCGGGATAACCGAGGTCAAGAACGTGCCCCCGGACGTCCGGCCGTTTGTGGAGTTCAAGGCCGCCGTCGAGGAGAGGAAGCTCGACCAGGACGAGCTGGTCGCGATACTGAACATAGACACCTCGGCGTGCTTCGTCCCGGTGTTCCTGAAGGACCCCATCTCGATGGCGCAGCTCGAGAGGGAGCTGGGTTCGCAGGACGCGAAGCTCGCGCCCGACTCGAAGGAAGTCCTCTCCCAGCGGCTCAAGAAATGAACTCTCATCTGAGAAGGTTAATTACTGCGCGCGCGATTTGGGTCAGTGCAGTAGCCGGGCATCGAACGATCGAAAGGGGCTGTACCGAATGGACAAGAACCTGTACAAGTGCTTCGCGTGTGGCAAGCTCTACGACGACGAGGACACGGCGATCAAGTGCCACAACGCTCCCATACAGAAAGTGGTCAAGAAGGACACTGAGAAGAAGCCCAGGTTTCTGGGGGCCTAGTCGCGTCATCGTTTTCGTTCTAGGACATAGTCCGGCATGGGCATCGCGAGGGACAAGCAATGGATATCAGACAACTGCACGCAGAGATCGAGAAGGACTGGCCGCGGCACCTTGAGGCG
The DNA here is from genome assembly GCA_025457815.1 of Thermoplasmata archaeon. Lineage (GTDB taxonomy): Archaea > Thermoplasmatota > Thermoplasmata > UBA10834 > UBA10834 > COMBO-56-21. The sequence goes on from JALOTQ010000004.1 coordinate 21,353, forward strand.
ACGAGGAAGCTCCTGAGGATACCGTCAGTATCGATGACGGGTGAAGGCATCCAGGAGAGCGCCGACGCGGTGGAGGACATGGTCGCGGACCTGGGTGCGAAGCACGGGCAGTTCAGGGCAGGCAAGAAGAGCCACCCTCTCGTGCACGGATACCTGGACGTCGGTGCGAAGAAGACGGGCCTTATCTACGGGATGTACGACGTCCAGCCTGTCGGTGACCTCAAGGAGTGGGACTACCCGCCTTTCGGGGCGACTATAACCAAGAGGAAACCCCACGGCAAGGTGCTCATAAACAGGGGCGTCGCAAACTCGAAGGCCGCCCTCGCGGGTAACTTGCTGGCGGTCAAGACGATGCTCGAGCACGATGCTCTCCCGATGAACCTCCGCTTCCTGCTCGAGGGCGAGGAGGAGATCGGAGGCTACAGCCTGCCCAAGTGGGTGCACAGGAACAAGGCGACTCTCTCCAAAGCGGATGCGGCATTCACATTCGACTACGGAGAGGATTCTAACGGAACCGCCCAGATATCGCTCGGCGCTAAAGGCTGCGTCTACTTCGACCTGATCGCGGAGGCGGCGGCGAGAGGCGGCCCCACCGCGGAGCTGCACAGCAGCTGCGCGGTCGTGGTCGAAAGCCCCGTCTGGAGGCTCACTCATGCGCTCTCGACAATGGTCGACGAGAACCAAGACCCGTCCGTCGACGGGATTTGGGACAAGGTCCAGAACCCGAGCAAGGAAGACCTCGCGCTCATCAGACAACTCGCCAAGCGATTCGATCCTGATGCATTTCTGAAGGAGATGAACGCGAGCAAGTTCAAGTGCGAAGGCTCGAAGGAGGAGATGATACGGAAGTACATCTTCGAGCCGTCAATCAACATAGATGGCCTGATCGCGGGATACCAGGACGAAGGCACTAAGACCGTCCTGCCTCCCAGGGCCATGGCCAAGATAGACATACGCACGGTCCCCAACATGACGGTGGAGGACACGAAGAGGAAGGTCATGGACCATCTCCGGAGGCGGGGATTCACCGATATCAGGATGCGCGAGTACGTCGACTATCCGTGGTCCAAGGTCCCATTCCACGAGCCGATCTCACAGGCGTGCATCGAAACGCTCAGGTTCCACGGCAAGGATCCTGAGATATGGCCGATGTCAGCTGGGTCTGCCCCGATGTACTTGTTCGACCAAGTGCTGGGCGTCCCCTGGGGCTCGGTCGGTCTCGGCCATGCAGGAAACGCGCATTCGCCGAACGAGTACGCGGTGGTCGACGGCATGAGGGAATTCGAGAAGAGCGTCGTGACCGTCCTATGGAAATTCGTTGAGATCTCGGAAGGGCAGGCCAGGGCCTAGTCAGTTACGAAATCAGGACGGAAGCTACGGATTCGTCCCTCTCAACAGCCAGCGAGCCCCCCGAACGGCACTACAGCGAACAATGATTTTATAGCATGTCCGTCATGTCGTGCCAGAAGGGGGAAGCCGGCGGGAGCCGGCAGGGGATTTGAGAACGACTTGTTAGAGGTAGTTTGTATGATGAACGGTATTAGTAGAATGACACGTGTGCTAGCACTTGCAGTGGTTCTGGCTCTCGTCCTGTCAGCGGTGCCCATGTTCGTCCCGAAGGCGGACATCGCACAGAACGCCGCGGCCGCGGAGGCCTATGTGAAGGTCGGCGTGCTGCAGGACTTCGCTTTCTGGAACCCAATGAATTTGGAACTCGTATCGGACTATGTTGCATGTTACATGATGTTCAGCGTGCTCTTCCAGTACAATGAGGACTGGGAAGGCCCTGTAAACGACCTGGCGACTGGTTATACACAGTACGTGGACCCGGTCGAGGGGAACATGTCGACATACATCACGATCACGGACAACGCCTACTTCAGGAACTACGCGGACCCCACTGACACGACCAATGGCCTTACGGCGAACGATGTGAAGTTCACGATCGACCTGATAAAGGCCAACCCGGGTGGCGCCTGGGACGACTACCTGAAGAACATCACAGAGGTCAGGGTAATCGACGACTATCAGGTCTGCTTCGAGACGGATTCTGCCTTGGCGACGCTGATAGACAACCTGGTCTGGATACCTATCCTTCCGCAGTTCCAGTGGGACGGTCTGCCCGGAGGTCAGATCCTTACGAACAAGGACCCAGACTGGCTGATCGGCAGCGGGCCGTTCATGTTCAACAACTCCGTCACCGGCTCGTGGTACAGGTTTGACAGGGCGCCGAACTACCACGGATCAATCGACTATCCCGCGACCATTGGAGACGCCGAGAGGGTTGTGGACATCGACGGAGTTCAGTTCAGCATCTACACTGACGCCTCCGGCCTTGTGCTTGACATGAACAGTGGAATTCTCGACGTCGTGGACGTCTCAGGGTCTGTTGGCCTGTTCCTTGACGTCCTAGGCACCGGGAACCCGGACATCCAGAAGTTCTCGACCAGCGAGATGGGCATCATTGATGTGGCCATCAACGCTATCCCGATGGACTTCAGGTCACCTACCTTCGGCGACGGCAACACGCTTCTGCTGGACCCGCTCGTCAGGAAGGCCATACTCATGACCATGGACAGGGACAGGATAGTCAACGACCTGTTCAGAGGCCTCCCGACACCGGGAGACTCGGTACTTTCCACGGGATTCTGGCACAACGACGTTGTCGAGTTGCCGTATGACCCTGCGGCCGCCAAGACGCTGCTCCTGGCCAACGGCTACGAGGAGGGCACCGGAGGCATACTCCAAGCGACCGCTACGGCCTACCCGGTGGTTATGGGATGGGCGGATGAGGGCGATCCCCTCAGCTTCAGGCTGAGGGCCCCTGACACCGACCCGACCTATGACACCGTCGCGAGCGACTGGCCCGCGTTCGCCGAGTTGGCGGGCATAGACCTGATGTACGACGGAGTCACGCCTGAGAACACCATGATCAACCTTGACTGGTACAAGGCCGACTACGACATTTGGGTCTGGGCATGGTATTGGAGCCCGGAACCTCTCAGCAACCTCGCCGTCTGGCTGACCGACCAGATCAAGCCCGGCGGAAACAACTGCCAGATGCCGATGGGACCTTGGTGGTACAGCGCCGCGAACTCGTCGACGGGGAAGCCTTACGGGGCTTTCGACGAGAACTGGACTCTCGCGATGAAGACCCAAGACATCAACGACAGGAAGATCATCGTCGACAAGCTGCAGCAGTGGATCTACGACTCGTGGACGGAGACCCCGCCCATCTATCCGACGGGACTGTACGCCGTCAGCACTGAGTTCTTCACTGGATGGGGCAACTGGACCGAGCACCTTGGCAGGAGCATAATATCTGACCTGCCGTGGGTATGGTTCGACCTGGTCCCAACGGGGGCGAACAAGCCACCGGAGATCGTCAACGACCTGCAGAGCGAATACACCGTGGTCATCGGATCGAGCCAGAGCTTCAGCATCACCGTCCGTGACCCCGAGGGCGACCCGATCACCGTTGATTGGGACTTTGGGGACGGTCAGACCGCGACCGACACCGTGACCACCGGAACGGCCGTTGGAGCCGTCGTGACGAGGGCGCACCAGTACGACACCTTGGCGACCTCGGGCCTCGACATGGTCGTGAACATCTCGGACCCCAACCCAGGCAACTACGTGCTCACGGGCGCTACGGTATATGTGATAGCTGAGCCGGACAGCGTGCCGACCCTGACATATCCCATCATCAGCGACCCCTCCGACAAGACGTATATCGACGAGTGGGTGACCTGGACCGTGGGAGCGAAGGACCTTGAGTCTGGTGGCGACACCGGACCGGGCCTGCAGTTCACATGGGTCTGGGACGACGGCACATACAACGTCACGCTCTACCAGCCGACCACGAACGACACAGAGGTCAGGGACACCGTCATGCACGCATGGAGCGTCGCGGCCACCTACTCCGTCGAGCTGTATGTCAACGACCTTTCTGGCCTTCCGGGCCACAACGTCTCGATGGCAGTCCCGCCCATAGAGTTCTTGGTAGTGGAGAACCAGGCGCCCGCAGTGCCGAGCATATCCCCGATAACCGTGAACAGAGGGATAGAGGTGGAGTGCCTCGCCACTAGCAGCGATGCGGACGGGGACACACTGAGGTTCACGTGGGTGTTCGAGGACGGCACCACGATCGTGACCGAGGGTCAGGCGCAGCCTGACGAGATAGTGGTCTCCATGGTGAACTACACCTGGACTGCATCTGGCAGCTTCACAGTCGATGTCTACGTCGACGACCTGACCGGAGAGGCTGGCCACAATGTGACCTCGAGCATCACCGCTGTCGTTTCGAACCCAGGGACGGAAGTCGCCCCGAGCGCGATAGGACTGATACCCGTGCCCGCGACGACCTTCCCGGGAGACGAGGTGGTCTTCAACGCGAGCGCGATCGACACGAACGCCGACCCGCTGACGTTCTACATAACCTACGATGACGGCATGTCGGATGTCTCGACCACCGCAGGCGGAGTCACGACGAGACAGAGCGTGGAGTTCTTGCATGTCTACGACACCGCCGGAGTGTACGTGGCCGAGCTCTGGGTAGACGACGGCACCAACAACGTGAGCGTCCAGGCGACGGTCACGGTCACCGAGAACTCGGTGCCTCAGCTCATACTGCCTTCGGAGGCGACTGCCCTGTTCAACAGGACCTTCACCGCAACGCCGGCGAGGGTCGCTGACGCGGACGGGGACCTCGTGAAGGTCTGGTACGACTGGGGCGACGGCAACGAGAGCGCAGGGATGGGCCCACCGACGTACGCCGGAGAGCACGTGTACGAGACGAGTGGGAACGCCACCGTGACAGTCTATGCGGACGACGGCACAGGGCTTGACGGCCACAACGTCAGCGCCTCAATGACCGTGACCATCAACGAGAACCTGAGACCGCAGTTCCTGCCGCCCGTACTGGTCACACCGGACAAGGACGTCTACGACAGGGGCGAGAGCATAACGTTCACCATCTGCGTGAGGGACTACGAAGGCGACACCGTGAACATCACGATCGACTTCGACGATGGTTCAGCGCCGGTCCTGGTGGCGAACATCGCGACCGAGCCCAAGATCTGGCTCAACAAGACGGTGAACTACACCTATGAGGACGGCAGGGACGCACCGTACCTGGTGACCATAACCGTGGACGACGGCATGTCGAAGTACCGCGCCACAAAGACCCCGGAGTCCCAGACGGTCTCGATAAGTGTCGAGCCGAAGGAGACCTCCAACCTCATGCTGTACGTGGGCATAGGCGTCATCGTCGTGGTTGTGGTCCTGCTCATCGTGTGGATGCTGATGCGCAAGAAGAAGTCCGAGGGAGCGCCGGCAGGCCCAGGCGGCATGGAGGGCATGGCCCCGCCTCCGCCTCCGAAGACCTGAAAAGAGTGCTACCCGGATCCAAACCTCTTCCCAAACTTCATTTATTACCTATCAATTGCGGCTGGGCGTTCACATAATATAGCGCAGACGATTAACGGGACACGGGGCTGATGCTAAGTTGGCCAAATCGTTCAGGGTGATCCTGACCAAGAGGGTCTTCAACGCGGTCGTTACGATCTTGCTCATCATGGCCCTGAACTTCGCGCTTTTCAGGCTGTTGCCAGGGGACCCAGCCGTCCTGATGATGAACCGGTCGATCCACGAGTCCGACTATGCGTACTGGCGCAATGTGGAGATCATGGGCCTGAACGACACCTACGCCGAGCAGTTCGTCAAGTACTACATCATGACCTTCACGGGAGACTGGGGGATCTCGTACCAGCACGAGAGGAACGTGACCGACGTGCTAAGCGAAGCCATCCTCTGGACGGTACTGCTCATGAGCGTCTCCATGACCTTCATGTTCCTGGTCGGAATCGCTTTAGGCAAGCTGGCTGCGCGTCGTAGGGGGAAAGCGACGGACCTGACCATCACGGGCTTCGGCATATTCTTCTACGGCATGCCCGTGTTCTGGTTCGCCATCGTGCTGATGGTCGTCTTCGTGGGCTGGTTCCATCTGCTTCCCGCCAAGGGGTACATGACGGACGGGGTGCCTCTGCAACCCATCACCGCGTCGAAGATCTGGGACATACTGGTCCACATGACACTGCCTGCGGTTGCGCTGGCGGTCGGCTCCGTCGCAGGGGTAGTACTGCTGATGAGGAACTCCCTGATAGACGTCCTGACAGAGGACTACATCATCACTGCGTATGCCAAGGGGCTCAACGAAAGACAGGTCATGCGGAAGCATGCTGGCCCGAACGCCCGCCTTCCCATAGTGACGACCATCGCGATGGACACCGCGTTCATATTCGGAGGGGTCTTCCAGATCGAGGTCGTGTTCAGCTACAAAGGTATCGGATGGTACACGATGGAGGCCATCTGGAACCAAGACTATCCGGTGCTGCAGTTCATATTCTTCATAGGCGGAGTTGCGGTCGTGATCGCGAACCTCATCGCCGACCTCGTTCTGGTCAAGCTCGACCCGAGGGTGCAGATCACTTAGGAGGCGGCAGAGGATGAGTTTCGAGGAAAGGTTCGAGAGATGGGGCCGCCGGGTCTTCGCCCGCAACAAGGTGCTGTCCGACAAGTTCGGCCTGACCGGGAAGGAGCTGGGCAGGACCACGGACCTCTTCATGGCGACCAACATGGGCAAGGTCGGCACTGCCATCATATTGGTTTTCGTGTTCATCGCGCTGGCCGCCCTCATTGTCTATCCGGACAAACCAGCGGTCACCGGGGCGCCATTCGAGGAACCTTCGTTCGAGCACCCGTTCGGGACGGACTACATCGGAAGAGACCTGTTCGTCAGGATAATGCAGGGCACGCAGCCCTCGCTCATCGTCGGGTTCGCCGCGATGGCCATCTCGATGGTCCTCGGGACGCTCGTCGGGCTGGCTTCCGGCTACTGGGGCGGTTGGAAGGACGAGGTCATCATGAGGATCAACGACGTCTTCCTCTCGATACCCTGGCTCGTGCTGATGCTCGTCCTGGCGTCCGTCCTTCAGGCCCAGACGCTCGGGACTGTCATCTTAGTCATAGGCGTGACTGGCTGGTCTACGACCGCCAGGATTGTCAGGTCCCAGGTGCTGACCCTCAGAACCAGACAGTTCGTCGAGCGGGCGCGGGCGATAGGTTCGGGGGACTGGCACATAATCAGAAGGCACGTGTTCCCGAACGTGGTCCCGCTCATATTCGCCAACGCCATCCTGACGGTCGCGATCGCAATCCTGTCGGAATCCACGCTGAGCTACCTCAAGATGGGCCCGAAGAACGTCGAGACCTGGGGCAAGATACTCGAGGAGGCGTCGAGGTACAACACGCAGCTCATCGGGCCCTACTCGTACATCCTGATCCCGGGCATATTCATAGTGATAATCGTGCTCGGGTTCACGTTCGTGGGGTACGCCATGGACGAGGTGCTCAACCCGAAGCTGCGCCGGAGATGACAAAGCGTCTGGGAGGGGGCCAGGCAGGGCTCTGGTACCCTGCGACGTCCACGGCAATCTTTTAATATGGAAATCTGTTATCGAGCATCCCTAATCGACGAAGAGGTAATTGATTGCCACCAAAGCAAAGGGCCGCAGCGAAAAAGGTCAAGGACAAGTGGAGGGCGAAGGAGTGGTACAAGCTCTATGCCCCCGACATGTTCAGCAAGATGCAGCTCGGCGAGTCGCCGTCCGATACCCCTGAGGGCCTGATGGGCAGGATAACCGAGGCCACCGTCCAGGACCTGACCGGCGACTTCTCTAAGATGCACATCAAGATCAAGTTCAAGGTACACGAGGTGAAGGGCCTCGACGCCCACACCATATTCTACGGCCACGACCTGACGAGCGACTACGTCAGGAGGCTCACGAGGAGGAAGAGGACCAAGACGGACTCGGTGGTCGACGTGACCACCAAGGACGGCTGGGAGATACGCGTGAAGCCGATGGCAGTGTCCGAGCAGAGGATCCAGGCGTCCCAGGAGACCGCAATCAGGCGGATCATGGTGGATGACCTCAAGAGGATCGCCTCTGACCTCACCATAGGCGAGTTCGTCCGGATGCTCATAATGGGCGAGCTGGCGAAGAAGATCTCGGACGCGTCCAAGATAATCGTCCCGATCAAGAGGATAGAGATCAGAAGGAGCGAGGTTACGAGGGCGGGCAAGATGCCCGAGCCGGGCGAGGCCCCGATAATGGCCCCTGAAGAGCCGCCGGCTCCTGAGGAGCCGGAGGCGGAACCAGCAGCCCAGGCCCCGGAGGCGCCGCAGCCTACGCCTGCCCCGGAGACGGCTGAGCAGCCTGCAGCTCCTGCCGAGGGCGAGAAGAGCGAATAGCTCTGACGCCTTTCTGACACAAAGTCGGGGTGGCTCAGCCTGGTGGAGCGTCGGACTCATAGGGAGAGGTCTTGACCAGATGCTCCTAAGACATCCGGAGGTCACGGGTTCGAACCCCGTCCCCGACACCAGTTGTGGCGACATGATTATTGGCCAGGAGCGGTTTCACCCGCCAACGAGGCACCACCGATGAGGGTAATCATCTACACAGGCAAGGGAGGCGTCGGGAAAACATCGGTTGCCGCCGCCACCGCGCTGAGGTCTGCCGCCCTCGGCAACAGGACCGCGATAATCAGCACCGATGCTGCCCACAGCCTCGGCGATTCGCTCGAGATGCAGCTGTCGGGCAAGATGACGAACGTGGCCAAGAACCTCGATGCCATCGAGGTCGACATGCAGTACGAGCTCGAGACCCGCTGGAAGGAGATCCAGACATACCTAGCGGACTTCCTCGCCTCGCAGGGTATGGACGATGTCACCGCGAAGGAGATGGCGGTCTTCCCGGGCATGGAGCTCATGTCGGCGCTGTTCTACATCGAGGAGTGGCACAAGGAGAAGAAGTATGAGGTCGTCGTGATGGACACCGCGCCCACCGCGGACACTCTACGCCTGCTGGCGTTCCCCGACACAGCCAACTGGTACTTCGACAGGCTCTTCCACATGCTCAGGAACGTCATCAGGGTGGCGCGGGCGACCGTCGGGAAGCTCATGACCACGCCGCTGCCGACCGAGAAATTCCTCGAGGACCTGGAGAGCCTCAAGACGAGGCTGGCCCGCGTGCACGACATACTCACGGACCCGGAGATAACCTCGATCAGGCTGGTCGTCAACCCTGAGAAGATGGTCATAACGGAGACGCAGCGGGCCTACACCTATCTCTGCCTCTACGGATACACGGTCGAGAGCATAGTCATCAACAGGGTGATTCCAGAGGAGCTCTCGAAGGGTTACTTCAACGACAAGCTCATCGAGCAGAAGAAGTACCTCAAGATGATAGACGAGGTCTTCTCGCCGCTCAAGACCTTCCGCGCGAAGATGATGCCGAGGGAGGTCCTCGGGACGAAGGCCCTCGCCCTGCTGGCGGATGAGCTGTTCGCGGGAGAGGACCCGACGAAGGTCTTCTCGAAGGAGTCGCCTATGAAGATGTACTCCGAGGAGAATGCGGAAGTTCTGGCGCTGAAGCTCCCATTCCCCATGGACCAGAAACTAGAACTATATACGCGCAAAGACGATTTGACGGTGCAGCTAGGGCCGTTCAAGAAGTCCATAGCCCTGCCCTATTCGATGACGAACAAGAAGATTCTCGGGGCAGAGATGGATGACGGATGGCTCGTGATCAGATTCGAAGGTGAACCGCATGCCAAGGAAAAAGGTAGAAAAAGGACTCGAGGCCGCAAAGAAGCTCGAAAGGCACGCTGAGGAGATCGTGACCAAGATAGCCACGAAGGACACGATGACCCATTTCGTCAACGCGGGCATGGAGCTGATTCAGGCAGCCAACGTCGCGATGAAGCAGATGAACCTGCCAGAGGAGACCAAGACGAGGATACACAAGGCCGAGAAGGAGGCCCTCCTCGCGGTGAAGAGCTCCATCGACGTCATCCTCACGGAGGTCGACAAGGAGATACCTCCGAGGAAGAGCTCGGAGCTCAAGAGAATAGAGATCAAGCCCGGGAAGAAGAAGTCGAGATGAACCGCCGAGCATAACGGGCCGGCGACGCACACCTTTTTTATGCGTATCCCATTACCAGTTCAACCTTAGTTTCTGAGGGGGAATATTCGGCATGGTGAAAATGCTGGTACCATACCCAGAGAACTGCACTGGCTGCAGGTTCTGCGAGATGGCTTGCTCCGTCTACCACGACGGGAAGGTCAACCACGCGGATGCCAGGCTGCAAGTTCACAGAAGGAATGTGAAAGTCGACTTCCCGTCCGTGTGCACGCACTGCGTATCGTGCGGCGAGGACTGCTGCGTTCTGCACTGTCCCGTCGAGGCGATCAAGAAGGAGAACGGCATCGTGCACGTGAACCAGGACGAGTGCACCGCGTGCGGCACATGCGTGGAGGTGTGCCCGTTCGGGGTCATGCGGATGGAGGAGAAGGCGTTCAACTGCGACCTATGCGGTGGGGACCCGACCTGCGTCAAGTTCTGCCCGATGAAGGCCATAGTCTATGAGGAGCCCAAGCCGGAGCAGTATGAGAAGGTCAAGAAGCTCCTGAAGGAGGTCTGAATATGAAGGGTTACACTGGCAAGATACTCAAGGTGGACCTCACGGAGGAGAAGTCCCATGAGAGGACCTTCGACGAGAGCTACGCCAGGAAGTACCTGGGAGGCCAGGGTTTCGCTGTCGAGCTGGTCTATCACGGGGTCCCTAAGGGCTCGGATCCGCTCGGGCCGAAGAACGTGCTCGCGATGGCCGGAGGCACTTTCGACGGGTTCCCGGTCGGCACCGGAGGCAAGGTCGCTTTCGCCGCGAAGTCGCCTGCGACAGGGACCCTCGCGGAGAGCATCATGGGAGGCTCGATCGGGCCTGAACTCAGGCACGCAGGCTACGATGCGCTAGAGATAGTCGGCAAGGCCGAGAGCCCATCCTACATCTGGATCGACAACGGGACTGTAGAGGTCAAGGACGCCTCTGACCTATGGGGCAAGGACACGCGCGAGGTCCCGGAGATACTGAAGAAGCGCCACGGCTGGGACGTCAAGGTGGCGTGCATAGGAGTCGCCGGGGAGAAGCTGTCCCGGCTGGCATCGATAGACTGCGACGACAGGCAGGCCGGAAGGGCGGGGCTCGGCGCGGTCATGGGTTCGAAGAACCTGAAGGCGATCGTGATCAGGGGAACGAAGGACCTGGTGCCCGCGGACCCGAAGAAGCTCCTCGACCTGGCGCTCCACTACCAGAAGATCTACGAGGCCGCGCCGTCGTTCGTGGAGGACACGAAGTACGGCACGGGCGAGTTCCTCGGCTGGGTCAACAAGGACAGGGGCGTGTTCCCGACCAGGAACTGGCAGGAAGGAGTCTTCAACGAGCGTGAGAAGATCGACCCCTACTATTGGGCCACGAGGTATGTCACCAAGAACAAGGCCTGCTTCGCGTGCACGAAGCCCTGCGGGAAGCTGTTCGAGGTCAAGTCAGGGAAGTTCGCGGGAGTCGCCATTGATGGGATCGAGTACGAGACCCTCTACTCCCTTGGCGGCGCGTGCGGCAACTCCGACGTGGAGTCTGTCGCGAAGGCGAACGAGCTGTGCGACCTCCTCGGCCTGGACACGATCTCCGCCGGCGTGACCGTCGGGTTCGCCATGGAGCTGTTCCAGAGGGGCATAATAACTGAGAGCGAGACGGGAGTGAACCTCGCCTGGAGCAACGCCTCTGACGCCGTCCCGAAGATGATCGAGATGATGGGGAACAGGAAGGGGTTCGGCGACGTGCTCGCGGACGGCGTGAAGGTGGCCGCTGGGAAGATCGGCAAAGGTTCAGAGAGGTATGCGATCCACACCAAGGGCATGGAACCACCAGCGTACGATGTCAGGGGAATGAAGGGCCATGGGCTGGCGTACATGACCTCCACGAGAGGAGCGTGCCACCTGAGGGCCGGGTTCTACGCCCCCGAGCTGGTCGGCAAGTTCTGGAAGTGGGAGGGCATAGACAGGTTCTCGGCCGTGGGCAAGGGCTTCATGGTCTCCCAGACGGAGAACTTCATGTGTGTCTACGACTCGGTCGGCCTGTGCAAGTTTTCGCGAGGGTTCTATCTCATCGCGAAGCTCCCTGAGGTCATCGAGGCGATAACCGGATTGAAGTTCAGCGAGGATGAGCTCCTCAAGATAGGCGAGAGGATACACAACATGAAAGGGAACTTCAACGCCAGGGAGGGCGTCCTGAGGAAGGACTGGCTGCTTCCCGCGCGCATACTCGAGGACCCAATACCCGAGGGCGTCTCCAAGGGCTCCAAGATATCCGTCGATGAGATGAACCTCATGCTCGACGACTACATGAAGGCCCGCGGGTGGACGAGCGACGGTGTGCCCACGCCTGAGAAGCTCAAGGAACTCGGAATAGAGTGACCGCTTCGAAAGAAACCCGAGAAACCCTTTCCGACATTTCTCTGTTCATATCATCTTGATGGTCTCAGCGAGCTCGCTGACCTTCTTGAGCGCCATGCCGGTGTCGGCCTTCTTGGGGATGACCGTGACTATGAGGGCCTTTCTTCCCGCGCCCACGACTATCATCCTCGCGTCCTCGCTCTCGACGGTGACGTGCAGCGGGGAGCCCACGCGAAGCTCCGAGTTGGCGGTCGACGCCGCGCCCAGCAGCGTGGCGCACATGATCGAGAAGGTCTCCATCGACACGCCCTCTGGGACGTCTCCGGCTATGACCAGGCCGTCCCTGCTGATGACCGCCGACGCGACGGCGCCACAGCTTTGTCTGAGTGCTCGCAGTGCGGGCTTCAGCTCCATCCTGTTACTCTCCTCCGCTGATTGGTTCTACCTTGAATACGCAGTGCTTGTCTCCCTTGCTGACGCACTCGATCTCCTCGCAGTGCAGGCGTCTGTGTGCCTGCGCCTCGTAAATCTTCCTGACGATGCCCCTCAGCCTGTGGCAGGTCGCACCGTCGGCCTGACCGGACTCGATTGACCCCTCCGCAACCGCCGTGGACTCCTCGAAGACTATGTTATCCACCCACCCGCGCGCGCGAAGCAGGTTGGCGCAGATCTCGAAGTACTTCTCGGGCTCCTGAGACGCTATCTTCGCCATCTCCTCTCCGAGTATCATGCCCTCCCGGAAGAAGAGGCCGTAGCAGGCCTGAGACATGACGCCCTCGTAGAGCTTCCTTATCTCCTCGAACTCCGCCTGGGAGAGCTTGACGAATTTCATGGCTTCCGCTGTGGGATTTGAGTCAGGCGTATTTAATGTTTGGTTCGCGTTTCTCAGGCCAGATACTCACCCAGAGCGCCGGCCAGGGCGTCCTGTGATGGCGGTCTCGTGGCCGCTCCCCACTGCCTCCGAGGAGATACTTCTGGAATCTTTCCAGTTGGCCAGCTCACTACCCTAAGCTTTTATGGACGGGATTCGTTCTGCACCCGATAGGATGTACTCTGACGAGGAGGGCAAGCTTGCCGTGCGAATCGCGAGAGGGATCGTCGAGAGTCACGTAAGGAAGACCAAGTTCGCTCTGCCTGACCTCCCCAAGATATTCAAGGAGAAGTCGGGAGTCTTCGTCACGCTAACCACATACCCCGGGGACGACCTCAGGGGCTGCATCGGATACCCCGAACCCATGATGGCCCTCATCGACGCGCTGAAGGACGCTGCGGCAAGTGCCGCGTCGAGGGACCCGAGGTTCCCGGCGGTCCGGCCCGAGGAGCTCGACAAGGTCAAGGTCGAGGTCAGCCTGCTGACGCCGCCTGAGGAGATCAAGGTCAACAAGCCCAAGGAGTATGTCGGACATGTCAGGATAGGCGAGGATGGCCTGATCATGCAGAGAGGCTTTTCGAGGGGGCTGCTGCTCCCTCAGGTACCCGTTGAGTGGAGCTGGGACGCAGAGGAGTTCCTGTGCCAGTGCTGCATGAAGGCCGGCCTGACGCCTGACGCATGGCTTCAGCAGGGCACCAAGGTCTTCAAGTTCCAGGCGGAGGTCTTCTCCGAGGACAAGCCAAACGGGGAGGTCAGGCGCAGGTCGCTGAGTGAAGAACATGGAGCTTGTGGTGGACGGTAACTGCTTCGTAGCCGGCAGGATGCAGAAGTGCTGCGTGGGCATCGAAGGCGGCAAGATCGTCAAGATAGCCAAGGTGCTTGAGGGTGAGAAGGTCCTCAACTTCGGCAACAAGCTCGTGCTGCCAGCGGCCATCGACGGGCACGTCCATTTCAGGGAGCCAGGCATGACGGACAAGGAGGATTTCGCGTCGGGCTCAGAGGCGGCACTGTGCGGCGGCGTCACCTGCGTGCTCGAAATGCCCAACACGAGACCGTCGACGACGACGGTCGCCTCCATCAGGGAGAAGAAGAAGGCTGCTTCGGCAAAGAGCCTGGTCGACTTCGGGCTGTTCGCGGGCGTGAAGCCAGGCATGGATGTGGAGGCCCTGGCGAAGGAGGCTGCCGCGTTCAAACTATACATGGGCAGCACCACGGGAGACCTTCTAGTCCCTGATATCCTGGAGGTCAAGAAGGAACTGGCCCGGATAGCTAGGACTGGGAAGGTGCTCGCGGTCCACGCGGAGGACGAGAACCTGCGCAGGAAGGACCCTGAGAACGACCTCGAAGGACACCTCAGGAATAGGCCGAACGAATGCGAGACGACTGCGATCAAGACCATCAGGAACGCCTACCGAGGGGATCGGCTGCACATCTGCCACGTCTCCGCAAGACAGTCACTCTTCGAGGTGAAAGGGCGGACTGGATTGACCTGCGAGGTCACGCCCCATCATCTGCTGTTCGACACGACCAGTCGCCTTGGGGCGCTAATCAAAGTCAACCCGCCAATCAGGAGGAGGGAGGACCGACAAGCCCTGTTCCAGGCCCTCAAGGGCGGCTCCATCGACATGGTCGCGTCGGACCACGCGCCTCACCTGCTTGAGGAGAAGGAAGATGACTTCGAGTACGCGCTCACGGGCACGCCGGGCGTCGAAACGCTGGTCCCGCTGATGCTGCAACTGGTGAGGGAGAACCACCTGGCGATTGACTTGGTGATTAGGATGCTTTGCGAGCGACCCGGGGAGATCTATGGATTGCCAAAGGGCAGGATAGCGGCGGGATACGATGCCGACCTGATTGTCGTCGACATGCTCGCGGGAGAGTACATCAAGGCCGACAAGCTGCACTCCAAGTGCGGATGGACGGCCTACGAGGACATGCCTGCAATCTTCCCCAAAGCGGTCTTCTTGAGGGGAGAGCTGATGGTCGAGAACCGCAGCCGTGTCGGCGAACGGAAAGGAAGGGACATCGTTGGCTCGACCTGATGACTCGATTGAGATTGACTACTCGGAGGTGAAGGACCGTACCTACCGATGCTTGGATGGATGCGGCCTGTGCTGTCTGTGCCAGCCAGAGCTGCTTCCAGAGGAGGAGAAGAAGTTCAGAGGCAGGCCTGAACTCTCCGAAGGTATCACAGAGAAGCACATATCGCCGGAGGTTCGAGGCGCGGCAATCAAGCTCAGGGGGGCTCATGGATCCTGTTACTTCCTCTCCAATAAGAGGTGCAGGATCTACGGCGACAGACCACATTACTGCAGGGCCTTTCCCATCAACGTTTTCGTAGGATGGAGGATCCAGCTCAATGCCAACCTGTCGTGCAGAGGTATGGCTCTGGAAGGGGAGGACCTCGAGCAGGTGTCCAGGTCAATAATCGACGGATTCGGGAATGAGAGGTTGGCACGGGAGCTCAAGACAGCCAAGACTGTCTTCACGCAATTCGTCCAGAACACGCGAGCTGCTTGGGTGGCCCAGTCGTTCACTTCACTCAGGGGCTCCGCCGCGCTGCTGATGGACGAGATGGTGGACCGCACGGGCATCGCCAGATTGCTCACATATGCGGAGCACGGAAGGACGAAGCAGAACGCTCCCGGGGCAGACATCGCGAAGCTCGTTCGGAAGACCGACGCTGAGGCTGATGTCGACGAAAGAGCGGTGATCGATGGCACTGAGCTGTTCGACCTGCCCGACCTCAGCCTGCTGCCGATATACATCGACGAGCAGAGCAATTGGAGGATCTTCAGGTTGGTCGGGAAGGAAATCATCGGCTATGTCCTGGACGAGGATGGCTCAACCTCGGAGTTCTCGAGAACCGCACCGACCGAGGTCGACCTGCTGCCCATGGACTCAGCTGCACAGGCTGCGATGAAGGACTACCTCGCC
>JALOTQ010000035.1 GCA_025457815.1 Thermoplasmata archaeon
TGAGCTCTATCTCGTCCCCGAAGGACGCCTTCGACTCGATCCAGTGGACCTTCTCGCCGTTGATCTGGATCGGCTTGTCAAGGAGACAGTCCGGGGTCTTCGTGTGGGTCGCCCTCAGGTCCGGCTCGGTCCTGTAGGTCACGCCGCGCTTGTCGAGCCATCCCTGGAGCATCTCCTCGCCCCAGATGCCCCTGTCGGTCTGGACCTTGTTGCCCTTCGGGGAGTAGATCAAGTCCTCCTCGTTCACCTGCACGAACTCCTTTCGGAGGCGTTTGTCATGGCACGAGTTGGGGTCCCGGATGTACTTCCAGTACTGCTTCCGGGTCAGGCCAATCTCAGGGGCTAGCATGAGCCCCAGAAGCACGGGCGGGAAGTTCATCATCCTCGCGAGCCTCGCGATCGATGTGCCCTGCCTCCACTCCCGGGCGATCTTCTTGATGTCCTTCTTGACGATGTAGAATCTCCGGGTGGCGTCCCTGACAGTTCGCTGCGTGTAGAGGACGAGCAGGAACTCGCGGTCCATCCCGAGCGACTTGGCAAGATGGTCAATGTCTGTCGGCTTTCTGAGCTGTGTGTATACTCTTTGGTAGTCTTCGTACTTCATCAGATTCACAATCTGGAACAGTTACGAACTGATCATTCAATTCGGTCTTTTCTCTGGGGGCTGTTATCGCCTAACTCTACTTATGTCTTTTCGGCGTACCGTTTTATACCCTGGCCGCGTGGTCCCGCGCGCTCGGTCCGAGTGCACAACCTTGAAATGCACACAAGTCATGAGCATCTTCCGTTATCATCGGATTCTATGGGGTGCTGAACGTTGGCTGAGAGTGGCGTCAGGAAGATGATACTGCCCGCGAGGTACGTGCAGGGCCAGGGAGTGCTGAACCAGCTCGGAGCCTTCGTGAAGCAGCACGGGGAAAGGCCTTATGTCGTTGGCGGCAGGACGAGCTTCTCGAAGGTGAAGGCAAGGGTGCAGGCGAGCCTCTTGGCGGCGAACGTTCCCATGGCCGGCTACGACGACACCGTCTCCGAGTGCACGCACGCGAAGATAAACGAGATTGTCCAGAATATCGAGGACCTCGACATCGACGTCATCGTCGCTTGCGGCGGGGGCAAGGCGGTCGACACGGGCAAGGCGGTCTCCGAGAAGCTGCATGTCCCGTGCATCACGGTCCCTACGCAGTGCGCCACCAACGCGGACGGCATGGCCGACGCGGTCATATTCACGGAGGACCACAAGTTCGTTGAGGACATGTACCTCACCAGGCCGCCGGCGCTCGTGCTCGTTGACACCGAGGTCGTCGGCAGGGCGCCTCCGCAGTTCATAGTCCAGGGCATGGGCGACGCGCTCGCATGTGCCTTCGAGAAGCCCGCGTACGCGGCGACGCAGAAGGCCAAGAAGGCCAGCGACCAGGCGACCACGGCGGCCATAGAGGTCAACATGAAGTGCTTCGCCACCCTGATGGCCCACGGGGTCCAGGCGAAGAAGGATGTGGATTCAGGCAAGGTCACGGAGGCGGTCGAGGCCGTGATCGAGGCCATCAAGCTCCAGAGCGGGTTCGGATTCGGAGGCGGAGGTTGCGCCGCCGCTCATGCGGTCCACAACGGCCTCACGACGGTCCCCGGGATCGCCAGGAAGCACGGCGAGATAGTGGCCTTCGGCACCCTAGTCCAGATGGTCCTCGAGAAGCGCCCGATGGGTGAGATCGAGCGGGTCATGCGCTGGTGCAAAGCGCTCGGCCTGCCAACGCGGTTCCAGGACCTCGGAAAGCTAGACAGGGGAAGCATGTTCGGCGCCGCGGAGAAGGCATGCGACCCCAACGACACGATGTCCAACATGCCCTTCCTCGTGACCCCCAAGATGGTCTTAGAGGCGATGGAAGAGGTCGACAGGCTGAGCGGCTCGATGGCATGAAACCTGGCCCGACCATGCGCTCACCCGTCGTCCAGGAGCCTCTCTGGCCTATACCAGATAAGCCTAAATACGGCCAGCACGATTCTTACCAGGCAGCCGCTCCAAACGGCTGAAGAAGGGATGAGTAAAGGAGGCATTCGAGATGAATAGTCCAATGGGTACCTTAATCGCCCATGGGGGCACGCCACCGTGGCTCCCAAGGGATGTCGCAGAAGGCCGCAAGTTCGCGTGGTGGGCGCAGATAATGTTCATGCTGATGGCCTTCATCTGGTTCATTCTGGCGATCGTGTCGCTGGTTCTGTACGTAGCTGACGGAGGCAGGGCCTCGCTCCTCGTGGGCGTGTTCGGCCTGTTCGCGGTCATGATATGCTTCCTGTCCGCTGTGTTCATGAAGAGGACCGTCATAGACGCCATCGACCAGGGAAGGTTCCACGACGCGAAGAACGACTCGATGATATGGATCCTGTTAGGCCTGGTCGGGTTCGTGATCCCGTCCCTGTTCCTGATACTCACGTACGCCAAGCTCGGCGACGCGATGGCGGCTCAGGCACCCGTCGGGTACCAGCCGTACGCGCCAGGGACCGTCGCGGTCCAGCAGCCGGCCCCGTACGTCCCGCCGCCCGCCCCTGTCCAGCCGCAACCAGCGCCTGTGCAGCCAGCCCAGACGGCGTCCACGGGAGCTCACGGGCACCAGACCCCGATGATCAGGTGCAAGAACTGCAGTGTTCAGTTCCCGCAGTTCATGCACTCGTGCCCCAACTGCGGCGCTCCGAAGGAGTAGGCTACCCGTAGCTGTGGTCATTGCAGTGCCTCAGCCTGGGCGCTGTTCTGCCTGTTCCCGTGGAAACCCAGGGAAAGGCTGATTTCCAGCCCTGCGAATCCCCCCTCGGCCACAACGCTTCGGAGGTTCAGGGGATTTTGCGAGGAGCTTCAGGTGTCCTGATGGGTCGGTTCACAGACGCCCTACAGTACCAGAAGTCGAACTTCAGCTCCAGGACCTACCTATGGTTCACGAGGATTGGCTACGCGATGTCTTTCGTGCCGTTGATTGCGCTGGTTCTCATTCAGCCGACCGCATCCGACCTGCTGCTCTATCTCTACGGCTTCCTTGTCTCCTTCTCGCTCTTCTTCTCGATACTCTATGTCGCAGTCGTATTCTGGAACAGGGAGATTCTTGCCGGCCTCTGCATAGCCTTGCTCGGACTGTCGATGTACATCTGGCTTGTCGTCTTCGTGGAGCCGGAGTCCGAGGGGAACCTCGACGAGCTGCTCCTCATAGGGGTCTACACTGGCTGGCCCTTGAGCTGGTCCGTCCTCGGCACCTACATCTACAGGTCGAGGCTGGAGCAGGAGAGGGTACTTCAGTCCACCTTGGCCAGGAAGGACGAGGTGTCTGCTGCAGTGGCGTCGATGATACAGGCTAGGAAGACTGCTGACAAGGAGCCTGCCAGAGCACGGGCGTTCGCCTCAGGGTCGTTGCTGATAGTGACTTCAGCCGGGATCATGCTCTGGATGGTCCTTGACATTGCATTCCATCCGTCCGAGTACGAAATGGAAACTGTTC
Source organism: Thermoplasmata archaeon (assembly GCA_025457815.1). Lineage (GTDB taxonomy): Archaea > Thermoplasmatota > Thermoplasmata > UBA10834 > UBA10834 > COMBO-56-21. Next base: position 3,480 of record JALOTQ010000035.1, read on the forward strand.
TCGACTATGCGGGTCTGCTCCTCGTGGCAGTTCCCCAGGTGTCAGCCCTCGTGGCTCTGTGGTACGCATGGAAGAACCAGGGCGTGAAGATGTTCATGATTGCCTCGATGCTCTCGGCGTTCAGCCTCGCGGCCCCTCTCTCAGTCATGTCCGAGGCGATCCTGTGGATAAACTATAGGAGACACAACCTCGAGTGGGAGCAGAAGAGGCATGCAGAGGAGTTCGCGAGCAGCCTCAGGGATGTGGTCAGGAACTTGATGTTAGGAGCTGTTGTATCCTTCTTGGTCGTCGGCATCATTCTCTTGCTGTCCGCCCTATCGGACGTATCGGCGGAGAACGCCGAGGACGAGTTCACCTACGGAATGGTCTCTTCTCTCCTTGCTGCTGGCCTTGCGGCAGTCGCTCTTGCGTTGAGTCGCGCGAGGACGAAACAAGCGGACTGATTGAACTCTCCACTCTGCGGATTGTTCGATCTTCCTCGCGGTATCCAGGCTGCAGTGTTCTCCTCGGCCCCAGTCTCTGGCGGAAGAACTATATCGTGTGGCCTATCATTCGCATCTGTTGCGAATCGGTGATTGACATGACTGAGATGCTGTACATGAATGACGTCGAGTCGAACTACGTCAAGGAGTTCGACGCGAGGGTCGTCGAGCGCGGGTTCGACTTTGTCGTGCTTGACAGGTCCGCGTTCTACCCCTTGGGCGGAGGACAGCCATCAGACACCGGATGGCTCGAATGGTCCGGCGGAAAGGCCGAAGTGAAGGAAGTCACGAAGAAGGAGGGCGTGAGGCACCATCTCGTGCAGAACCCGGACATCGTTCCAGAAGTGGTCCACGGGGTGCTCAACTGGGATCGCAGGTATGCCCACATGCGGATGCACACCGCCCAGCACATTGTCTCGGGGGTCGTGTACGACATGTACAAGGCCAGGACAGTGGGGAACCAGCTCTATCATGACCGGTCCAGGATAGACTTCGCCCCGGTGAAGTTCACCGATGAGATGATCGCCGAGGTCGAGAGCAAGTGCAACGAGATACTCGCGACCGGAGCGAAGGTCGTCATCTGCACGGAGTCCCGGTCGGAGATCGAGAAGAACGTCGATGCCCAGAGGGCGAACCTCGACCTCCTCCCGAAGTCGGTCCAGGAACTCAGGGTCGTCAAGGTCGAGCAGTACGACACCTGTCCGTGCGCCGGCACTCACGTGCGCTCATTGGCTGAGATAGGCAAGATCAAGATCGTCAAGAAGGAGAACAAGGGCAAGGACCGAGAACGGATAACCTACGAGATAGTACAGTAGGTCAGTTCGCGCGGCCCTTCTGACTGTTGTTCCTGTCGTTCAGCTCGGACGCGTCCAGCAGGAACTCCAGGAGGTCCGCGACCTTCACCCCGGGGACAGTCCTGAGCTGCGTCTCGCAGAACGGACAGCACGTGACTATCGTGGTTGCCCCGGTCGCCTTCGCCTCCGCGACGCGCTTGGCCGCGAGGTCATGGGACAGCTTCGGAAAAGCCGATTGCAGGCCCGCGCCGGCTCCGCAGCACCTCGATTCGTACCTGTTGTTGGGCATCTCCACGAGGTTCGCGACCGCGCTCACTATGACCCGCGGCTCCTCGAACACGCCTCCGAGACGGCCGAGGTGGCATGGGTCGTGATAGGTCACGCGTTCGGAGGACTTCTTGAGCTTCAGGTTGCCGTCCTTGACCTGCTGGGCGATCTCCTGGGCGATGTGCGTCACCTCGATCCCGGCCCCGGCTTTCTCGACGGATTTCTTCAGGGTGGTGTAGCAGCCTGGGCAGGCCGTGACGATCTTCTTGATGCCCAAGGCCTTGAACTTCTTGATGTTCTCTTTCTCCAGCTCCTCGAATGCCTCGGTCTGTCCGACCCGTTGGAGGGTCGAACCGCAGCACGGCTCGTCCTGGCCCATCGTCCCGAACTTGACGCCGGCCTTCTGGAGCAGCTTCGCGCTCGCTGCGAGGCTCCGGTTCAGGTTCTTGGTGACGGCCGACGTGCACCCCGCGAAGAACAGGACCTCCTGCTGTCCAGGGGCGGCTTTCGGGATGTTCAGGCCCTTCGACCATCTGTTCCGGGCGCTCCTCGGCTGGAACCACGGGTTGCCGTAGTTCCTGATGCTCGTCGCTATCGAAGCATGCTCCTTGATGGGCTCGACGCCGTGCTTCAGGAGATACTCCCTGAAGGCCCTCGTGTGCTCCGTGTTCTTGAGGGAGCACCATCTGTCGCAGTTACCGCACAGGGTGCATTCGAACGCAGCCTGGACGACCGCAGGCGTTATCTCGAACTTCCCCTGGATGAGCCCGAGCATCGTCCTGTTCCTGCCTTTCATGCACAGTGTCTTGACCTTCATCGACTGATAGACCGGACAGCCCTTCTCGCAGAACCCGCATGAGGTGCCGAAGCAGGTCTCGAGCTCGTCCTTGAACTCCTCGAGCCCGCTCATCTCTTCCCGGCCTCCCTCGGGAACTTCTTCCCCGGGTTCATGATGCCCTTCGGGTCGAAGATCCTCTTCACTTCCTTCATGTACTTCAGCGAGGTCCCGTGCTCGAGCTCAAGATACGGCGCCTTCTGATAGGTGTCGCTCATGAATGTGCTCATGGTGCCTTCGAACGCGACGGCCAGCTTGCTAAGCTCATCATGGAACTCCCTGAACCTTCGGACCTCGTCCGGGCTCCTGTAGTCGACGAAGACGGCGCACGAGAGCGAGAATCCGATGCTGTTCGGGTGCTCGAGGTACGCGTTCATGCCGATTATCTCGAGCTGATGCTTCTCCGCGACCTCGACGAACTTGTGATAGAACTCCTCGAGCCGGCCAACGGGGACTCCGGGGTCCGCGGCGCCGAACTTCTTCTGCTTCTGCGAGTCGGGCCACTTCTGCTTGAACGGCTCGAACTCGAGCGTGTACTTCGAGGCCCACCAGGCGTCCACGATCTCGCGCTCCTCGACGAGCTGCGCCTCGAACTCCTTCGCGATCCTCAGGGCGTAGCCGCGCTGGGTCTCGACGACCTCCTTGTCCCCTGCGAACGCTATCGCGAGCAGCGCCTCGGCCCAGGCCGGTATCTCCGGGTCCTTGCCGTACTTCTGCTTGTAGCTGTGCGTGTAGAACCTGAGCCTGCGCTTGCAGTTGATGTGCGCGGCCTCGATGCACAGGCCGGCCTTCAGCAGCCTGCTCAGGTAGTCCACGGCCGCGCCCATCCTGGGGAAGACCAGCATGTCCACGATACGCGACGCGGGGATCGGCTCCAGCTTGAGCGTCGCCTCGGTGATGACCCCGAGGGTCCCCTCGCTGCCCGCGAGGAGGTCCTTGAGCTTGTAGCCTGATGAAGTGAAGTGCGCCTTACGATGTCCCAGCTCGACGATCTCGCCGGTGCCTGTCACGATTTCCGCGCTCAGGAGGCAATTGAGTATCTTCCCGTAGCGGACTCCGAACGTGGAGTCGTTGTCGCAGGCGATCGCTGAGCCCACAGTGCTGACCCACTTCGATTCGGGCTGGTGTGGCAGCCAGAGATCGTACGGTTGCACGGCGTCGTTCACTTCCTGGAGCGTCGCCCCCGCCTGTACCCTTATCGTCTGGTTCTTGTGGTCGATCTCAACGACCGAGTTCATCGTTGTGGTGTCGATGTAGATGCCGCCGTAGATGGCCACAGCGCCGCCGAGCATGCCTGTCAGGCCGCCGCCCGCGGTCACCGGGACGTCGTGGGCGTAGGCGATCTTCACAATCCTCTGCACGTCTCGCGTGGTTCTGGGAAGAACAACAACATCAGGTGGAACGAACTCGTCCGGGGTGCGCGGGCTCCAATCGGCGCCGTACACGAACTTCTCCGACGGGTCGAGAAGGACCTTCTCCTTCCCGAGAGCAGTCACCAGCTCGTCTGTGTAGGACATCTGAGTGCCATTGTCAGCGGATTGCGCATACAAAAGCTTGATTGAGCCACAACACAGGGTGCCGAGCCGGATCACGGGCGGCGGCAACTGGCTTCTCTAGTCAATACCAGGTCTCCTGGTCCTGCGTTTCTTGGCGAGAAAGAAGACGCCTGCAGCTATGGCGCCCGTGGGCAGTGCTACAAGCGCTGTGTTGCCAAGAGCATACGCCAAGGATTCGGCAGCGATGTCGCCGGATGTCTTCTCTGACACGTGCGTGCAGCGACTGTAGCCGCCGGAGTCCAGCTTGGAGAGCACCATGTGGGCGTTTCCGTACTCGTCCACAGCGATTGAAGTGCGTCCTTTCCCTCCTAGGGCAAACTCGAGCGACACGCGTTGTGTCGACTGGGCTCCATCTGACAGTCTCGCATACCACAGCGAGTGTTCGTCCGAGGCGGTATCACTGTCATAGTAGTGTTCGAAGAAGCTGATGTGAACCTCATCCAGCTCACTGACTGCGATTGCTGAGCTCCACGGATCGATATTGCCCGCTTCCTGGACAACCTCAATGTTCCATGAATCGGATGTGTTGCGTCCGGATGCGTGAGCGATGCTGTAAGTGTCCCCAGATGAATACGAATCTCCCTCAGAGACGTAGAGGCTGACGTGGGCTGTGCCGTCGTCTGCCAGCGCCATAGAAGGCATCCCGACGACGGTGTAATCCTCGAGAATGTCGACCAGACTCCAACCGGACGCTCCCTGCTCAGCATACACGAGTTCGAGCGGGAATAGGATTTGTGGGTTTGAGACTCCCAGAAGTGCGTGGAGCCTGTTCTGGCTGTCTGAGCAGAGCCCTAAGACAGATGCCCTCATCTGATTGAATGGCGGTGTACTGTCTGGATCCGTCGGTGTGTCGTACAACACCTCCGTAGTCCAGGCTCCTCCAGAGTCAGTTGCGTACACGATGTCGTAGGTGTCTACCTCACAGTACACCAGATGCGAGTTCCCGGCATTATCCACGGTGGCATGGCCATCGTAGCTGTCGTCCAGAGGCAGGGGTGCAAACTCCCATTGCCCCCCCGAATCGTTGGCATACCAGACTCCTTCATACTCCAATCCTATGAAGACGTGGACCACACCCTCGTCGTCCACGGCCATCGAAGCCCACTGAAACTCATGCGTCGCGTCGAAGGAGTAGATTGGTTCTGGGCTGGGCTCTTCATCGGTCCAGTTCGAATGCATCAGAGAGTATGGCGTGTCGTAGTATCCCCACTGCGAGACATGAATCTCCCCCTCCTCGGCAACCGCGATCTCAGCGTACCTGCCATCCCCTCCGTCATATGCCAAGTATGTGAAGTCCCACCCAGTCTCCTTGCTGTAGGCGTACGCATAGAACACCAGGAACGTCAGCATCACAAGAACAACGGCAACGGCAAGCAGCGCTTTCGGAACGCCTATCTTCTCCAATTTCCACCCTCCAGACCATATCTGGAATCATCCTCACGCTCATTAGTCTTTTCACCAAGTCCTCACTCCGAAAGCGCAGCTTCAATATCCCTCTAAGCACTTGTCGGAGACCGGAAGAGGCTGGTGCCCCCAATGTCTGAAGAGATGCTTGAGAACGGACTGCTCTACGGTCTCAGGATGCCATCGTCCTACAAATCGCTCGAAGAGGAGTCCGTAAAGACCATCATGGAGGGGCTGAAGGCTCATCCGAACGCCCTGAAGCTGTTCCAGCTCCTCCAGGCGGACGAGGAGACGAACACGCTCCTCAACCTCGCGAACTACATCGCTGTCCGGAAGCTCGGGTACAACGACCACGGGCCGATACACGCCCGGATAGTCACCGCGAACGGCGTGAAGCTCCTCAGGATCATCATGGACAGCCAGGAGGTGCCCCTGGACTCGATGACTGGCCTGGGCATGTCAGAGGACGATGCCTTCGTGATAGTGGTCGCGTCCTGCTTCCTCCACGACATAGGCAATGCGGTCCACAGGGAGGACCATGAGGTGTTCAGCGTCATACTCGCGGAGGGCATACTCGGCCGCCTTCTGCCGATGCTCTACCCGGACGTCGGAAAGAGGACCGCCATACGGACACAGATACTGCACTCGCTCTACGCCCACGACGTCGGAGAGAACGCCCTCACCATCGAGAGCGCCATCGCGGTCATCGCGGATGGATGCGACATCACGAAGGGCAGGGGAAGGCTCGCGTTCGACATGGGCAAGCACGACATCCACTCGATATCCGCTCTCTCGATCGAGTCGGTCGACATCCACAAGGGCAAGACCAAGCTGATCGAGATTCACGTAACGATGTCCAACTCGGCCGGGATATACCAGGTCCAAGAGACCCTCGGCAACAAGGTGACGAAGACTCCCTTGAAGGACGACATCGAGATCGTCGCGGACCTGATACCCTCGAAGGCGCCGCCGGAACTCAGGATAATGGACAAGATAGTCTTCTCGGACGGCAAGTACAGGAACTACTAGAGGGAGAACACCAGTATGGCCAGCACCAGCAGCGCGAGTGCGACCACCTGTTGCGCATTGAGCTTCTCCTTGAGCCGCACCTTGGCCGCAGCGATGGTCAAGATCGGGTAGAGGTTGGTTATCGGCATCACGATTGACACGGGGCCGTTGGCGATCGCGAGGTACATCGTGACACCCCCCAGCGCGATGAACAGCAGTGACAGCTCCAGTATGCGCTTGTCGGCCTTCGGGAGTTCGAACTTGCCTCTCTGGGACGCCAGCCAGTAGACGAACCAGATGGCCGGGCAGACTACGGCGAACACGCCTATGAAATTGGAGTCCCCGATCTCTTCGATGGCCCCTTTCGACACTGCCGCTGAGGTTCCCCAGAAGAAGAGCGAGCACACGGCGAAGGCGATCCCCAGCAGCTCGGTCTTTCTGTCTCCGTTGGTTCCTGCCGTGCGCATGAAGATCAGCATGCTGCAGATGACCAGCGCAACACCCATGCCCTCGGCGATGGTCATCGTCTCGCCTAGGAACACGAGCGCGAGGAACACGGTCCAGGGGGCGTACGCCCCCGCGATCGTGCCCAGGATGCTTATCTTCCCGTGCTTCATCGATTCGTAGTAGGTGATGTACGCGATGCCCGACAGCGCGGCGCCGAGGATGGCCTGGATCCACGCGCTCGTCGGATAGTGTCCAGCGTCTCCCAGGGCGAGCCAGTAGCCTATCCAGATGACGAAGACATTTGCCCCGAAGAGCAGCAGCAGGTTCGCGGACGGAACCGCCGCCCTAGTCTCCTTCGCGAAGACCTGGCCCACGCCGTAGAAGAATATGGTTGCCAGCGAGAAGGGCAGCCACATGAGCTCCATGATTCGCGTGCATGGCTACGGTATTGATATACGTTTGCGAGCCAAGCACGCGTTACTCTGCCGGAGCCGCTCAGCTCAGCCCTTTCGCCTTCTCGTTCCTCAGGAACACGGTCTCTCCCTTGTGGTCGATCCTCAGGATCCTGTGGTAGGGGATCGTCGCCTCGTCGGTGTCGAAGAAACCTCTGTCCAGCGCCTTCACTCTGCTTCCCGGTATTCTCATGACATCGCCCGGAGCTCCCCTGTGAACGTACCAGATGACTGCGTCCGCGAGGCTCTCTCCCTCCTTCCACCGCAGCCTGTTCAGGACCTCTCTGGGGAAGACCATCGTTCTTGACATTGCACCGGATGGGATATCAGGGTTGCGGGCTTGGGCCGAAAAGCAAGAGGGTTTGGTGAAGAGGTTTCGCAGGGGACCTAGAGCTGGTCCAGCTTCTCCTTGATCTTCTTCTCGAGCTCCAGGATCTGGTCGAACTGCTCCTGCTTCGGCGGGCCCTTGACATCTACGACTCCGAGGACCTCTATCTTGGTGCCCTCGAGCAGCGACTGGATCTGCTTCACGGCGCCTCCGGACCAACCGTGCGAGGTCAGCACCGCCGCGTACTTCGTCGGAGCCCTCAGGGTCTTCACGAGGAGCGTCGCGTACGCCGCGACCGGGTGCACCCCGTTCAAGACGGTCGGGGCAGCCACGATCACGACTGGCGTGTCGACCAGCTCCTTGGCTATGTGGCCGATCTCGGTCGCCGGGATGTCAAAGATGTTGACAGGTATGCCGTCCTTCACCAGCGCCTCGCGGAGGGCCAGTGCCATCTTCTCGGTGCTTCCCCACATCGAGACATAGACGATCATGACCTTCTTCTCGAACTTCTCAGTCGTCCACTTCGTGTACTCGTCGAGGATGACCTTCGGGTCCCGCCAGATCATGCCGTGAGACGGGGCGATAACCTTGGGGTCGAGCCTCTTCGTCTTCTCGACCCCGGTCTGGCCCTGCTTCCTGAAGGGCATCATTATCTCGGCGAAGTAGAGCTTCGCCATGTCCAGGGTCTTCTCGTTGCCGTACTCGTCCGCGTAGAACTCGGCGATCGCCAGGTGTGACCCGAAGAAGTCGCACGGGAACAGTATCCTGTCCTCTTCGAGGTACGTGAATATGGTCTCAGGCCAGTGGAGCCAGGGCGCGTCGACGAAGCTCAGGGTCTTGCCGCCGAGGCTCAGCTTCGTGCTCTCGTCCACGACCATGATCCGCTCGGGCTCGATGCCGAAGTACATCATGGCGGCCTCCTTGCCCTTGGCGCCCGTCACGAGCTTCGCGTTCTTCGCGATGCTCAGGATGTGCCTTCCGGCGTTCGCGTGGTCTGGCTCGGCGTGGTTCATGATGACATAGTCTATCTTCGCAGGGTCGGCTATCTCTCGGATCTTGTCGACCAGCTCCTGCTCGAAGCCAGGGTTGACAGTGTCTATCAACGCCATCTTCTCCGAGCCCTTCACGAGGTACGCGTTGTAGCTCGTGCCGTGCGGCAGCGGGATCAATCCGTCGAACAACCTCCTGTTGTAGTGCTTCACGCCCACCCAAAAGACGTTGGGAGCGAGCTGTATGGTTCCCATTGGCTTGGCCATCTGTACACTCTCCATCAGGAGCTAATGGATGAGGGGTAAAAAGACTTGACGCCGTTCATCTTGGTCCGCCTCTCATAGACCTTATCCGAGCATCCCAGGGCCATGACAATATTAAAGGCAGGATGGCCATTCTAGAGCCCGTCGCCAGGGCCGTTTTCGTACAGAGAGTGAGCAAATGGACCTCAAGTCCAAGATCAAGCGGATTCCGGAATTCAAGGGCGTCGTGTTCTGGGACATCACGCCCCTTCTGAAA
>JALOTQ010000138.1 GCA_025457815.1 Thermoplasmata archaeon
AACATGAGCCTAAACTTCACCACGTGCTACGGCAGCCTCGACCAGAAGACCTACCATCACTGGCACCACTGCACCACATCGTTCCTCCCGCCAGGGGGGACCGGGGACGAGCCCCCTGATAAGGACCCTGGGACGAACTGGTCGAAGACCTTCTCGGTGACCATGAGATCCCGAGGCACCTTCTGGGCGGGCGAGTTCATCGACCTCAACCTGACCGAGAGCCGAACCTACGAGTATTGCGTCGACTCCATCAACTCAGTCTCAGTCCCCGCAGGGGGGTTCGACTGCACCGAGGTACGATGCTCCTGCGGGAACGATGTGCTCGTCGAGTGGCGCTCGGAGAAGTTGAGGCACCCCGCGATGATGCAGATGGAGTACTACGATGTGAAGGTGTACCACTCCAGCGAGGAATGGACCATGACCCTCACCTCCTACGACCTGAGCCCATCGGACTTGTCGGCCGTGCTCGTAGGCGCAGCGGCGGCTGTGTGCGTTGCGGCCATCGCGGTATTCATGAAGAAGAGACTGAGGAACGCCTAGCATCGGCCTCCCAATCACGATAGAGTTCCCTGGGCATCGCAACTAGAGGTAGAGCGTCGTATTCTCGCCTACGACCAACCGCTCACCCTTGGGTATGAGCCCCGCGGAACTGAGTATCTTGGAACCTTTTCCCACCATGGTCCGGACCAACTTATGCTCGACTTCAACCACGGACTCGTCCATGATGATCGAGTCGTCGATCTCGGCGTGCGATATCTGGCACGAGTCGCCCACGGCCGTGTACGGCCCTATGTACGCCTTTGGCCCTATGCGGCAGTTCTCGCCGATTATGGCGGGGCCCCTCACGACCGAGCTCGCCATGATGACTGTGCCTGCGCCTATCTTCACGCGGCCCATGACGGTCGCGCCTTCCTCGACCTTGCCCGCGTTAGAGGGCTGTATGCTGTCCAGGATCAGGTGGTTCGCCTCGAGGATGTCCTCTGGTTTGCCCGTGTCCTTCCACCAGCCAACTACGTGGTGAGGAGCGACTTTGTATCCCGAGTCTATCAAGAGCGATATGGCGTCCGTTATCTCCATCTCGTTCCTCCAGGACGGCTTGAGCTTAGGATAGACCTTGAAGAAACTTGAGTTGAACGCGTACACGCCTATGACGGCAAGGTTGGACTTCGGCTCCTTTGGCTTCTCGACGCACCTCACAACATTCTTCCCGTCGGGCGAGAGCTCCGCGATGCCGTACCTCTGGGGCTCCTTGACGGGCATGAGAGAGATTACGCAGTCTGCCTTCTCGTCTGTCATCTTCTTCGGGATCGCTCCTATGCCGTTCTTGAGCAGGTTGTCGCCCAGGTACACGATGAATGGGTCGTCCCCCATGAAGTCCTTGGCGCAGTTCACCGCGTGGGCGATGCCCTTCGGCTCTCCCTGGACGATGTAGGTGAACCTCACGCCGAACTTGGACCCGTCCCCCAGGAACTCCTGGACCTTCTCGGGCATGACGTTCCCCAGGATGATCCCGATATCCGTGATGCCCGCGTCCCTGAGGTCCTCGATGCAGTACAGGATGTTCGGCTTGTTCGCGATTGGTATCAGCTGCTTAGGGCCCGTGTGCGTCAAGGGCCTGAGCCTAGTGCCGTAACCGCCTGAAAGAACCAAGCCTTTCATCTGTGAGTCAACTCCTGGAACGTCAATGCAGAGGGCCGAACCTCGATAGAAACGTGGTCCCTATTTAACTGCTTCTGGCGCGAGTCCAGAGGCGTCAGAGGCCCTCAGCGAGGTTTATTATTGTCCTATGGCTCTTCGAGAGACGAACGAGAATGATAGTCTCCAGAACTCCCCTCAGAGTGAGCTTCGCAGGTGGCGGCACCGACATCGCGGACTACTACAGGACCGGCTACGGGGCGGTCGTGAGCTGCGCCATCCGCAAGTACGTCTATGTCACCGTCAACAAGAGGTTCGATGATGACATCCGCATCAGCTACTCCAAGACGGAGATAACCGACTCGGTGGACAAGATCGAGCACGGACTGGTGCGCGAGGCCCTTAGGAAGGTCGGCATCCGGAGCGGAATCGAGATAACCACGATCGCGGACATACCGTCAAAGGGCACGGGCCTCGGATCATCGTCCGCCATCACGGTCGGCCTCCTGAACGCGCTCTACGCCTTCAAGGGCTACCGCGCGTCACCCAAGAAGCTCGCGGAAGAGGCGTGCGAGATCGAGATCGAGACGCTCAAGGAGCCCATAGGCAAGCAGGACCAGTACATCGCTGCCTACGGCGGCCTCCAGCACATCAAGTTCAACGCAGACGAATCCGTGGTCCTCGACCCCGTCATATGTCCCGCGAAGACGAAGCGGGAGATCGAGAGCCACCTAATGCTGTTCTTCACCGGGAAGGCGCGCAAGGCCAGCGATGTGCTCTCCAAGCAGAGGTCGAACTCGCACGCGAACAAGGGCGCCCTGGACAAGATGCGCGACCAGGCGGAACATCTGTTCCACGACCTCACCGCACTCCAGGTGGCAGAGCTGGGCAAGGCGCTCAAGGACGGCTGGGAGCTCAAGAAATCCCTCGCGACGGGCATCTCGGACAAGGACATCGACCAGCTCTACTCGAAAGCGCTCGGAGCAGGCGCTATCGGGGGGAAGATCACGGGGGCGGGAGGCGGGGGCTTCCTGGTGCTGTTCGTCCCCCCGGAGAACCACTGGTCCGTGAGGAACGCGCTCACCGGCCTGAGGGAGATAGAGTTCAGGATAGAGCCGCAGGGTTCCAAGATAATCTATGTTGGAGATGATCTGTGATGAGCGATGTGAGCACGAGGACCGTGAAGTACCTCGCGGAGGTCGCGAGGACGCTGGAAGTGATGGAGAAGGACCTTCCGTACAAGTCGGAGCAGATCATATCGGAGCTCGTCAAGGCCAGGGATTCCGGCAAGAGGGTCTACATATGCGGCAACGGCGGGAGCGCTGCCACCGCGTCGCACATGGCCTCCGACCTGAACAAGGGGGCGAACAGGAAGGACAGCCCGAGGTTCAGGGCGGTCGCCCTCACGGACAACATACCCGCGATGCTCGCCTGGGCGAACGACTCATCATACGACGACATCTTCGTGGAGCAGCTCAAGAACCACCTGGAGAAGGACGATGTGGTCATAGGCATCAGCGGCTCGGGCAACTCGCCGAACGTGCTCAAGGCCATGCACTACGCGAACGACAAGGGTGCCTTGACCATAGGCCTGACGGGGTTCGACGGCGGCAAGATGGCCCAGCTGGCCAAGATATGCTACACTGTCCCGAGCAACTGCATGCAGCAGGTCGAGGACATCCATCTCCTGATAGAGCACCTGTTCTCGTTGATACTGAGGGACTCGGCCGAATGCGCCCAGGCAAAGAAGGGCTGAGCAGGCGATGTCAGACAAGGACAGGTTCGCGGTGTTCGTCGATCGTGATGGGACCATCTGCTTCGACAAGCACTATCTCGCATCCCCGGGCGGCCTCGAGATCGTTCCCGGGGTCGTTGAGGGCCTGAAGAAGCTTAACGCGGCGGGCATGCCGGTCATCATAGTCACCAACCAGTCAGGCGTGGGAAGAGGACTGTTCTCCAAGGAGACGCTCGACAGGATCCATGCCCGGCTGGGAGAGATGCTTGCGTCCCGAGGGG
>JALOTQ010000139.1 GCA_025457815.1 Thermoplasmata archaeon
TGTTCCTCCGGAACAACCGCGTGGGCATACTGGACCTGGCCACTGGAGAGTATGCCGAGGAGCAGCTCCCTGGGGGCGACGACTCGCGGGCAAGGTCATCTGTCGAGCTGGCTGACGCCCTTGCCGCTGCGCATGGCGCGGACTCGCTGGTCCTCGGCACCGGGGTTCTGACAGGATCGTTCGCACCAGCATCGTGCTGCGGGATCGTCCGCGCAGCCTCCTCCTCTGGCGGTCCATCTAGGATCGCCCCTGTCATGGGTTTCGCGGGTGTGGAGCTGAAGCTCACCGGATTCGACTTCATCGTCATCAAAGGCGAGTCGCCTGAGCCCGCGTACGTCTGGGCGAGGGACGGCATGATAGAGCTGGTCCCATCGCCCTCTCTCAAGGGTTCCGATTCGTGGGCAAGGACGGACCGCATCAGGTCTGACCAGGGAGACGCCAAGATCCAGGTGCTGTCCGCGGGTCCTTGGGGTGACGCACGCAGCCCAGGGAGCCAGTTCGTCGTGAACTACTGGGGAGGAGAGGACAAGCTCGGGTTGGGATCCGATCTGGGAAGGAGGAACCTGCTCGCGATCGCATTCAGGGGCATGGGTGAGCTGGAGGTCTCCGAGCCTGACGGTCATTTCGAGGAATCGGTGCTGCTCATGAGGGAGCACATCGAGCGGCTCGGAGAGAACGAAGGCCTCGCGTCCTACACCGAAGCCGCGAGAAGGCCTGATTTCAAGGCCCTTGTCCATAGGGTGTCCGGCTGTTACGGCTGTCCTTTCCCGTGCAGATCCTTCCTGAAGGTGTCCGAAGACCCGAAAGAGATGCGCTTGGTGTCAAGGGACCCGGGCTACCTGCACTATGACATCCCGTCGCTCGAGAGAGCATTCGAGATGGGAATGGATGCCAGGGGCGCGACCGAATTCATGATCAGGTGCGCGAAGGCCGGGGCCGAGCCAGGTGCCGTGCTCGATACCGCTGCCAAGTCAGGGTCGAAGTTGGTTCCCGAAGGGATCGAGTCCTTTTTGGCCACACCAGCGGAGAGTGCGCCGTCGTCTGAAGGTGGCAACTTCGAGAGATCCTTCAGCAGCAGGGAGGCCTATCTCAAATGCGTCGGGCTGGGCCTCTGCCCGAGATACTGGTCCAGGGCGGGATTCGAGGACGCGGCGATCGCGAGGCTCCTTGGGCCGGCAATCGGAGACTGATTCTCCAAAGCATTTTAGTAACCGCAGGTTCGTTGAGTGTCAGATAGGCCATGAAGATCATCGTCACGACTGGGATGCCGGGTTCGGGCAAGGAGGAGTTCCTGAAGTGCTGCCAGGCGAGGGGAGCGAAGATCATCAGGATGGGAGACATCGTCCGGGACAAGGCAAAGGAGTTCGGCCTCGACCCATCGGATTCCAGCATAGGTACGCTCGCGAACGAGGAGCGCAAGAGGTACGGGAACGAGATATGGGCGAAGAGGACCATTCCGTACGTCGGGGGCGACCTGGTGCTCATAGACGGCACTAGGAGCGTCGAGGAGATCAAGGCCTTCAAGCACGCCTTCGGAGAGGACCTGGTCGTCGTGGCGATTCACACGTCCCCCAAGACGCGGTTCGAGCGGCTCCAGGCGAGGGCACGGAAGGACTCGCCTGCCACCAGGCCCGAGTTCGACTCCAGGGACAGGCGGGAGCTCGAGTGGGGCCTGGGAAACGCAATCGCCCTCGCTGACCACATGGTCATAAACGAGTCCGGCCTAGCTGACCTGCGGCGCGACGTCGATTCGCTGCTGGACACGATTCTAAAGAAGAAGTGATGTTCTTGGAGTTCATGGCAGTCAAGCCGTGCAGGTTCGACGCCTACGAGGCGGTCCCCAAGAAGAGGGTCGATCTGGACCTCGCGCGATGCGAAGAGATACTGGCAGGCAGAGGATACGAGATACTCGCCAACCCAGGCGTGATGCTCGTGGTCAAGAAGGACATCGAGATGACGCTCTACCCCGGCGGCAGGCTCCTGATGCATCCTGTGAAGGACAAGGCTGAGGCAGGTCGACTTGCCATGGAGCTGTACGAAGATCTCGGGATGGTGTAGAATTCCTCGGTCATGTCCGGTTTTCCACAGTTTTGCTTAAATAATTCTCTTCAGTTGGCGTCAATGGTGACCGGCGAGGTGACGACATGATAGAGATACAGAATCTCACCAAGGACTTCGGGACAATAAAAGCAGTCGACTCTCTGTCGCTCAAGGTTCCGGAAGCCACAACAGTCGGGTTCCTCGGGCCCAACGGCGCGGGGAAGACAACCACCATCAAGATACTCACCAACCTGATATCCGCGACGAGCGGGCGTGCGTTCCTTCACGGCACGGATGTTGTCACGAATCCGAAGGAGGCGCTCGCTCATGTCGGCGCAGTCGTTGAGACCCCTGAGTTCTACCCATTCCTCACCCCAGATGAGACGCTCGCATATCTGGGCAGCGTGAGGGGCATGCATGCCAAGGACATCCGCGAGCGCGGAAGTGAGGTGCTTCACCAGGTGAAGCTCGACCAGTGGCGGAAGACGAGGATCGGGAAGTTCTCCAAGGGCATGAAGCAGAGGCTCGCGATCGCGCAGGCGCTCCTGCACGAGCCGGACATACTCATACTCGACGAGCCGACCAGCGGCCTCGATCCGAGGGGCATGGTCGAGGTGCGCGAGATCATCAGGGATCTGAAGAAGGAGAAGTACACCATATTCATGAGCTCGCACCTGTTGGGCGAGGTCCAGGAGGTTTGCGACAGGGCGGCGCTAATAGACCACGGGAAACTCCTGGTCTACGATTCCATCGACAAGCTCAAGACGATATCGAAGGTGACCAAGATCGAGGTGGTCACCGTCGGCGCCGCCTCCGACGCCCTGCTGGGTTCCGTGACGAAGCTCCCGAACGTCCGCACCGTCGAGAGGGTGGGCGGGAACGTGTTCCTCGTGACCTTCGAAGGACAGATCGATTCTAGGGCAGACCTCCTTCTAAGCATCCAGGCATCCGGAGCAAAGGTTTCCGGGTTCAGCCAGGTCGGCCTGCCGCTGGAGATGATGTACATGGACCTGGTCAAGGAGTCGAGGTGATCTCAGATGGCGCACTTCACACCACCGTCCAACTTCATGCAGATACCCATCGTGTGGAGGTACGAGCTGCTGAAGTACCTGCGCTCATGGAGGATCATCGCGGCCATAATGATATCTGCCCTCGTCCTCGGCCTCATATTCATCTTGCCGCCTGCTCTGGGCAGCCCGTACAGCGGCCAGGACACCAACGTGCCCCTAGAGCTGACATACATCGGGCCTCCCGGCCTGCTGCCTTACCAGACGGCGGCTGTGCTCGCAAGGACAGGCGCAGATATCGAGAACCTCGTCGTGTACCAGAACGGGACGGAATACCCCCAGGAAGGTTGGGTGCTTGTCAAGATCGAGAATCAGATGAGCACTGCGTACATGCCAGTTGGCGCCTACTCGGTATTCTTCTTCGAGAACGTGACAGGCTACAACATGACTGCCACCTACGACTGGCAGATCACCCCGCAGGATTTCGGCTCGCTCATCCTGGGCTTCGCCAACATACTGATCATCATATGCGCTACGTTCTTCGGGGCCGACTCCCTGGTCGGCGAGTTCTCGAACAGGACG
>JALOTQ010000036.1 GCA_025457815.1 Thermoplasmata archaeon
GGTCGAGTTCGAGAAGCCTGTCGGCCTAGGCATCACTGGGCCCGGGATGAGCAGGCTCCAGGCTGAGGACAGGATCGAGCGCGCCAAGGACGCGATCGAGAGCGTCGTCAAGCAGTGGAAGGCCCTGAAGTAGCCAGGCGCGGCATCTCAAAGGCTTTAATCACGTGGCACTTACACCGATAGCGTGGGCGCTGTAATCCTCGGCAAGATCCACCTGCGCTGGTGCGATGAGTGCAACCTGCCCATACTAGAGCAGCCGACATGCGGCATTTGCGGTGGGAAGACGAGGCCGATCAAGCTCACCCCTCCAGGGGATGCACGGCCCGCGTTCAGGTCGGACATCGAGCGAATCAGGTCGCTGATCGATGCTCAATTCGGAGTCGGGTGCGGAGAGGCGATGCTGCCCGAGGGCCGGACCATCCTCCTCAACAAGGCGCCCGACATCGACCGCATGGATGAGGTCATCGTCGACGGGACGATCGTCGGAACGGTCCGCTATGAGCTCCTGAAGGGCGAGAAGTTCCTGCTGCGACCAGCGGGTGCGGCCGCAATAGCGCCTCTTGCCCGGAAAGGTTGGGTTGTGATAGATCCCGGCGCGGCGAAGGCTGTGCTGGAGAAGAGCGCGAGCACGCTCGCAGTAGGAGTCCAGGAATGCGACCTGGGCATCGTTCCAGGAGATGAGGTGCTGGTTCTCACCGAGGGCCGCGAACCTGTTTCGGTAGGCACCTCGAAGATGTCCGCGTCCGAGATGATGGAGCACAAGAGAGGAACCGCAATCAAGACCAGATGGAAGGTTGCTCCTGAGCCTCGTGCAGGTGCCAAGAAGGCTACTTGGGACGATGCCGTAAGGGCCAACAGCGAGGTCATCGCGAGACGAGTCAACGAATCGAAACGGTTCATCCATGATATCATGTCCGAAAACGACATCCCAGTTGCAGTCTCCTACAGCGGAGGAAAGGACAGCCTCGCGACGCTGCTGCTCGTTCTGGATGCGGGAATCAGGCCGAAACTGCTGTTCATAGACACAGGCCTCGAATTCGAGGAGACGAAGCGTAACGTCTCGGAGGTGGCCAGGGAACACTCTCTAGAGTTGATCGTGGAGAGCGCGGGCGATTCCTTCTGGAGGAACCTGGAGCACTTCGGCCCGCCCGCGAAGGATTTCCGGTGGTGCTGCAAGACGTGCAAGCTCGGTCCCGCCACGCAGCTGATCCAGAAGCACTTCCCGAAGGGAGTCCTCTCATTCATAGGGCAGAGAGCTTACGAATCACAGCAGAGGGCCGAGAAGAGCCGCGTCTGGAGGAATCCTTGGACTCCGAACCAGCTCGCGGCTTCACCCATACAGAAATGGACCGCACTCCATGTTTGGCTCTACCTGATGTCCAAAGGAGCGAAGGCGAACCCGCTCTACGAGCAGGGGCTCGAGCGGATAGGCTGTTTCATGTGCCCCGCGACGGACTTGGCGGAGCTCAGAAGAGTCAAGGAGATCGGCGGCGAGTACGACCGCTGGCAGCGCTTCATTGAGGAGCATGCGTCAGTGAAGGGGAAGCCTCGCGCGTGGGTGGAATACGACCTGTGGAGATGGAAGAGACTTCCGAAATCGGTCGTCGATGAGCTCGGACCGGCCCATCGAGAGGACTTCTCTCACTGCGTTGAACCGACGGAGGATTCACCGCTCCGATTCGAGAGCACGAGCGGCTACAATCCATGCGTCGAGGGCCTGAGCATGGAAGGCGTGTTCAGCAGACCTCTCCCGATGGAGAGGGTCGCGAACATGCTGGAGATAGTTGGTCGTGTCAACACCTCGCCAGATGGCAGCATCGCGGAGGTGAAGTCGATAACGGTCTTCCGAGAGGGCCCCGTGATGATCAGAGCCAAGGACGAGGGGGAGCTCCGCGAGAAAGCTGAGATGCTCCGGGAGATAGTTTTCAGGGCAGTTGAGTGCGCAGGCTGCGGCATCTGCACTGGGAGATGTCCGAACGGCGCACTTCACCTCGACGGGCTCGTGACGATAGACCCGACCAAGTGCGACCACTGCGGGAGATGCCTCGGGCCGTGCCCGGCGGTCAGGTTCAAGCAGGATGACCTGGACATCTAGCGCAGGATGGCCTTCAGGGCCGAGGCCACCTCGGGAGCTCTGGCGCCCCAAGGGACGACTGCAACGCCGTTCGAGGCCTCGAAGCCTTCTTTCACCTTGCAGCACTTCATCAGAAGCGGGCCTTTGATGCCCATATCCCTCGCCAGCTCCTGCGGGCACATGTTGATCATTCTTGGCTCCGCGCCGTAGATCGCCTTGAAAATGCGCGCTGAGAGGCTGCAGCCGACGAGGGTGACCTCCCTGAGGTCCTCCGCAGAGAGCTCTGGAGTCTCATCCAGGTAGAGTCTGTCCTCGCCCGAGCCGAGACCAGATGCGCGACATGGGAACATCACGAGCCTCGTGGTCGCCGCAGATGCCAACGCATTGAGGTCCATCTCAACCGTCTTGGGCTTCACGTATCTGTCCTGAAGATCGTACTCGAGCACGCTTCGCACGAGCGCCTCGAGTTTCGAAGGGGACGGCGGGACCACGTCGAATATCGTGAGCTCGTAAGGCGGCTCGTCGATGAAGAAGGACACGTGCTCTGCCTTCCCGCGCACGACAACGCATTTCTTCCCGAGGCGTTCCCTGAGCGCCCCCATGGCACTGGCGGAAAGCACCTCGAGTCGGGGATCGTCGTGGAATGCGGTCTCCTGAGGTAGAGATAGAATATGGACCGATGCGATCTCTTGGAGCACCTCGACCGGGCCCTTTCGCACGATCAGCGCGACCGCCCAGTCCTCGCCGTTGTTGAATATGAAGTACCTGGTGCGGATGTAGGCCTTCTTGCCGCGGAGGTAGCCCTTGATGTTCTCCTCGGTGAGCTCGAACTTGACCGATTTGACGCTGACCTCTTTGCAGTGCGCTGGGAACATCACGATCAGCCCGCGGAGTGAGTTCGTGACTATTATTCATTCGCACGCCTCGCCACCCCTCTGCCGCACGGCGCTATGCCGGACGTATGTCTAGAATCGGATACATTACCGGCAGCAAGGTCGGAAGGGACACAACAAGATTCTTTAACCCCTGCCTGAATATCCGAAAGGTCGTGTGAATGAGGAGGTACCTTGTCCTCGAGGATGGGACAGTCTTCGAGGGGTGTGCCTTCGCTTCCGAACGAGAGGTTTTTGGAGAAGTCGTCTTCGCCACTGGCATGACTGGATACCAGGAGTCGTTGACTGACCCCTCGTACTGTGGCCAGATCCTGGTGTCCTCCTACCCGTTGATTGGCAATTATGGCGTCAACAAGCAAGACAATCAGTCCGGGAAGGTCCAGGTTTGGGGATACGTTGTCAAGGAGAATTGCGTCCATCCGAGCCACAGGGACTGTAGCTCCACTGTTGAAGATTTCCTCCTGAAGGACGACGTGCCAGGAATCTGCGGAATCGATACGCGCGCACTCATCCGACTGATACGTGACCATGGCACCATGAAGGGCGCGATATCCTCTGAGAGCCCGGAGAAGGCGCTTGAGAAACTGCGCTCACGGAAGCATCCAGAGGAGGAGAACCTAGTCGCCAGGGTGAGCACGAGCAGGATAGTCCATCACGACGCCGGGTTCACGAGTAGGGTCGCCCTGTTCGACTGCGGCCTGAAAGGCAACATCGTCGCTGAGTTGAGAAAGCGCTTCAACGTCAGCGTCCTTCCGTTCGACACGCCCAAGGAGAAGGTGGTCGAGCTCGACCCTGATGGAATATTCATATCGAACGGTCCAGGGAACCCATCTCACCCAGAGATGATGGCCACCACGGTTGCGACACTGAGGGCGCTCAGGGATGAGTATCCGATGATGGGCATCTGCCTCGGCCATCAGCTGCTGTCCCTGATGTTCGGCGCAAAGACATACAAGCTGAAGTTCGGCCACAGAGGCATCAACCAGCCCGTCAAGTTCGAGGACAGGGTCTACATCACTTCGCAGAACCACGGGTTCGCGGTCGACAAGGATTCCGCCGAAGATGCTGGACTCGATGTTAGCGTTGTGAACCTGAACGACGGCACCGTCGAAGGTATGAGGCATCGCGAGCTGCCCATCTTCTCAGTACAGTTCCATCCGGAGTCGCATCCGGGACCGCAGGACACGAGCTTCCTGTTCGACAGGTTCAGGAAGATGCTGGAGGGCGGACGATGACCAAAAGGAAGGATCTGAAGAAGCTCATGGTCATCGGCTCTGGACCTATTGTGATTGGGCAGGCTGCGGAATTCGACTTCTCGGGGTCCCAGGCATGCAGGTCGCTCAGAGAGGAGGGCTACACGACTCTGCTCGTGAACTCCAATCCTGCGACGATTCAGACGGACAGGGAAATCGCGGACATCGTCTACATCGAACCTCTGAACCTGGAGACCGTCACCAAGATACTGGAGAAGGAGCGGGTGGACGGGATTCTGTCCGGCATGGGCGGCCAGACCGCGCTGAACCTGTGCTCCGAACTTGCAGAGGCGGGGACGCTGAAGAAACTCGGCATAGAGCTACTCGGGAGCCAGCCGAGGGCGATCGCCCTCTCGGAGGACAGGGAACTGTTCAGGAAGATGATGCTCGACCTGAACGAGCCCATTCCGAAGAGCAAGACGACCAACTCGATCGAGGGCGCGACGATAGCAGTCGAGGAGATAGGCGGCTATCCGGTCCTTGTGAGGCCGGCGTTCACCTTGGGGGGCACGGGCGGCGGCATCGCGTACGACAAGGACCAGCTCGTCGAGATAGCTGGCCGAGGCATCGCATACTCACGGATCCACCAGGTGCTCATCGAGGAGAGCGTCATCGGATGGAAGGAGTTCGAGTACGAGGTCATGCGCGACTCGAAGGATAACTGCATCATCGTTTGCAACATGGAGAATCTCGACCCGATGGGGATACACACGGGTGAGAGCATCGTCGTTGCACCCGCGCAGACGCTGAGCGACAATGACCACCAGATGCTGAGGAACGCGACCATCAAGATCATTAGGGCACTTGGGATTGAGGGAGGTGCGAACATCCAGTTCGCCGTGCATCCCAAGACAGGCGAGTACAGGGTGATCGAGGTCAACCCGAGAGTCTCGAGGAGCTCCGCGCTTGCCTCGAAAGCGACTGGGTACCCAATCGCCAGGGTCGCCGCGAAGATTGCGGTCGGAATGACCCTCGACGAGATACCCAACGCCATAACCAAGAAAACCTGCGCGGCCTTCGAACCGTCCATCGACTACGTGGTTGTGAAGATTCCGAGATGGCCGTTCGACAAGTTCAGGACAGTGGACAGGCGGCTTGGCACACAGATGAAGAGCACTGGTGAGGTCATGGCCATCGGAAGGAGCATTGGGGAGGCCCTGCTCAAGGCTGTGCGTTCGCTGGAGATCGACCGGGTTGGACTCGAGGCTGAGAAATGGAGCGATGAGGAGATCGAGAAGGATCTCGCCACTGCCACCGACCTGCGGATGTACGAGATAGTTGAGGCGATTAGGAGAGGCATGCAGACAGAGAGAATCTGCTCTCTGACAAACTGGGATCCCTTCTTCGTCAAGAAACTCGAGGATCTCGTGCAGGTCGAGAAGGAGTTGATGACGTCGTTGGACGGCGAAGTCCTGGACAAAGCCAAGAGACTTGGTTTCAGCGACGAGTACATCGCCCTACTCACCAACAAGGAGGAGCGGACGATCAGGAACATGCGCAACTCCAAGAACCTCAAGGCCACCTTCAAAATGGTCGACACGTGCGCAGCGGAGTTCGAAGCCGCCACCCCTTACTTCTACTCGACCTTCGAGACAGAGTGCGAGGGAAGGACCTCGCAGAACAGGAAGGTAATCGTCGTCGGCGCGGGGCCGATAAGGATAGGCCAGGGCATAGAATTCGACTACTGCTGCGTTCACGGGGCATTGGCGCTCAAAGAGGAAGGCGTCGATGCGATCATCGTCAACAACAACCCTGAGACGGTCTCCACAGACTTCGACATCTCGACGAGGCTCTACTTCGAGCCAATCACGGTTGAGGATGTCCTGAACGTTGTCGAGAAGGAGGATGCGGACGGCATCATACTCCAGTTCGGGGGCCAGACCTCGATCAACCTCGCTCTGCCCCTGATGAAGGAACTGAAGGACAGGAAGACGAAAATCCTGGGCACCTCGCCTGAGTCGATTGACCTCGCAGAAGATCGGAAGAAGTTTGCGAAACTCATGGACGACCTCGGCATCCTGCAGCCGAAGTCTGGCACTGGTTTCTCGTTCGAAGAGGTCAAGAGCCTCGCTGCGGAAATCGGATACCCAGTGCTCATCAGGCCCAGCTACGTCCTCGGAGGCAGGGCGATGGAGATCGTCTACAACGAGATGGAGCTCGAGACATACATGAGAAGTGCGGCGAAGGTTTCGAAGAAGCGTCCGATACTTGTCGACAAATACCTCACACATGCGATTGAGATAGATGTGGACGCCGTGTGCGACGGTCAGGAGGTCTACATCGGCGGGATATTGGAGCACATCGAGGAGGCTGGAGTGCACTCCGGAGACGCCACGATGGTCCTGCCGCCCCAGACGCTCGGGCACGAGACGATGAATGAGATCAGGAGGGTAACCCGGGAAGTGGCTCTCGCGCTGAAGACCGTAGGTCTGATGAACCTCCAGCTCGCGTACAAGGACGGATGGATCTACATGCTGGAGGCCAATCCGAGGGCGAGCAGAACGGTGCCCGTGATCTCGAAGGCCACGGGAGTCCCTCTGGCGAAGATCGCCACGAAGGTGATGCTCGGCAGGACTCTGAAGGAATTGGGACTCGAAGGGGAGGCGAGGACAGAGCACGTGGCAGTGAAATCGTCTGTGTTCCCATTTCTGAAGCTCCCCGGAGTGGACAGCATCCTGGGGCCGGAGATGAAGTCCACGGGGGAGGTCATGGGGATCGACTCGACCTATCCCGCAGCGGTCTGGAAGGCGTTGGTCGCATCTGGGCAGAGACTGCCCAAGCGGGGGAACGTCTTCATCAGCGTGGCGGACATGGACAAACACACCGCAACCATCCTCGGCAGGAAGCTGGCGTCCATGGGCTTCGGCCTATATGCAACAAGAGGCACCGCAGATGTCCTCAGGTCGAACGGAATCGCCGCGACCGCTGTCTATCGGATATCCGAACATGGATCCCCGGACGCTCTGTCCCTTATGCGAAAGGGCGACGTCCAGCTCGTGATCAACACACCTACGGAGGCCTCAGGTGCCAGGAGAGATGGCTATATGATGCGGAGGCTGGCCGTGGAATTGGAGATCCCGATGTTCACAACAATACAAGGAGCTCGCGCGGCAGTGATGGCAATGGAGCACGCTCTAAAGAAGGACATATCGGTCAATGACCTCGCTTCATTCTATGAGAATCGCTGACTGATGGAGGTACTTCAGGCGTCTTGTTCGGCTGCTGGAAGAGATCACTTCTTTTTCCTGAGGTTCTCGTAGGCGAGAGCCGCTCCCCGTCTTCCGGACAGGAGCATCGAGCCGAAGGTCGGACCCATTCTCGGCAAGCCGAATGTCGTTGACACTGCCATGCCCGTGACGATCAGACCAGGGTGGCAGAAGCCGCTGTGCTTCACGACCTCGTCCTCGCTCTTCTCGATCCACATGGCGCCGAATCCGGGCACCTTGTAGAGCCCGCGTTCCTCCAGCTTCCTGACCACGCATGCGTCATGGCCCGTCGCATCGATAACCACCTTCGCCTCGAGCGCGATGGGGTCCACCATGCTGATCGCCTTTGGCAGAGAAGACGCGGAGGTCCAGTTCACAACCACTCCTGCAACCCTGTTCCTCTCGCGGAGGACGACGTCGTCGAAAGAAACCATGTTGAGTATGCCCGCGCCCGCCTCGCATGTGGCCGCTATGAGCTTGGAGCAGATCAGAGGCCCGGGCACGCCGTACAACCCCTTCTCGAACTGCTTGTACTTCACACCCAGCTCGTCCAGTATACTCTCCGCGGGGGATCGGATTGTTACCGTGTTCATGAAGAATCCGCCAAGCCAGAAACCACCTCCGAGATGTGGATTCCTCTCGACCACCAGCACCTTGACCTTCTTCTTGGCGAGGTCGAGTGCTGCCATGAGCCCGCTGGGGCCCCCTCCGACGACAATCACTTCTGCCTGAGAGAAGGACTTCATGTCCTCTGCGAACTGGGCGATTATGGCTCCTGTGACCGAGCTCTCCATCGACTTCCTAGTTCCTGCCATCGACACACACCAGACGGTTCGATTCGCGAACCTGCTCCGCGAATATAAGGGTTGTTGTTTCACGCCAGCAAATGCCTTGGGGCCCGGCGTAAGGCACAATGAATATCAGCACTCTGAAGAGTATATTGTCCGCGGAGCGGAGTCGGCCTCTTTTTGCGCCCCGCGAACGAAAAGACCCCGGCTCCGCTCGCACCACAACTCGTAGGGAGGTGAACCGGAATGGCAACAGACCCGATCTGCAAGATGGAAGTCGACCCAAAGACGGCCAAGTGGAAGTCGAGCTACAACGGCAAGGAGTACTTCTTCTGCGCTCCTGGCTGCAAGAAGGCGTTCGACAAGAGCCCTGAGAAGTACGCCTGAGACCCGAACTTACTCCATCAGTGAGTGGAGTTGGCGACCGGGTGCTCCGACTGAACCGTCGGGAGCGGGCGTAGCGTCCCAGCGGACTTCTTGAGCTTCTCGTACTTCTCCCGATACAGCCGCTCGCAGACGCTGCAACACAGGTAGTGGTACTTCCCGTCCAGCTTGATCTTGACGCCCTCGTCCTTCATCATGTGGCCGCAGTAGTAGCATCTGATCATCAGGCCGGCTTCGTCCGTAAGGGAGGCCCTGGGGCTCTCCTTCGGAACCCTCATCACCATCGAGTTGTCCATGCTAGTTATCTCAGGCACCTGCGCGAGGGACTCCAAGAACCTCTGGTACTTCACCTGGTTGTAGAAGGCGAGTATGCACAGAATCCTCGAGTCCGAGAGCACATAGATCTGCCTGACGATTTCCTCGTCCTTGATCTTCTCCACAACCTTGTCGAGGTCCGAGGGCTTCGCCTCGATGAGCAGCGCGACCGATACCTGTCCCAGCATCTCCGCGTCAAGCAGCGTGGAATAGCCCCTTATCAGGCCCACATCCACCATTGCCTGCACCCGGGAACTCACAGTCGGGGTACTCACGTCTATCCGCGAGGATATGTCCCTAAAAGAGGCACGACCGTCCCGCTGCAACTCCCGTAGGATCTTCCTGTCCACATCGTCCAGATTCATGGCCATGTTCTGTAGGTAGACGGGGGAGGGTGATATCCTTTTCACTTGAAAGGTACGGGTGTTATAGGCAATACGAGTGTCAAAAGTGCGAGATTGCGCGTTCGAGCGAGCCGATACACGAACCTCTGGCCAGACGTGCGGAAGCACTATTCGCGATTACCGCTAGTCAATTACCTCTTCCTGCCTGACTGCTGGACCGTATCCGAGGGCCAGCACGAGGTACAGCCCAAGGATGACGAGAGCGCCTCCAGCGACGACCCAGACGGTCGGAACCTCGTCCGGGAGCAGCATGTACGCGAGGAGCGAGGCGCCAATCGGCTCACCCAGCACGCTCGTGGATATGATGTGCGCAGGGACCTTCTTGAGGGCGTAGTTGAACATCGTGTGGCCGAGTATCGTCGGTATCAGGGCCATCAGGAAGAACAGTCCGAGCTCCCTCGGGTCGGAGACCGCCAACTTGTCTCCCGCAAGGGCCGCCGAGAAGAACAGGAGGACGGTTGAGAGCGCATAGACGGAGAACGCATACGGGACCACGCCTATGGTCTGCCTGGCCACCCTACCAGATAGGAAGTAGACGCCCGCGAAGAGACCCCCGACGAACGCGAGCATGTCTCCGAGGAGCGACTCGCCGCCTGAGGAGTAGTCCCCCGCATACAGCACCACAACGCCGCCGAAAGCGATCACAATACCCACCACGGCAACCCTCTTGACCTCCTCCTTGAGAAGGAAGTGGGAGACGGCGGCCACGAACAGGGGGTGTGATGTGACGAGGATGACCGATGTGGCCACCAGCGTCAGGGAGAGCGAGACTATCCAGAGCTCGAAATGGAACGTCAGGGCCACCCCGCTCAGGACGACGAGCATCAGCTCCTTTCGAGTGAACCGCATCATGTCCGAGAAGCCGTTGACCCATAGCATCAACGGCAACAGCAGGAGGCAGGAGAGGCCGAGCCTATAGGCGGCGATTATGAACGGGGGGCTCTCGCTCCACTTGATGAATATGGATGCGAACGAGACGGAGACCATGGCGATGCCGACGGCGAGATACGCCCTGGACACCTCGCTCATTCTGGCCATTGAGTCACGTTTCCCCCGATGACCCGACTCCGAACCGCATTCGAATCAGTAGATGGTGACGCCCTTGACGCCCTTCGCCTGCCTTATGGCCGGGATGAGCTCGGACGGGACCTGGCTCTCCGTCACGATGAACAGCTTCGGCTCCTCGGAAGTCATTGGGTCGTCCACTATGGCCTGCCTTATGCTGATGTTCCCCTTCTGGAGGATGTCAGCGACCGCCGATATGATGCCAGGCTCGTGGGCGTTCACGGGCACGATCTCGATCGCGCTCCAGCCCATGGCGGATGCTGCGTTCTTGAGGTGGTTCGTCGGGAGCAGCTGGGAGAAGAACTTCAGAAGGGTGGGATCGCCCTTGATCGTCTCTATGGTCGATTTCACGACCCTCCTGTCGACGCCAGCTGCCCTTGCCAGAGCGGAGTCGGCAATCTCCACGTCGCCGCACAGGACCTGGTCCTTGTCGATTCGCAGGCCGTACCTCAGGAGGTATCTGGCAACCTTCGCCTGGGAAGGGTACTTCTCGAAGTAGTTCGCAATCTTGTCCCACATAACAATCGTTGATTAGATATGTACAGTAATAGATTAATATTGCGTCCAATGTACGCCTTCGCACGGTTATCCAGTAGCAAGCGACATATATGTCCAGCTACATGGCGAACTACATTGACAAAGAATAGCACGGTATGCGATTGGTGAGCACATGGACGGGAAGACGATCAGGCTGCGGCGGATCTTCGACCAGAGGAGCCAGAAGACCGTCATAGTACCCATGGACCACGGAATATCCCTCGGTCCAGTCAAGGGGGTCGCTGACATAAGGGCCACGGTTGACAAGGTCGCGGAAGGCGGCGCCTCTGCAGTAGTCGTTCACAAAGGCCTCGTCCCGTATCTCGGCCCAGCTGTGGGAAGCAAGGTCGCGCTCATAGTACATATCTCCGCCAGCACGTCGCTATCGGCTGATTCCAACTACAAGAGACTCGTTGCGGGCGTGCCGGATGTGGCCGCATTGGGTGCAGATGCAGTCTCAATACACTGCAACATCGGAGGAGGCCACGAGGATGACATGGTGGCCGACTTCGGGATGGTCGCGGACGAGTGCAGGGCGATGGGCCTTCCCTTGCTGGCCATGTGCTACCCCAGAGGACCGAACGTGAAGGACCAGTTCGACCTTGAGGCCGTGAAGCACTGCGCCAGGCTCGCGGCCGAGCTGGGCGCCGACGTGGTCAAGACGAACTACACGGGGTCCGCGGAGTCGTTCAAGGAGGTCGTCAAGGGGACCCCGATACCGGTCGTCATAGCGGGCGGCCCCAAGATGAAATCAGATGCGGATTTCCTCTCGATGGTCTACGACGCTGTCCAGGCGGGGGCCAAGGGCGTCTCGATAGGCCGGAACGTGTTCCAGCACGACGACGTTGCTGGCATAACGAGAGCGCTAAGTAGAATTGTCTTTGATGGCATGCGCCCTGAGGAAGCATATAGGCGGTGAGCACCTGATAGACCGCCACATTTGGGTTGGCGCCCTTTTCCAGCCCAGCAGTGAAAGCAGGAAGAAGATCGTTCTCTCAGCACTAGAGAACGGTTTCGACACCGTGGTCCTGGAGGAGAAGGACGCCGAGTTCACGGGCCTGGGCCGGTTCAGGGCCCTCACCCTCAAGTCGAACACGTTCCTCGAGGAGGGCGACCCGGTAGGCCATCTGGTGGACCTGAAATCCAAGGCCGACGAGCTCAAGGCGAAGAAACTCGCGGAGAAGGGCACCACTGTGGTGGTCTCGGCCAGCAACTGGAAGGTCATACCGCTGGAGAACCTGATCGTGCACTTCCAGGGCTCCGGCTCGAGGCTCATGATGCTCGCCAAGACGGCCGAGGAGGCGAGGCTGTTCTTCGAGACGATGGAACGGGGCGCGGACGGCGTTCTGCTCGTGCCTTCCAAGCTCGACGAGCTGGGCAAGCTAAGGAAGCTCTTGGAAGCGCGCTCCCCGAAACT
>JALOTQ010000037.1 GCA_025457815.1 Thermoplasmata archaeon
TGCGGCCGAGGAGGCAGGAGCCTGGCTCGCGCGCTTCCACGAGAAGCTTTCTTTCGGCGGCGCCGCCCGCATCATGGGAGACGCGGTCCTCTCCAATTTCATAATGGCCGATCAGGAACTGGTCGGCGTCGATCTGGAGGACTGCGAGAAGGGAAACCCGTTCGACGATCTCGGGCAGTTGGCTGGATCCATCCTAGGGAGCGAGCCGTTCTTCACGCCGATCAAGTTCGACCTTTGCGTGCACATGATCGCAAGGTACGAGAAGACAGCGCACGTGGACGCCCTCGAGAAGGTGAGGCCGTTCGTCGCGAAGCATC
This sequence comes from Thermoplasmata archaeon, assembly GCA_025457815.1. Lineage (GTDB taxonomy): Archaea > Thermoplasmatota > Thermoplasmata > UBA10834 > UBA10834 > COMBO-56-21. The sequence goes on from JALOTQ010000037.1 coordinate 318, forward strand.
TGAGGATCGATGCGAGACGCAAGCCGCTCTTCAGAAGGACGCTCCTCGCTGCCGCGAAGAGCCTCGAGAACAGCTGGCCCGAGCTGGCTCGATAAGGACCGACAAGGCTGCGCTCAGGTCTTGGGCTGCTCAACTGGGGCGGCTGCAGCTTCCTCGGCGCGCTTCCTGGACCTCGCCCGGAGCTCCTCAAGCTTCTTCGTTATCTCGGAGATGCTGTCGACCTGCTCCCTGACGACCTGCTTGTGCCTGTCGAGGTTGTCCCGCATCTTCTCGACCTTGGCCTTCTCCTCGGCGACCTTGACCATCTCTTCCTGGAGCGAGTCCCTCCTGCGGTTCATCTCATCGACCTTGTCCCTGAAGCTGGTCTCCCTGGAGTCCAGCTCCGTCTTCGTCATCTCGAGAGCATCGGCCTTCTCTTGAATGGCCTTCTCCCGGCTCTCGAACTGGGCGGCCGTGTCCGCTATCTTCCTGCGCTCGTCCTCGAACCTCTTCATCTCCTCTTCGATCTTGGCCTTCGCCTTGGATGCCTCGGCGTCGAGGGCCTTCTCTCTATCGGCAAGGGCCTTGATGCGGGATTCCAGGTCTTCCTCCTTGCCCTTGAGAGTCTCGTTCTTCTTCCTCAGGGCCTCTCGGTCCTCTTTGAGCTTCTGTCCCTGCTCCGCAAGAGCCTTCTCCTGGTCTGCGAGTACCGCCAGCTTCTTCGTCAGATCCGATTGTGCACGGTCGGCTTCCTTCTTGGATTGCGTCAATGCATCGAGGTGGGCGTCCGCCTTGGCCTTCATCTCGGCGACATCCGCCTCCTTGGACATCACCGTGGACTCCCTGGAATTCAGCTGCGATTCTCGCGCCACCAGCTCCTGAGCGGTGCGCTGCTGGACCTCTAACGAGTCCCTGATTGCGGAATCACGCTTCTGCAGGTCCTTCTCCCTCTTGTCAAGGTCCCTCAGGAGGGTCTCCATGCGCTCCTCGGACCCAGTCACCTTGGATTCCCTCTCCCGTACGCCGAGTTCGCGCGTCTCCAACTCGGCGGCCCTCTGCTTGAGCTCGTCATTCTCAAGGCCTATCTTGGACAGCAACGCGGCCAATTCCGCTTGTTTCGCCTCGGCGCTCTTCTCGAGATCGAGCCGTCTCTTCTCAAGATCTGCCCTCTCTGCCTCCAGGGCCTTCTCCCGATTCTGCAGCTCGTTGAGGTTCCTGTTCAGCTCCTCCGTCTGAGAAGAGAGCAGTTCCTGCCTCGGCTTCAGCTCGGCGAGCGCCTTCTCGTGCTGGGATCGCAATGAGTCAACATCGGTCTCGGCCTGCTTCAGCTTCGTCTCGCGCTCCTCCAGCGCAGCCAGCGCTGCCTGGAGCTCCGCCTTCGACTTGTCGTGCTCCTCCATGAACGCCTTGCGGTCCGCTTCCAGCTGGGCCAGTCCGTTGCTCAGCTCCTCCTGTCTCGCCTTGAAGGCAGCCTCGGCCTCTCCCAGGGAGGTCCCGCGCGTCTCGAGCTCGGACGCCATGGCCTCGAGCGACTTCCTGTCCTTCTCAATCGTCTCGATCCTTGCCTTCTGGTCGACTATGGAAGCCTCCCAGTCTGCCCTGTCCTTCTTGAAGGCCTCCAGGGCGGTCTTGAGACTCTCCTGCTCGGCCATCAGCTCCTTCCTCTCGTCTGCCAGCTTGAGCATCCCGGCCTCGGACTGCGATATCGAGGCGGCGACAGCCTCCTGCTGCCGCCTGATGAGGTTCCGCTTGGCCTCGCTGGCAACGTCGAATGCCTGCTGTGACTTGACCAGCCCCTGCTCCCTCTCGAGCAGCAGGGTGACTCTGTCGTTGATCTGAAGGTGACGGTCGTTGACCTGGCTCTCGAACTCGCTGAGCTCCTCCTGCCAGCTCTCGTTCTCCTGCTTCAGCTTCTCGAGCTCCATCCGGAGTTCCTCGAGGGCAACGCCCATCATCGCGAGGTTGCTTCTGTCCGCCTCGAGGTCCTTGTGGGCCTTGGTGGCGGCCTCCTTCTCCTGCCTCGCCTTGTCCTCCGCCCCCTGGGCGACCTTGATGCGGTCGTTAACGGCGGAGTCGAATGACTTCTCAACGTTGGCGACGATCTCCTGGAAGAACCCCAGATCCTCCGGGTCGGCTGCGCCCTTTCCGACCGCGATGAAGCTCAGCTTGTCTCCCTTCACGAACGTGGCTGTGAGCCTGTTCACCTCAAAGGTCTGGAGATGCGCCGGTGCGCCCAGCGCCTGCATCGCTGCCCGCACTTGGTCGTAGCTGACGTCGGCCTTCGCTGTGAAAATGAATTCCCTTACGAGCCCGCCGCTAGCGTCTACTAGAAATCCCTTTGAGAGCTTCTTTCCGAACATTAGACCACTTCCGACTGGGGGACACGGAAATTGGGTCCGCGCGGCGTGGGTGCGTGCTTTTCGGGGTAGGCGCGCCTCCACGGTCCTCTTCAAACGCCGGAATTGTATTCCACTAGCCTTAAGATAACCTTTTCTACTCCCCCAGCGAGTCCTGAGAACCAGGGAGGGGGAAAGCAATAATAGCCCCTCTTCTCGCCTAGGGCCTGAACCGTCTCAGGAGCGAAGCGTTCGTCACGACTGACACTGAGCTGAACGCCATCGCGCCCGCCGCGATCATGGGGCTCAGGAGCCAGTCGGTGAATGGGTACAGCACACCGGCCGCTATGGGTATGGATGCCGTGTTGTAGAACAGCGCCCAGAACAGGTTCTGCCGTATCTTGGAGAAGGTCCTCCTAGACAGCTTTATGGCCGTGACCACGCCCTTGAGGTCCTCGCCTACGAGGACTATGTTCCCAGATTCGAGTGCTATGTCCGTGCCAGTGCCTATCGCTATCCCGATATCCGCCTGAGCGAGCGCGGGGGCGTCGTTGATGCCATCCCCTACCATCGCCACAACCTCACCCTTCTCCTGGTAGGCCTTGACCGCGGCCGCTTTGTCGCCTGGCAGCACCTGGGCTCGGAAGTCGTCAATGCCGGCCTGGGAGGCGATTGCCCTGGCGGTCCTCTCGTTGTCCCCAGTGAGCATGACGACCTCCAGCCCGAGACCCTTCAATCCAGCAACCGCCTTACCGGCCTCTTCCCTGAGCGTGTCCGCCACCCCCAAGGATCCGAGGACGCTGCCGTCGATCGCGCAGACCATGACCGTCATGCCCTTGTCCTCCATCGAGGCCATGGCACCCTCGAAATCGCCGAGCTTGACCCCAAGTCTCTCCATCATCCTGCGATTGCCGACGGCGACGCTGGATCCGCGGACCCTCGCCATCACGCCCTCTCCTGGCACGACCTTTGACTCCTCTGGCTGCTCCAGGGCGATTCCGGCGGCCTCGGCGCCTCCTACCACGGCCTTCGAGAGCACATGCTCGGAGCCTTTCTCGACGGTCCCGGAGTAGAACAGGAGGTCCTGGACCGTCCTGCCCGCGGCCACTTTGGTCTCGACCAGCTTCGGCTCACCTATTGTGAGGGTGCCTGTCTTGTCGAAGATCACCGTGCTGAGTTTGTGTGCCGTCTCGAGAGCAGCGGCGTCCTTGATCAACACGCCCATCTGAGCCCCTCTTCCGGTGCCAACGACGATCGCCGTGGGCGTGGCAAGCCCCAGGGCGCAGGGACAGGCTATGACCAGGACGGCTACGAGTATCGAGAGCGAGAACGCGAGCTTGTCCTCGACTCCCCAGTGGTCAGCTCCGAAACCGTACCAGAACACGAACGTGACGAGAGCGACCAGAAGGACTGCGGGGACGAAGACACTAGCGACCTTGTCGGCATACCTCTCAATAGGAGCCTTGGTTCCCTGGGCGTCCTCGACCAACTTGACGATCTGAGCCAGAGTGGTGTTCCGGCCGACTCTCTCCGCCTTCACCCTCAGCAGACCGCTCATGTTGACGGTCCCGCCCGTGACCGACGAACCTTTGACCTTCTCGACCGGAATCGATTCTCCTGTCACCAGTGATTCGTCCACGGAGGAGGTGCCTGAAATGACCTCCCCGTCGACCGGAACTCGCCCACCAGGCTTGACAAGCACGATGTCACCGACTACGAGATCGTCTATGCCGACCTCCGCGTCGGCCCCTTCCCTTATGACGGTCGCGGTCGGGGGCTGGAGGTTCATCAGCTTGACGATCGCCTCGGACGTCGCCCCCCTGGACCTGAGCTCCAAGTACTTCCCTGCCAGGACCAGGGTGATGATCACGGCCGACGTGTCGAAGTACACCTCATGCGAGGAAGCGACATGAGGGAAGAGCGTCACGATCAGGCTGTAGGCCCAGGCGGCGCTCGTCCCGAGGACGACGAGGGTGTCCATGTTGGCCCTTCTGTTCCTGATCGCCCAGTAAGTCCCTCGGTAGTACCGCAGGCCCGCGTAGAACTGGACGGGAGTGGCAAGGGCCAGCAGGATGTAGTTCCTCACACCCTCATCAAGCACGCCCTCGGGCCAGAGCTCGTGGGTCATCGAGATGATGGCTACGGGTATCGAGAGGAGGGCTGCCAACAGCAGGTCCCTCCTCCCTTCCTTGAGCTCCTGCGTCCTGGCGATCTGTTCCGCCATCACGCCTTGGACCTCGAGCACCTTGTACCCGGACTCCTCCACTGCCTTCCTGAGGTCCGCCTCGGAGGCGAGAGACGAATCGTAGTCTATGATGGCCTTGCCGAGCGCGAAATTGACCTTCGCGTCCCGTACCCCTTTGACGTCCTTCAGGGCGTCCTGGACCGTCATTGCGCAGGTCGCGCAGTGCATGTTGCCGATAGTGAGCGTGATTTCGTCCTTGGCTACCTCGTATCCCGACTCATTGACGGCCTTCTCTATGTCGTCCATCTTGACGATTGAAGGGTCGTAGACGAAGGTGGCCTTCTCGGTCGCAAGGTTCACGCGGGCGTTCTCGACGCCCTGAAGCGCGGCGAGCGCGTCCTTCACCGTCTCGGTGCAGGTCGCGCAATGCATGCCCTTGATCCTGACCGTAGCTTCCTGCTTCGCCTCGCCCTTTTTCGCCATCGAGCCCCTCCCAATTGTCTTTTCAGCGACCTCCTGAGGGCCGGATTGCCGGATATCAGTTTCCCCGTCCGGCTCTCGACCGTTCTGCAGGAGAGTACAGACTGGTTCCTGCAAAAAGGTGATACTCAAGTGCAAGAGATATTAGATATGTATTAATTAAGGAGCCATCACGGGACCGCGTTCCCGAGAGTCCCTCATGCCCGAGGGCGTGGGCGCGCATGAGTTATTACGCCCCAACCAGCTTCATCCTTGAAGAGCATGCCAAGGGTCAGAGTCAGGATGTTCGCCACCATACGCGAGGCGGCCCGGGTCTCGGAGACCGAGGTCGAGGCGGGCAGCGTCAAAGAAGTCCTGACCGTCCTGAAGAGCGTCTTCGGCCGGAGAATGAGAATCGTCTTGGAGCAGGCCGAGAATGATCCCGACAAGATCGTCGTGCTACTCAACGGAGTCAACGTCCCAGTTGACAGTGGTTCGAAGACGAGTCTGCGGGATGGAGACGAGGTTTCCATATTCCCGCCCGTGAGCGGAGGATAGTCTCCAGCCAGACCAACGCACCTTCCAAGTCCGTCTGGCACCAGAAGGCCGCTCCGATAAGCTTTATATCGGTTCACTCTATAACCGCGACCCAGGAGTTCAAATGGACAGCACGTCGGAGCCCGCGCAACGCATGGACAGGGGCAAGATGGTGATTGCGGTCATGGTGGCGGCGATTCTCGTCTCCATTAGCGCATTCGCCTATGTGCTGTATGCGAGGTCTCAGGCCAACGACGGGGAGGATTCCGATGTCATACAGATCGGGGACTCCGTGAAGTTGGACTACACTGGATATACTCTGGAAGGGCGCGTCTTCGATACAAGCATCCTTTCCATCGCGCACGATGACACTCACTATCCGAAGTCGCTCACATTCACCCTCCGCTCGAACGACTCGTACGATCCCATCGACAACCTGCAGGCGGGCGTGTATCCAGGGAGCTACATCGAGGGATTCACGAAGGGCGTTCTTGGGATGCACGTGGGGGAGACGAAGATGATCGAGGTCCCCCCGGACGAGGGATATGCAGTCGACCCGGCCATGATCACTACGGTGGACGTCCTCCAGGAGATGCCAGGCACGGAATCATTCTCGGAAGGGGACTTCAACACGCTCTTCGGCGTGGAGCCGATACTTCTGAGGACGATACCTCACTTCTTCTGGCAGTGGGACGTCATCATCGTTGACAACTCAAGCGGATACGTCACCATAAAGCACCAGCCAACGGTGGGCGAAGTGGTCTACCCGTTCGGAGACCCTTTCTACACTGAGAACCCCCAGGGCTGGGGCGTCGTTGTCGAGGCATATGACCCAGCAGCCCTCGACGGAGCCGGCAAGGTCACGGTCAGGCATCAGGTCTCGGAAGATGACGTCTACAACGTGAAGGGGACGGACATCGACGACTACACATTCGTCCTGTCAGCCTACGATGAAGTCAATGGCACCTTCTCGGTCCACAGGAGCGATTCGGACTCTGGCTACAACGGGGAGCTCGCCGGCAGGACGCTGTTCTTCGAGATAACCATACTCGCCGTCACTCCGGTTTCGGACTGAGCCCGGACGATTCCAGCGCTTCTGGCTTTTCCTTGAAGAGCTTGGCGTTCAGCTTCCTCACGTACCTGTCCACGGTCATCTGCACCCTCTGGTTTCTAGCGATGACCACGGCTGTCACGCCCAGCACGAACCCGGCGAAGACGTCGGCAGGCCAGTGGATTCCCAGGTAGAGGACTGCGAATGAGATGGTCACTGTCGAGAAGATCAGGAAATACGTGAACGCTCGGTATTCCCTGCCTGCAAAGGCGAAGACAAGAAGGGTCGTGACCATCAGGCTGACATGCCCGCTGGGGAAGTCGTTGTTCAGCGGATCGACGCTTGTCACCATCTTGCCCCAATGGGTCGTGATGTAGAGCTGCGGGGTCATTCCGGATTCAGGATAGGATCCGCTAACAGTCACTGGGAACAGGAAGTAGAAGGGCGTAAGGATGATGTAATTGATCATAGTCGCAATCGAGTAGTCCCTGAGCGTGGCCCTGTCGTCCTTGACAAGCAGGATGATCGGAACGAAGTAGATGAAGAACGCGAAGAGCCAAGCGTATATGATTATGAAGAAGTCCGTGATGAGCCGGTAGTCAAGCCTGTCCTGGAGGACCCTTATGGCCCCTCCCGCGAGCCCGAATATCCAGTTCGTGTAGACGATCTCCTTCGATGTCTGCTCCGGCCCCTCGAAGCTCCGCTCGATGACGTCCTGGACTTGGACGAAGAGGGGGAAGGCCGCTATGATGACGATGTAGACCAGGTTGTACTTCACCGCTCTAAGGGTCTTCCTGATCCACATGTCCTTCCATCCGACCAGGATGAGGAGTCCGACGAAGACGGCAATCACCATCGTCGCCGCGAAAAGCGCGAAGAAGACCCCGTAGGTTATCGCCATGTTGCCCGACCAGTCCGATGAGCGTGTTCGGTAAAATACTTTCTCAGATTGTCGGGCATGGCTTGTCCACGGCCAAGCCTTTCACTTGCTATTCTGGAGGGTCTTCTCGGCAAGCTTGTAGGTCTCTTCCAACTTGGCGGTGCACGCCTCCACCGAGTACTTCCTAGCCGAAGACACGGCGTTGATCATCATCGAATCCGAGCGCAGGAGGCACCTCTGAATGGCCTCCGCGCATGTCTCCTCGTCGAACAGGCAGCCGTTCTTGCCCTCCTCTATGAACTCGGGTATGGCCCTGTACCTTATGCCCGCCACAGGAGTCCCGGACGCCAGCGCCTCCAGCACGACGATCCCCTGAGTCTCGAATGTGGACGCTATCACCATTATCTCGCAGCTCGCGTAGGCTGCTGGGAGCTCGTCGTCCGGAAGGAAGCCAGCGAAGACAACCTTGTCGGAAATCCCCAGGTCCTTGGCCAGCTTCTTGTACTCGTCCGCGGCAGGGCCGTGTCCGGCGACCAGGAGCCGCAGGTCCGGCTGGCTCTTCGAGATCTGTGCAAGAGCCCCCAGGACGATGTCAAGACGCTTCTCCTTCGAGAGACGGCCCACATGCAGGATCACGCGCTTCCCGTCGAGACCGAACTTCTTGAGGTAGTCCTTGTCGTACCTGTCCGGAGAGAACCTGGTGCAGTCGATGCCCGTGGGCACGACCTCGCACACCTTCATGTCTATCCCGTTCGCCTCGAGCTCCTGTCTGATAGGTGCCGATGGCACTATCACGACTTCGGGCCTCTTCAGGAGATTCCTCAGGTATATCCAGACCAGTCCCTCTATGATGTCGTGCCTCATCCTGAAGGGCAGGTAGTACTTGATCGCCTCGTTCGCCATCGTGTGGAATGTCAGCACATGCGGTATCTTCAGAGCCCTCGCGGCCGTCAAGCTCAGGATTCCCATCGAGGCTATTCCGTGGGAGTGTATGACGTCAGGCCTCTCCTTCCTGAGGAATTCGAGCATGTCCGAGGGGGAAATCGCGTATCTGTAGCCCGGGTACGGCTTGTACTCGCGCGAAGGGAGGTAGTGTACCGGCCATCTGGCCTCCTGCCTGACGCCCTGGTCGGGTGCGAGGATGACTATCTGGTGTCCCCTTTTCTCGAGCCCGGCCGCAGCGGTCTCCATGGCTACGATGGCGCCGTCGACCGTTGGGCGGAAGGAATCGACGAACATTGCGACCTTCACGAGCTCACCTCGAGGATTTCCTCGAACGTATCCTTCTCAGTTTGGCGATCACATCATCTGGGGTCCTGCCGAGAAGCCGTATCATCGGTTCCTTCCCATGCCCGCCGAGGTCGAATATGGCATCTGGAACTCGCCCGAAATCCTCGATGGCCCGATGGACTCCCCAGGTCATCGATGAGACTCCCTTCGGCTCCTTCGAGCGGTCGAAAGTCGAGACCGACAGCTTCGCCTTCCTGCACGCCGCAAGGTTCTCCGGAGAGTACTTCATGTTCATGGCGCACCTTGCCTGGGGATCGTGGCTGGATGCGGCGAGCACTATGCGGGCAACGTGCTTTGATGCGCCGAACCTCGCGCACCCCATCTTCCGCGCGGACTTGCCAACCCTGATTATCCTTCCCTCGAGCGCTGCGACCTCCTCTGGTTCGAGCGCCCCGAGCACTGCGTATCCCATGTTCACGCCGACTTCCGGTATCAGGTCAGGACCGAGCAGCTTCTCAAGGGCCGATCCAGCATCCTCCAGTTCCGACAGCATCGCATGCTTGCCGGCCTCTATCCTTAGCACCGCGAGCGGGTTCACGCACGGTACGCCTTTCCCGACCGACTCCCTCGCGAGTATCGCCTTGTAGATGATCCCCTTGGAGATCTTGATGGCCTCTTCCAGACCCTTCCCCTTCGCGAGATTGCCCGCGATTAGTGAAGCGAAGGTGCACCCAGTACCGTGCACATCCACATTCATTCGTGGTGAGGAGAACCTCGTCCACTTGCGGTTCACGAGCAGGAAGTCAGCGGCCTCGGGGCCACGGAGGTGTCCTCCCTTGATGAGCACGGCCTTGGGCCCAAGCTCGAGTATCTCCTCGGCGGCGGACTTGGCCGTCCTTTCGTCCCGGATCTCTATGCCCGAGAGCCTCGACGCCTCCAGAAGGTTCGGTGTGACAAGCGCGCTCTGCGGCAATATCTTGGAAATGATGGCCTCGACGAATCCACTTTGGTGGAGGCTGCTGCCCGTGGTCGCGACCATGACGGGATCCACCACCAGCGGGGCGTCAACGCGTCTGAGCATCCCAGCGACGGTCTTCACGATGTCCGCACTGTAGAGCATGCCCGTCTTGACCGCGCCGAGCTTGACGTCCTCGAGGACTGATCTCAGCTGAGCCGCGACCTCCGACTCGGGGATCGCGTGTATGGACGAGACCCCTTTCGTGTTCTGCGAGGTCACGCAGGTCACGACTGCGCATCCGTGGACCCCCAAGGCCTCGAACGCCTTCAGGTCCGCCTGAAGCCCCGCCCCGCCAACGGAATCCGACCCAGCTATCGTTAGAGCGTTGACCATCCTCCTCAGCATCTCCTAATCCCGATAAATGACTTGTGCACTTGATTGCTTCGCGACCTGCTGGCAGTAGGGTTAAATACGCGAGAGCCAATCTGAACGCCCGCAATGAAAGCTGAGAGCGGCCACATCGTTTTCAAGGAGAAGTTCAAGTACAAGGACCTCCAGGGCTGTTTCGAGGAGGTCCTGAAGGCGTTCCTGGACGAGACCGACCAGATGCCCGACGAGGACGAGATCCTTCAGATGTTCATGAAGATCAACATGATGGACATCGAGAAGAACAGGAAGCCTGAAGGGTACAACAGGCGCGGCAGGATGCGGATGATATTCCCGCTCACGAAAGGCAAGAGACAGTTCTACATTCGCGCTGATTCGAAGACCGCGGAGGTCGTCAGGGTCACCGAGCGGATGAGCAAGATCCTCAAGAAGGCCGGAGTGCCTCACATCGTCGAGTGGGACAAGCTCCTGACGATCCAGCAGTAAGGTCCCGCGCGCTTCTTGGGATCGGGGCAGGTTCGATATGACGGAGTCGGAGCTGCGGGCCAGGGTGAAGGCGGCGGCGGGGGACAGGGCCGCATTGGACGGCATGCGCAAGTCCTTCGATGCGATATCAAAGCGGCAGAAGGAGAACGCCCCGAGGATCCCGGACCTGAAGGAACGGAAGGATCGGCTCCGGAAGGCCAAGGAGTCTTCCGTCGGGAACGAGGACCTTTTCAAGCAGGCCCTGGCAACGCTGCAGGAGAACGGCTTTCGGGTGGTCGTTGCCAAGACGGCTGAGGCCGCAGTGAAGCGCATCCGCCAGGAGCTAGAGGGCTACGACCTGGTTGTCAAGTCAAAGTCGAACGTGACGAAGGAGATCCATCTCGCGGACGCTTTGAAGCAGGCCGGCATCGAAGTCATCGAGACAGACCTGGGCGACAGGATCATACAGCTCGAGGGGTGCGAGGCGGCCCATCCAACGGGGCCGGCGTGCCATCTCACCAGGAAGCAGATCTCGAAGCTGTTCACGAAGCATTTCGGCCGGCCCGTGTCCGAGGACCCGATGGAGCTCACGAGGGCGATGCGAGAGGAGATAGCCTCGTACCTTTCACGCGCCAAGGTGGGCATCACGGGCGCGAATGCAATAACGGCCCTAGAGGGCGCCGTGGTAGTCGTGCACAACGAGGGGAACGCGTCGAAGTGCGCGATGCTCCCCGACAAGCACATTGTCGTGACAACCCCTGAGAAGGTGGTCCAAACCCTGGACGATGCGGTCAACGTGGTCAAACTCCAGACGTACCTATCGACGGGCAAGATCACGAGCGCCTACGTCAACGTGATAACGGGCCCGAGCTACACGGCGGACATCGAGAAGCAGGTGTACAAGGGAATGCACGGCCCCAGGGAGGTGATGGTGATCTTCGTTGACGACGGACGCATGTCCGCCGCCGACAAGGAGCCTCAGTACTGCATCGGCTGCGGCATGTGCCTTCTCGAGTGTCCAGTGTACAACGTGGTGGGCCCGATCTTCGGGGTTCCCGGGCACATGGGCGGCCAGGGAGTCTATCTTGAGGGCTCCCGGGGACGGCTCGAAGAAGCGCGCGACTCGGGGCTCTACCTCTGCACGTCCTGCGGGTCGTGCATCGAGGCGTGCCCCGCGAGCGTCGGGACGAAGAAGGGTCTCATTGCGGTTCGTGAGAAGGCGAGACAACAGGGGCTGTCTCCGTCGGCCGAGCACGCGGCTATCGCCGCGAGCGTCAAGAACTACGACAACCCATGGCAGATGCCCCGGAAGCGCAAGGCCAGATGGGCTGAAGGCCTGGGCCTGAAGGGAAAGGGCGAAGTCCTCTACTTCGCAGGCTGCTCAACCTCCTTGTTGTTCCCTGAGTCCGCGCAGCGCGTGGTGAGGCTGATGCGTGCCTCCGGAGGGGAACCCGCGTACCTAGGACAGGAGGAGAAGTGCTGCTGATCTACACTAAGGAAGCTTG
>JALOTQ010000140.1 GCA_025457815.1 Thermoplasmata archaeon
GGTGAGGACGGTCCAAGGACATTCATCTGCCAGGCATACGCCTACGGCACTGATTTCTGGGGTACGCAGACCGCGTCCAAGCTCCTCGAGAAGGGGGAGGAATGGACACACGACGTCTACTTCATCCTCGCGGTCACGGGCCACCAGAGGTTCGACTTCGACCTGTACATCCAGGACGGCTCTGAGCCGCCTGTGTTCTACGCGAACCTTCACATCTGGATCTACATGGTGAACGCCTGAAGGTGGTGCGAGCGCCATCATCCGGCGGTTTCGTTCGATTCGGCGTCCTCGCTCAAGCCTCTGATTGACGCGACCGCTCCTTCCCTGGTCGCGCCCGCAGTCGCCACCAACGAGCTCGCGATGCTGATCGCCCCTGCCCCGAGCAGTATGAGGAACAGGAGGCTGCCATCGAGGCCCACTTCTATCGAGTGCCCGAACACCACGAAGCCGATGTAGTCGGAGAGGACCGTCGTTACGGCCGCACCCAATGCAATCCCGATCAGGGCCCCGGCCACGCTCAGGCCGAGGGCCTGCGGGAAGACCAGTGAGCGGAGGTCTGAATCGGAGGCCCCGAGCGTCCTGAGTATCCCCAGAGTGCGCCTGCGCTCCCTGATCTCCTTCGAGAATATCGACGTGATAGCGAGCACGGAAAGCAGTCCGGATATCGCCCCGATCGCGAACAGCGCAGTTGCGACGTTCCCCTCTGATATCTTGGCTGCCTGGTAGATCGGCACTGACCCGGACGGGGACAGCGAGTTGGAGCCGCCGTAGCGAAGGACCAGCTCTATCAGGTCCATGTCATCCGCGTACCAGGCCTCCACGGTCACGACCTCCGAGAAGTTCTCCGCCTGGACGACGTGAGTGCCCGCGGACAGCCCCGGGAGGCTGTACGTCTGGACCACGGACTGCATGGGCAGGAGGTCGATGGTCGTGAACAGCTCAGGAACGGAGTCGATCTTCACCGTGAACCCATAGGAGCCCCCAACCGTCCCGTTGTTCTCGACGACCACCGTCACGCGGGCGGTCTCCGATTCCGTGATGGTCGTCGGCTGAAGCACGAACGAGACCAGCGAAGGGTTGAAAACGTCGGGATAATCCGCAGGGTCGACCACGTTCACATTCGCCGAGCCATCCGTGAAGCCCTCGATGGCTGCAGTTATGGCGTGTGATCCATCGAGGTAGGCAGTGAAGCTCACCTCGCCGGCTCCGTCAGCGACCGCCGTCTGGTTCTGGAAGGTCACCACCGCATCGGCCACGAGCGCCCCGACGTGATCCCTGATGACCGCGCCGAACACGCTCCCGAGCATCACCCGTTTCGGGGCCGAGACCGTCAGGTACGGCTCAACCACGGTGATGTTCGTGTACAGGACGACTGGGAAATCCCCCGACAGGTTGGCCCTGATCGTGTGTCTCCCGAGGGATTCGAGCTCGAACTGCGTGCTTATCGTCTTGTGAGATGACGCATTGAGAGCGACTTCGTATGAGCCAACAAGAGCCTCACCGTCCGATAGCGACAGGGCGACGGTGCCCGCGGAGCCGCCCCAGTTGTGCACATCGACGGATATAGACGTGGCAGCTCCCGCGCCGACCATCGCATGAGAGGGCCTGAGGTTCGAGAGGGTGAAGCGAGCGTTCTCGGGGGAAAGAAGGCCCGAGAGCCAGTCCGGGCTGTCGGTCGTCACACGGATGATCGAGAACCTGTCGTCTCCCATTCCTGAGAGCCTTCTCGCCACGTCGTTGGTGACCAGCAGCTCGTCATCTAGTGCCGAGCCTGTCTCGAAGACTCCCAAGACGTTCACGATTTCCATCCTTTCGGTGTAGCTCCCGGCGAGAGGTGCCGTGAATGGCAGTTCCACTCCGATCCTGTCGTACAGGCACTTGCCGATCACAGCGCGGGCCCTCGGAGTGAGGTTCAACAGGGATTCGTATCCTTCGGCCCATTCAATCTCGTCCCCCTCCGGGGACATGGTCTCTCCAAAACCGTCACCCGTGCCTCGGACGACGAATGACACGCCTCTATACGAAGCGAACGCAAAGACCTCTCCGCTCGCTCCGGTTATGTTCTCGACCGATGAGAGGGCGCTCAGCATCTGGGCGTCGACTCGGCTCGAGAATATCGTCGGCGCCGACGACTCGGATATTACGAATACGTCCCCTCCCGCGAAGCTGGCGGGCGCGGAGTAGAGTCCTGAGAGCACGGAGGCGGAGGTCGTGAAGATCAGTATCGCGAGCGCGACGACTATGACCGCCCTCGGCCGTATCAGTATCGCGTCTCTCCCTCCTTCAGGTCGTGCACGGGCGAAGTGAGAGTCATCCTGAGCGCCGGGAACAGGGCGCCGACGCACCCCGCGCCTACGGTTGCGAGGAACGAGAGCGCGAGTATCCATTCCGATGCGTGGACTGTGAAGACCGATGTGAACATCGCAGAGGCGAGCGTCGATACGCCATATGACAGGACTATGCCGAGGGCAAGTCCAAGAGCGGCCCCCCAGGCACTCATCGCAAGCGCGTTGAACAGAAGGTACGACAGGATCTTGCGTCTTCCCGCGCCGACCGTCTTCAGGATGCCGATGTCATGTGCTCTGTCGGCTGTCTCCATTCCCAGGAAGCTGTAGGCCAGAACGGCGATGACGAACGAGGACGGGACAAGGACCCATATCGCGTTCGTCTCGATCTCATCCATTCCCGAATCGAGGAACTGGACGATCCCGACCATCTCAACCACCGAGAATCCCAGGGACTCAATCTCAGAGACCTCCGCCCGCGTGAGCTGCCCGGCAATCGCGAAGTTGCGTTCTCCTGGGCGGTCGGTGAAGCCCTCCATGAGGTCCATCGAGCAAAGTAGCCACGCAGGAGAGAAGATGGTGGAAGAGAACTTGCCGATGACGGTGACGTTCGTTCCCTCAAGGGACAGGCCACCCGATACGTTCAGGTCCAACCCGGCGAGAACCTGATTGCCCGAGACGGAGAAGCTCTCGGGCAGGATGCCATGCGGGTCATCTAACGCAAACACCTGATGCCGAATGTCGGCGTCGACACCCAGGATCTCGTTGTAGACTCCATAAGCGACCCTGTCCTCGAAGTCGCCTAGGGATCCTTTCTCGAAATACGCGAGATACGATTCGTCTGAGCTGACGAGGAGACTGTAGTCTGAATTGAAGTTGTCCTGGAGCGTGTCCATCGACACGCCCAGACCGTCCACGACGGAGAAGCTTGCGACGATGAACATGGTGCAGAGCGCGATCCCCCAGCTCGTCGAGCGGGCGCGCGGACCGAACTTGAACAAGGGTGGGAGACGCATCAGAACCATCCGAAAGAGGGCAGGGTCACGATATATATGTTGCCAACCTGGGACTAGCCGCCTGATGACTCCGCCACGAGCGACACGAGCTCCGCGATATCCATCTTCAGCCCGGAGACCTTCATTCCGCCCGTTAGGTTCGTGACGCAGAACGGACAGGCCGAAACCAGCATCTCAGCCCCGACATCGTGGGCTTCCTTGACCCGCAACGAGGCGATGTGCTCTGCCCGGTCGTTGAACTGTATCTTGTAGCCGCCTCCCGCCCCGCAGCATTGCGA
>JALOTQ010000005.1 GCA_025457815.1 Thermoplasmata archaeon
AATGCTTTAGACCCAGGTGTTCAATATGATTTCATCCTTGATGCCGTTGGAAAAGCAAAAACTTCAAAATTGAAAGTTGCATGCAAGAAAGCTCTTGCTCCAAAAGGAAAATACGTATCAATTGATGATGGAAGCCTAATGTTAGACTCGAAGCGTCTTGCTTCAATCAAAGAACTGGTTGAAGCTGGACACATTAAACCAATCATTGATAAATGCTTTCGGTTTGAAGAGATCGTCGAGGCTCACAGGTATGTTGGCAAGGGACATAAAAGGGGAGGAGTTGCAGTAAGCATAGCGCGGTCGTCCTAGGGCTCTTCATGGCCAGAGCAAGAGGAACGCTAGGCGAGGAAATGGACAGAGGAAGATCATCCCATCAGCCTCATGAAGCGGCTTGCTGGGACGTCATAAGAAGACGAGGGCGACAAGAGGTCAGTGAGTCCTTCTCTGTCGAGCAATCCCTTGCCGTTTGCACACAAGGAAGAAGAAAAAGAGGTTTGCGGACGCCTTGGTGCAATTCCGCATTGATTGAACCGATGACTCTAGTGTCTGGCTTGGACGAGTTCAAGGCTCGCCCGGTCCAAACTCACGCATTGGCCGAACTCGGAAGAGGATGCCTCGCCAACCTCAGCTTCACGGCCCATCCACATCGCTTTTCTGATGCATAGCGTGATGTCTCGCCGCGCTCTATCCAGCAACCACGACACCTACGCAGGGTCACTCCATCAACGCTCCCACGAGAGAGGACTGGTGATTCGATTCGGAGGAACCGGGGACGATCTTGCCGCCTGTAAGACCTTCTCTTGAACAACAGAGTATCCATCGATATCGAAAGGTGACCCGACCTCCGAAAGACAATAATGGAGGAAGACCATCTCTCATGCGAGTGAACCATAATGTCCACGCTCAAGGCAATCGGCTCCGGCCTCTATCCGGGTGTCGGTCCAGGAACAGCTACCGCGGCGAGACCAAGCGGCAGGAAGCATCGAGTTATGGTCTCGATGGTCGCCGTCGCGTTGGCCGCAGTCTTGGTCCTCGCGCTGTGCATCTTCGCTGTCACTTCGAAGGAATCCCTCAGACGCGCGACGCCATCTGATGCCGTCGGCTGGACCCTGGAAACCGTAGACAACACGGCGAACTCGGGCTGGTTCACCTCGATCGATGTTGACTCCAGCGATTACGTTCACATAGCCTACTGCAATTACCCGCTCGTTGGTGATGAAGATCTTATGTATGCGACCAACTCCGGGGGCTCTTGGGCATGCCAGACACTGTACAGCGACGGACGCGTTGGCTCGCACACTTCGATTGCCCTGGACGCCGACGACAACGTCCACATAAGTTACCTCAATGACACGGATGGGGACCTCAACTACGCCACGAACGCCGAAGGCTCGTGGGCCAACTACACTATTGACGGCCTTGGGTCCGTCGGAGCGTTTTCCTCCATAGCGGTAGACTCTGACAACAACGTCCACATAAGCTACTATGACGGTTCGACGATGAGCTTGAACTACGCCACCAATGCCAGTGGCTTATGGGTGGTCTACGACCAGCTGGATGGAAAGTTCGGGATAGACATCGGACAGTACACTTCAATCGCGGTGGATGCGAGCGACGACGTACACATAAGCTACTATAGTGTCATCGCCCGCGACCTGAAATACATCACCAACTCAGGTGGTTCGTGGGCAACGCCAATAGTATTGGACAGGTATGGCGATGTTGGCAAGGGCACTTCGATCGCTGTTGACTCCAACGGCTATGTCCACATAAGCTACTACAACTACTCTGCCAGGGACCTCAAGTATGCCACCAACTCAACGGGCTCGTGGGCGAACTACACCCTCGATGGTAAGGGTTTGGCCAACGACGTCGGCATGTTCTCCTCCATAGCCCTCGACGCCGACGATGATGTCCACATAAGCTATTCTAACGAATCGTCCGGCGACCTCATGTACGCCACGAACGCGGGCGGGTCGTGGGCAATCTACACAATAGACAGCACCGGGTGGGTTGGCGCGCACAATTCGATCGCCACAGACTCCCTTGGCCATGTCCACATCAGCTACTTCGATGACACGAACACCGCCCTCAAGTATGCCACGAACGGAGTGGTGATCCCTGAGTTCCCGCTGGCCGGCGTGGCGACGGTGGTGATTGCGTCCGTGTGCATACTGGCCGCTCTGAGGCGAAGGGCCATCGAGGACCAGTGAGAGAGAACACCGCCTCGAATCCCAGGTGATTGGCGTCAGATACAAGAGGGCTGGCTCTCGCGAGTTCAAGGCTCGTCCGGTCCACTTCTACACTCCGCCGCATTTGTTCGCTGATGCGGAATCATCGGGATTTCGTCTCCTCTTTGAGAGCCCTCTCCAAGATGTCAAGGCCCGTCTCCAACAATGACCTGGTGATCGTGAGCGGCGGATGAAGCCTCAACACACTGTTGAAGTAACCCCCTGAGGACACGTAAAGTCCCTTCTTGAAACAACTGAGCTGCACCTTCCTGGCCAGCTCAGGCGCGGGCTCCTTCCCTTTCTTCGTTCGTACCAGTTCGATGGCCATCATCGCCCCCAACCCTCTCGCATCACCGACCTCTTCGAACCGGCTCTCCCATTCTTCAAAGCGCCTCTTCTCAACGCTGTGAATCATCTTCGCATTCGAAGTCCACCGCTTGGCCAACTTGATGGCTTCCAGAGCGCCGGCGCAGCAGATGGGGCTTCCTCCGTATGTCCCGCCCAGGCTCGCAGGGGTTGGCGCGGACATGATCTCATCTCTTCCCGTCACTGCTCCTATGGGCAAGCCCATTGACAGCGACTTCCCGGTGACCACAATATCAGGTTCCACCTTCCAGTGCTCGATCGCGAACAGTCTTCCTGTCCTTCCGAAGCCAGTCTGAATCTCATCGTCGATCAGTATGATTCCGTTGTCGTCGCATATTCTCCTGATCTGCTCCCAGTAGCCTGGCGGAGGGCAGAGGAATCCGCCGGCTCCTTGGACCGGCTCCATGACAAGGCAACAGACATCGTCCTTGAGTTTCTTCGAGGTGACGGCTTCCTCGACGAGGCCCGTGCAAGAAATGCCACATGAGGGGTACTCCAGATCCAGAGGACACCTGTAGCAGTATGCGAAGTCCACCAGCTTCACATTCTGATACATCGAACCGAAACCCTCGCGGAACGGCTTCTCCTTGCCCATGAGCGAGAGTCCGAGGTATGTCCTCCCGTGGTATCCGGTGACGTAGGACACCAGCCATCTCTTCCTGTTGTACGCCTTGGCTATCTTGACTGAGTTCTCGATGGCTTCAGAGCCGCTGTTCATGATCAGGCTCTTCCCCAAGTGTCCGGGGCAAATCCGCGACAGCTCCTCAGCGAGCCTGAGATATGGCTCGTACATCGAGACCATGGCGCAGATATGATCAAACTTGTCAATCTGGCGCTTCCACGCATGCACGACCTCCTTTGGCCTGTGTCCGCAGTTCAGTGCGCCCAGACCGACCGTGAAATCCAGATAGACGTTGCCGTCGACGTCCTGGAGAAACGGACCATCGGCCCTGTCTATCACGGCTGGAAGGCTGACTCCGAGACCGACGGTCACAAATCGCTCTTTCCTCTTGATCGCAGACCTGGACCTTGGCCCTGGAGGCTCCACCACTATCCTAGGACCACTCAACTTCCCCTTATCTGCCATGGAATCTCCGCCGAATGCTGCAGCCGGCCCTGAAGACGGTTCATCTGCTTGGATGAAGGGTATGAGTGACATTATGAAAAAGGTTGTCGCGGCAGGATGTCTGGCTCGGACGAATTCTAGGCTTCACATGCCCATTGTCCCGGATAGCCAGCATCTCCAAACTCTTATGCTCTGACCCCCCAATCGGGTTTCCAGAGATGTCTTGAGCGAGAACGTAAAAGCCATCGGTGTCATGTTCGGTCTTGTTGGAGGCCTTGTCGGCACGGTCCTCATGGACGTCGCGATGATGATCATCTTCGTCTCCGTTGGGGAGCGACCCGACATGTTCTTCGCAATGGTTGGCGAGAAAGTCGGCGGGACTGCGGTATTGGGACTCGCGATCCACAACATCATTGGCGCGAGCGGCGGGTTTGTCTTCTCCCTCATAGTACTGAACATCTCTGCACTCGAACTGACGAGTGTCGGGAAGGGGCTGAAGCTTGGCGTTGCCGCCGGAGTCATCACGATACCGCTGGGCTGCGTTCCGATGGCGATCTGGCTCGGTGAGCCTGTAATGAACGTGGTTGCCTTCTCGATTGTCCCACACCTTGTGTGGGGGACAGTCCTCGGATGGATAGTGGCGTCAGGGCTGCTGCGGTTCACGACCCGTTCCTGACCAAGCTCTGTCAGGCAACGGTCTGTCGCTTCGAAGTGGCGTCCCCGAGCAGGTTCCCGCCGAATGCGACCATCCAAAGCAGAGCGGGGTAGGCGATCAGCCGCTCCGTTCCACCATGCCCGATGCTCCCAGAGACGTCCACTGCATTGGAGTCAACGAGGATCATCATGACGAGGAAGACAATTCCAGTGGCTCCCGCGAGCAACGACATCACCTTCAGAGGCCCCTTCGTCAGTCTCACGCACGTGATGGCCTCCAAGTTGATGAAGAAGAACGCCACGAATGCGAACAGTCCGTGGATGCCAATCGGGCTGTCGAGCGGAATCGCAGCCGCGCCCATTGCGCCGATGCCGCCAAGGACAAACATCGCGTAGAGGACCCGGCTTCCGTGCACCTTGTAGAAGAAGAACCCCGCGAAGAGGTTGAGCAGTCCTATCGCGAACATCGAGGCGTTGAAGAAGAGCCGCGTCTCGTCGATCACCCCGAGGTCGCTGATCGCGTTCTCGTGCATGCTGTAGTCCGGCGCCACAGCCTCTGCAACCATCATCACTACGAGGAACTGGGCCGAGGCAACCAGCAGCAACAAGCCCGTCATGGCTTTGGTTTCGGCAAGCAGTGACCTCAAAGACACCACAAACACACCTTCCGGCCGGTGAGACTCTCGCCAGCTCTATAAACATGTGCAATCGACACGATCTAAAACCTCAGCTCCTTCAACGCGCTCGCGCGGTTGAATTCGAGGCTTTGGTTCTGAACGAGGGGCCTTGCCTGGGTGTATGTCTCCATGGAAGCGAGATGATTGCCCCGCAACTTGAATCTGCCTTGTCCCCTGCTTCCTGTGATTGCACACAAGCGTACAACGTTCGAGAACCAGTCTCCCATGTCCCGTAGGTTCACTGGGGGGGCACTGGCGAGCCATAAATATCTGGATGGCGATTTGACCTGGATATCATGGCCGACACCAGCAGGAAACCCAAACCTGTCTCTGTTACTACTTTGATCGTGTTGGAAGCAATCCTGGCATTCTTCGGGTTCGCAAGTGGAAGCCAGTTCATCCGCGACCCCTCGGGAGGGACTCACGACATGGACACTTCGATACTCGAAGGCACCCCGGTTGGAGACTTCCTAATCGTCGGGCTCTTCTTCGTCATCTGCTACGGATTCCTGCCCGTCCTGAACATATACGGCCTCCTGAGGCTCCCGAGATGGCGTTGGACTGACGCGGTCAACAAGTGGACCGGGCAGAACTGGGCATGGACTGGAACTGCGGCGACCGGCGTGATCCTCATAATCTGGATAGTCGTCGAGATAGCCTACATCGGCTCTCCTGAGGGTTTCCCGCGATTCCTTCAGGTCACATTCGCCCTTCTCGGCGTCGTCATCCTCGCGCTGGCATTCCTTCCAAGCGCAAGAGCATACGCGAAGTTCGTGGACTGAGCACTTCAAAGGGCAGATCAGGAGATGTGATTCGACTTGAGAATCGAATACTACCACGCCTCGGAATACGGGAACGGTGCGCAGGTCGCGGAGGAGTTCAAGAGGGTAATGGCGACCCTTGGAGCCAGCGTCAGCGTCCATCATGTCCGGGACGTGAAACCGATGGAGCTCCCCCCTGCGGACCTCTACCTGTTCAGCTCGCCGGGCCGGTTCGGGAAGCCGATCGGTGACATGCGCCGCTTCCTGAAGAAACTGAACCTGCCTTCAGGAGCGCGCTACGCGCTCCTTGTCACGGAGTTGAACCCCGTTGCGGACAAGAAGACTGAGAAGGGACCTTCCGAGGACGAGCTGGGGAAGTGCCAGCAGATCATCCCGAGGATGGACGAAGCTCTCCAGGCCAAGGGCCTCTCGAAAGTGGTTGATGGGAAGATCTACGTGACAGGCATGAAAGGACCGCTCGAGAGCGGGTGGCAGGGCAAGGTGATGGATTTCGCCCAGACTGTCCTCAGGCAGACATCTTGCCCATAGTCTCTCTGGCGAAGGCACGTGCCTTCTCTATCCTCTTCTCATCTGGCTGGCCCTTGCTGTTGTCCTTCTTGGCATCGGCCCTCAGCTTCTTGTTCGGAGAGATCTTCATGATGATTTTGATGCCGCCCGCGAGCTGGCCCTGGCAGTCGAAAGCCCCCACGATGTCCGCGCCCGAAGCTGCCTGCTTGAATTTCGCGACGTACTCTACGACCTCAGGCTCACTTTCTGGTGCCGCGTGAGTCACGAAGAGAGCGACCTTCTTGCCGTCCTTGCACAGCCTCTCCAGCATTGCCTTGGTCTTCTTGTCAGGACCATATCCGTGTGTTGGGAAGCCCAGGAATGACAAGTCGTATGCACCCAGACTCTCCACTTCGTTGACCGGCTTGATCTCTTTCTCCGCCGCTATCTCGCTGTAGATCGCTTCGGCGACCTTCTTGGTGTTCCCTGTAGAAGACATATACGCAACGAGCACTTTCATACAATCCCCGGGCCAGGGAACTGCGAGACCGCATATAACCAGTTCGGTGCATCACCGGACTTATGGCGCCCGGAAAGCTCAGACTTCGACAACTTTCGGGTGCACTCAATGCGGGGCATCCGAATCGAGCCGAGGGCAATGACTATCGGGCTCAATGTGAAATGACCAAGACATCATTCAGGGGCGACTGTGAGGAACGCTCTGAGCATCCCAGAGGCTTCTTCACCCTCGAAGGTCCCCGATCGAAGCGGAATTCTCGAAAAATGAAAAGGGTTTGGTGAGTTCCATACCTCGGACTTCGGGTGGATCAGGCTGCCTGCAGCTCAAACGACTTGAGGACGAAAGTCGCATCGCCCTGAGTGAGCGCCACTCCGCTGGCAAGGCTGCAAGTTCGACCGAACGAGAAGCCAATCTCGTGAATATCCGCGATCGCTGCCTCGAATTCGCTAAGTACAGTGCTGCCCAATTGCCCGTCGTGGTTGAGCCATAGTTCTGGCGTCAGCTCTACTTCGAGCACGAGCAGGGTGTTCAGTATGTCAGGATCCGTGACAGGGCCCTGGAGCTCGTAAGACGTTAGGACGATGTAGTCCTCCGCTGACCACCATAGATCCGACGGTTCGTATGCTCCTCCCGTCGTCTGGAACTGCAGCCTGAGCTGTACCTGAGTATCGGCCCGTCTGGCGACGAATATCGGAACCTCGTCCGATTCCTGCCTTATCTCGAATGCCGCCGTGATTTTCATGCCTGTGAGGTCTCCTTCCCACACGTTGTTGACGTAGACCGTGAACCAGCCATCAGTGGCGTCATAGAACGGGACTTCAAGGGCGCCGTCCACCATGCCAGGGAACCAGTAATCCCAAATCTGAACCGCTCCGGTGTTGGTGTGTGTGGACACATCCTTCACCTTCCAATTCACAGCGTTCTCGGACACCAAATCCGAGAATGTCTGTCCGCTCGCAATCATTGCCAATCCCATGAGCGAACCGCCGATTAGCAGCAGCACGCACATGCCCGCGAGGGCGAAACGTATTCTTCTCTCCGGAACCCTGCGCGGGAAATCCCTTGCATCTCCGACATCATTCATCCAATTCCTCCATTCAAGTAAGGCGGCGGCACGCCGCATCCTCCAAGGGCTAGAAAAGCGCCCGGACCGACCAGCGTCCTGTCTCCTCGATACTCGGCCGCAACCCTCAGAGTCGAACCGTTTCCCCACATCCGAGATCCGAAGATCCCGCTACCCGACTGGGTCGCGATGAGCATCCAACGATTTAACGATTGTTCTCGGATGAGGGAACAATCCCAGCTTCCTGTTGGAGCTGAGTAAACCGTCTTGCGTCTGTTGCGACGAAACATGACCTGGGAAAACAAGACGCCCTCCGGCGCTGACGCCGGAGGGATTTTGAGTTTTGGCTCTACAGAACTGCCTCGAGCACTTCCGAGGAGCTTAGGTACGCCCATTCCAGCGTCATTACATCCTCCTGGAACCACGGAAGGAGCTGGTTGTCCCTGATCCATATCAGCTGGGAGAGAGCTTCCTCTGCAGACATTGATCCGTCCTTCAGGCCCAGGTAGACACCCTGCACATCGACGTATCCCTGGGCCTGGTCGTAGTCATCGCCCCAGTACATGAAGCATTCAGTCATCTGCACGAAGACCTCGACGTACGCCTCGCGGCTGCAGTACTTGCCCCATTCCATCGACCGGACGCCCTCGAGGGCGATCACTGCGCCAGCTACCGCACCGTTCTCAAGAGACGATATCGCGGCGGCGACAGCCTTGTGGTCCGTCGCATGCTGGTGGGGCCGCAGGAACGGCTCCCAGGACGGCATCATGCCGCCTTCGCCCATCGAATAGGGGATGAATATCCTCCTCGCATCGATCATGGCGCGGTTCAGATCGTCGGCCATCTCCTTGATCGCGGCCTTCTTGGCCGGTGATTTCGCGGTTGCGTACATCTCGGTCAGTTCAGCCGCCTCAGCGTTGAGCGCAGCAGACACGTCCTCGAACACGCCAAGTGCCGCGATGGCCTTGTCGATGTCGGCGCGCGCCGGTGCGACCATGCGCTTCTCCTTCGCAAGGTATTGCGCTGCCCAGTCACAGGCAGCCACGAAGTCCAACGGAAGGACGAGCGCGCTAGTCGCCCTGAACGCCATCAGAGCCGTCATCTCCAGGACGCATGCAACCATGTCTTCAGACTGTATGTCTATCGTGTCCAACTGTGTGTGGTAGTACGGGTCGAACCCCGCACCCCAGCACAGGTTGATCGCAGTCCCTCCTCCCTTCGCGGCGAAGGACCACGCATCTGTCCAGCTCCAGACGGGTGTGTATGTGCTCAGCGTGTTGAGGTAGCCGAGGTCGGCGATCGCCTTCTTCGCGAACGCGTTGATCTCACAGGCCACCTCCAGCCACACCTTGCCTCCGACCTTCGGGAAGCTGCCGGCATCGATGTTGAGTTCCAGCACCAGGCCATCCATGATGCCAGGGTGAGCGGAGACGAACTCGTAGGACCCGACGAGCCAGTTGAACCAGGTGCCACCAGGGCCGCCTGTCTCTTCGGCGCCCATCGAGCAGAAGACCAAGGTACGCTCGCTGACGTATAGCCCCGACTCCCGCGCCTCCGAGAACATCCGGGCCATCTCCAGCATTATCGCGATCGAGGAGCAGTCATCGAACGCTCCCCACCACCAGGTGTCGATGTGTCCAGATATCACGACGTACTCATCCGCTCTGGTCGTGCCCTCCAGCACCGCAGCGACGTTCACCGACTTCACGCTGGAATACGTGTTGGCTTCTCCCGAAACTGCCACGGTGACAGGGCCGTCCACCATGAGTTCCTGAATGTGCGCGGCCGAGTTGGGCGATATGGATATCGCTGGGATCTTCGAGAAGACAGAATCCTGCTTGATGCCTTCGGGGTTGTCCGCACCGGCGAAGTATCCGTACATCATGATTGCGCATGCGCCGTGATAGAATGCATCTGTGATCGGAGCGTTGGGCCATCCCTGAGTGTTGTCATCCCTGTGTATCAAGGCGACCCTGCCGGTGATGTCCCCAGCAGCGTCGAGCTCCGCGTGGGTCCCGTAGCCGACATCGACGACCTCCGCGACAAGGGTCTTCCCATCTGGCTCTGTGGCGAATGAATACGGCACACCGTCGTTCTTGCCCCATACCGAGGGTGTGTCACCGTAGGTCGTTGCGGGAATGTCCTCGTCCCCATTCGACACGATCTTGACGGTGGTCCCGAAGTGTTCCCAATTTGAAACGATGAACTCCTCCCATAGTATCTCATCGAACGACATCTCCCAGAGCTCGCCACGGACGTACTCCTGAGCACGTCTCTCCTCATCTGAGCCGGCCGTCTTCTCGCCCAGCGAGGAGAGATAGACGAGTTCGTTCCACGCGTGGTCGTAGTCGATAGCGTCGATCAACGCCTGCTCCTCTGGAGCGAGGGCAATCGGTTTCCCGTTGCCGATGGCCGGCGCCCCGTAAGCCACAGGCATCGCAATCAGAGTCGCGAACAACAATGCCAATCCAACGCTGACAGTTCTCCTCGTGATTCTCCCCCCAAACGACGGCACTGGCCGTCCCCAACGGACCAGGCCTGGCTCCCGAATCGGAAGCTAGCTATATTGATTTATTGAGAAGCCCGGCGAGTCAGTCATTCGCACGGAACATACTGGACTCAGGCGCACGCATCAATCGACGAGGCCTGACTGTCCCGATAGTGTCGCAGCCTGGTCCGGGCGAACATGCTGAGGGAGCGGTCCGGCGGCCTCGAAATCGCGAATCGAGACACGCTGGCCATTGAGTTATCAATTCTGAGAACGGGGAGCGCAGGGATAAATACGGTGCACTCCAAGAGTGTCCCCTAGGTGGACCTATGGGTTTCCTCGACAAGATGAAGGACATGGGAAGCGCCATGACAGGTGGCGCAGCCAGAGTGAGCATCGAGTATCCGCACCAGCCTATGAGGCCGGGCGACTCGATATCGGTGAGGGTAACAGCGGTCTCGACCGGCAAGGAGGTCAAGTCGGGCGGAGTGTATGTTGACATCCACGCGACGGAACAGGGCCAGGTCAAGTGCAAGAACTGCCAGAAGATGACCGGCTTCCAGAACGAGACGGTCAAGGCGGCGATATCAATCGCACCAGCGTTCATACTGCAGCCCAACGAAA
This sequence comes from Thermoplasmata archaeon, assembly GCA_025457815.1. Taxonomy (GTDB): domain Archaea; phylum Thermoplasmatota; class Thermoplasmata; order UBA10834; family UBA10834; genus COMBO-56-21. The sequence continues at coordinate 10,958 of JALOTQ010000005.1, forward strand.
CCAAAACCTTCGAGGCCACGATCCAGATACCTATGGGACAGCCGACTTACAACGGCACCCTCAGGCACGAGTGGAAGATCAGGGGAAGGCTGGACGCCTTTGGAAACGACCCTGACTCGGGGTTCCAGAGCTTCGAAGTCCGGTGACCAACCAGCACAAGGGCCGTCACCCAGAACGGTGGCGCCCTCTTGTCCGATTTTCCTGCGCATTTCCCCGGCTCGTGGGGCTTCATTGCCGCCAGCGGTGCCGCTGACACAAGGCGTTTCCGACATCCTCTGCGATAGCTCAGATCTTCGACTCGCACGTGGCCGCAAGCACCGGCTCGTATTGTACTGGCGTGTCAAGCTGCGGGAGTGGTATGATTGGCGGCGGTTCCTGCAGGCGCGGGACCAGCGGCGTGCCGACGAAGACGTGCTCCACATGTGAGGCCTCGACGCCGAACACGTTCCTGACCGTGAGCTCCACCTCGTAAGCCCCCGCTGCCGCGTACGCATGCGTCACCTGCCATCCGGTGGCATAAGTGCCGTCCCCAAAGCTCCAGATGTAGTCCGTTATCCCGACCTCGTCGTACGACCCGTAGGCATAGAATGTGACCTGCTGGTCGACGAACGGCAGAATGGGAGAGTGCCGGAACTCGGCAACTGGCACCGACGCGACTACGATAGTGACCACGTCCTCATCCACGAGACCGCTCTCGTCGATGACTGTCAGCTCGACCTCGTAGGTGCCCGCGTACTGGTACACGTGCCAGACCGCCTGGCCGGCCGCCACGGCGCCGTCCCCGAACTGCCATATCCAGGTGACGATCGATCCGTCCTGGTCGATGGAGAACGAGCCGTCGAACATGACCAGCTCCCCCACGAGCGGCCTCGGCGGCGAGTACGATGCCACGGCAAGCGGAGGCATTGGCTCGGTGACCACGAAGAGCAGCTCCGTCCAACCGTATCCTCCCGATTCATCCGTCACGAACAGCGCGACAGTGTGGACTCCGGCGGAGACGAACACGTGGCTGACGACCGGCCCAGAGGCGGTCGTCCCGTCGCTGAAGTTCCACCAGTAGCCCATGATCGCGCTGCCATCCGGGTCGTATGAGGCTGCCCCGTCGAACGTGACGGCGGAGCCTACCGAGCCCGAATCCGTCGATGGAATGATAACGGCGACCGGCGCCTCGTTCACGACAACGGTGATGTTCACGGACGAGTATAGCCCGCTGTTGTCCACGGCCGTCAGGATGACCTCGTATGTCCCCCCTTCGGAGTAATAGTACCAGAGGTCCCACGACGTCGTCCAGATGTAGCCGTCGTCACCCATGTCCCACTCGAAGTGGTCTATCCACCCGTCGGGGTCATAAGACCCGCTCGCGCTGAAGCAAATCGTCTCCCAGGGGACAGGATCCCATGGGAAGTAGCTTGCGTACACGATCGGAGGCTGGCCGGAGCCGACATGTATGACCACATAAGTGCTGTTCGCCCATCCGAAGTTGTCCCAAACCGTAAGCCAGACGACATGATCCCCGGCGGTCCAGAAGGCGTATGAGGTCGATTCCCCCCACACGGACCAGCCGTCGTCGAACTGCCAGAACCAATCGACTATCCACCCGTCGGGATCGTATGACAGGTTCCCACCGAAGTACACGCTCTGCCCGACAGATGCGTAGGTTGGCCAAGCGTCGATGACGGCCACTGGCGATTGGTTCGTGGACTCGAAGATCTCAAGGTAAGCGTACGCGATTGCGCTTCCCCCCATGTCGTCCACTGCGGTCAAGGACACCTCGTACATGCCCGCGGCGGCGTAGACATGGCTCACCCAGCCGCCGTCCACCACCGTGCCGTCTCCGAGGTCCCATGTCATCTCGACGATGTAGCCATCGGGATCGTACGATGAGTATCCGTTGAAGTAGACCCACTGCCCGACGAACGGATCCCCCCAGGTGCTTATCAGGGGGACCGGCAGCTGGTTCGGGAACGGGCCGAGTGACAGCGTGAGGTTGTACAGCATTATCTCGCCCCAATGGTCGTAGGATTCGACCCTTGCCCAGTACTGCCCCGCTGGAAGGTTCATCGTTATCCTCGACCAGTAGTAGTAATTGTAGTCGTCGTTGAATGCTATCTCGTACAGTGGGACCCCCGCAGAGTCATACAGCCAGAGCATCGTGTCGACCCAATCGCTGAATGGCCCGCAGGTCTCAATCCGAACGTCCGACTGGGATGCGATGCTGAACGTGACCCAATCAACATCGAGGCCGCCGTCGTGTATGCTGTGGAACTGGGTTTCGCCGACAGCAATCGTGTTCGCTTCCGTCCAGACATCGTCACTCTCGTACGAGTCCGGCTCCGCAGGGTAAATCACCGAGAACTCCAAGGTCAGGTTGCCCGTGGCACCGTCATCGTCCATCACCGTCAGGGTGATGTAGTAGATGCCGGCCGAAGCGAAGACGTGTTCCACTATCATTCCGGAGGCGGTCGACCCATCCCCGAAGTACCAGAACCAGTCCACGATGTACCCATCGGGGTCCCATGAATATGAGCCGTTGAAGATGGCAGGAACGCCGACCATGGGCTGCGAATCTGGATACCAGTCTGCATATGGGGGCTGGTTCGGGTAGTACCCAGCGGACACGATGAGGTAGTAGAGCGGTATGTCCATTGCCTGGGCGAACGAAGTCACCTTGACGTAGTAGTATCCTGCGCTGGGCAGAGCGGTCTGGATCACAGACCAAGTTCCGTTGGCGTCATCGCTGTATGCGATCGCGCTGTACGGGACGCCTGAGGAATCGAACAGCCACAGCTCCGTGTCGAAGTACATGCCCCAGCCTCCGAAGGTCTCCACGCGCACATCCGTGGGCCCGTCGATGTAGAACATCGCCCAGTCGACATCGAGGCCACCGTCGTGTATCGAGTGCGTCTGCGCCTGGCCGAGAGTCAGCCAACTCGCGTAGTTGTATTCGTTGTCCGGTTCGTATGCATCGGGAACCACCGAGACAGCGGTCTGTAAGAATTCGTCCCAGAGACAATCAGAAGCGAAATCGAGATCGTCGTACGACGCATAGTATCCAGACGGCGGATAGTATATCGAAACTCCGTGCGCCTGTGCGTGGTAGTCGCCGTGCGCCTCAGCTATCACCGCCTCATCCAGTGCTAACATCAAATCCATGCTCGCGTTGCGCAGGCTGCAGTCGGGCAACCTGGAGGCCAGCTCGTTCGCGAAGTCGTAGAGATCGGCATAGTCCCAGCCGAACATCTCAGTCGCCCAACGCGCGTCGGAGATCTGCATGCTGTAGTTCTCGAGCTCCAACATCAGCTCGGCCGCGAACGCGTCGACGGCAGAGAACACGCCTGCCATCCCCGTCATGGACACGGCGGACATCTCGTCGAAGCCCAAGGTTCCGAAGTACTCGATGAATCTCTGGACCATGACAGCCCCGAGATCGACCGCATTCATGCCGGGCGTCGATAGGAGGTCGTACATGATCGTGTCGTATGGGAAGCCCTCCCACGCGACCAGCTCCTCCGAGGCGACCATGACGTCCATGTACTCGTGGAACTCATATGCGACCTCGACCATGCCCATGAGGCACGCGTCGAAGCCCACGAGGTTCATCCGCGCGCCGGTCGATGAATAGACCGTGGCCATCGCCAGCTCAAGCTCGTCCAGCGTCAGGCTGTCTCCGAAGCTCGTGTCATCCCAACAGACCGCGCCGTCCCAACCACCGCCGTGGTCCCACAGGATGAGCGCGTAGTTGTCCGCTGGATAGAGGTTGACACCCCATGTGACGAAGTCGGCAAGGGTCGTCCAGTCGCCCATGTTCGCTTCACCTATGTCCTCGAGGGCGCTGGCCGCATACGGCTCGGTTCCCCATTCGACCAGGAACCTCTTGGTCGAGGTCCAGTCTCCGTAGCTGTAATCGCCGCCCGAGATCCTGTCGAACTGGACGAGTATGTTGACGTCCACGCTCGACCCGACCGTGGCCATCTCCTGGAAGTCCCATATCCCGGCCGTCTCGAGGTTGTTGTCGGCGTCCATGTAGACCATGAACGTCCAGCTCGAGGCTCCTGTGCTGAGCTCCAGGCTGAGATAGTATGTCGGTATCTCATAGGACATGTTGACGGACCAGACCAGGACGTAGTAGGTGCCTGGATCGAGCGTCGCCCTGATCATCGCCCAATAGTGGCCTCCGGAGTTGTCGTCGGAAGCGATGGGCGTGACAGGCACGCCCGCGGAGTCATAGAGCTCCATCATCGTATCTGTCCACTGCCCAAGTGGCCCCGATGTCCGGATCCTCAAGGTCGTCTGCTCGGACAAGGTGAACGTGGCCCAATCGACATCCAGTCCGCCATCGTGTATGCTTCTGAGCTGCGACTCCCCGACGGCGATCATCTTCGCAAGATCATAGGAATCGTCGGGCTCGTACAGGTCGGGCTCCGCGGGCATGCATACCGGCACGTAGGCGTCAGCCCACGACCAATCCCCGTCATCGTCCATCACGCCCAATTGAACCCAGAACTGGCCTGCCTCGCTGAAGGTGTGCATCACCACGGGCTCAGACGAGGTCTCGTTGCTGTCGGAGAAGTACCAGTAGTACTGCACGATGTATCCGTCAACATCGTAGGAACCCGAGCCGTCGAAGAGAATCGGGACTCCGACCGTTGGCGTGCCCAGCCAGACGAACTGGGCAACTGGAGGTATGTTCGGCCCTGGGCCAATGTCGAGCGCAAGGTAGTACTCGGCAATGTCCATCGTCGAATATGGCCGGACCATGGCGTAGTATACGCCTGGATCCAGGTAGATCTCTATGCGCGAGTACAGATTGCCTCCAGAGTCGTCGTCGTACGCGATGTGGCTGTATGGCACATTGTAGGAATCGTAGAGGTAGATCATCGTGTCGTGGTAGGTGCTGATGGTTCCGTACGTGTAGATCGCAGCCCACGCGGACTCGTTGATTGAGAACCAGACCCAGTCCACGTCGGTGCCGGAGTTATGGATGCTGTGCAGCTGCGACTCCCCTGGCGATATTGGGGTGGCATCCATGTAGAAGTCGTCCGGCTCGTAGGCATCGGCATCCCCTCCCCCAGAGACCTCTACAGGGTATGTCACGTAGTCGCCGAAGCCCATGTTGTCGACGATCGATAGCGTGACAAGGAAGGTTCCCGGGCTGTAGAAGGAGTACCATACGTACGGACCGATGCCGTACCCGCCGCCGTCTCCGAAGTACCACTGGTAGGCCACGATGTAGCCGTCGTAGTCGTACGACAGGCTGCCGTCGAAGTAGATAGACTCACCCACCGCGGGGTTCGTCGGGTTCCAGTAGAACTCCGCCACTGGCTCCCCGGTGACATCGAGGACCTCGACGGACATTGTCGAGGACGAACTGTCGCCCTCGTCGTCGGTCACCGTGACCGTGGCGAGGTACGAGCCTGCAGCGGAGTAGTAGTGCACCGCAGATGAGTTCGTTGTGTAATCCGACATTGCGTCTCCGAAGTCCCAGACATAGCTCGAGATCTCGCCGCCGTCCACATCGACCGCGTCGACGGTGAAGGTGACCGGCGATGTAAGGGATGTCGGGTTCGGCCAGCAATCGAAGGAGTATATGACCGGCGGCCCCGCGACCGCCACGGATGTCCACGCAACGCCGAACTCGCCCACGGAATCCGTAGCGCGGAGGTTGACCGAATACATGCCCGGTTCCGCAAAGACATGCCTCACGCGGGCCCCCGTGCCCGTGGTGCCGTCTCCGAAGTTCCATTCGAAGGTGTAGGGCTTGTCGCCGCCGGAGACCGTTCCTCTGAACGAGAACTCTGCCGGGTTGCTGTTCGAAACGCGGTACGTGATTTCAGCCACAAGGGTGGGGACGCTCGTGTCGATCATCCCGAACCATGCCTGGAAACCCATCGAGATGTCGTAGTTGTCCACGGAGGCGTCCGGATCCGAAACCGTTAGTGTCACGCTGGACGCCGCTGGCCAAATAGGCTGCCATGTCACAGTGTCGACAGACCAGTAGTTCTCAAGAGGCGTGACCTGCACGCCCGGGATGGGCAATCCGACAATGTTCACCGGACCGTACGACCCTCCAGCAATCACTAAGCCGCCAGTGGGAACGGAAACGACGTCGTTGAACAGAAGCTGCCCGCCGGTGGGCTCCTGAGGATAGTAAGTGGCATCGAGGACGGCGCCTGACTGGTCGACCTGGATGATCGAAGGTCCGTCGGTGCCATTTGACCTGTCATCGACCACGCCTATAGCATACAATGTCCCGTCCGGCTGAGGCACCAGACATGTCTGGTCCTGATACAGCAACGGATTGCCGATGAGCTCCGCCCAGACGTGCTCGTACGCAGCCGAGAGCTTGAGCATCAGGACCTGGCCTTCCTGGTAGGCGGAGCCTAGGAGGTATATGTTCCCGTCCTCTCCCCGGGCGATGTCCCACGAATACTCGTAGGTGTACGGTATGCTGAAGAGCCTCTGCGTGATTATGGACCCGACCGAGTCGAATACGATGAGCCCGACGTCTGTGCCGTCGTTCCTGTCCATGAACGCGTACAGGTTGCCCGACGTGTCGAAGGTCGCTCCCCACGGATCGGCCGCAAACAAGCCCTCGCTCTTGGCGGCCCATCTGAGTGACCCGTCGTCGTTCACGACCACGAACATGCCTGTCCATCGAGAGTCATGTCCTGCCATCGCGAACGCGCCGATCTCCGGGCTGTACACTAGCCTCACGGTCTGCATGTACTCGCCAACCGAATATGCGTAGGCGAGGGTACCGTCCGTGTATATCTTGGCGTAGAACCCCATCTCGCCGGACCAGTCGGAGTATTCGCCTCCGACATAGACGTCACCTATCGGGCTGACAGCAATGTCGGTTATTGTAGTTCCGGAACCAATCTCGAGAATGCGGTCCCAGACGAGGCCCCCGCTCGGGTCGTACTTGGCTACGAACGCCTTCGTCAGGCCGGAAACCGGGTCGACGGACGGGCCGGCGATGTAGATATTGCCGAACAGGTCGGCGTCCACGGTCGATGCGAAGTCAGAAGCCGACATTCCCCATGTGTGCCCGTACGAGATCGTCACGGAGGACGAACCGGGCAGCACAGCGCACAGCATCGCTAACGCAATCACTGAAGCTATGAGTGATCTCCTCACTACGAACCCCCCTCAGTCTAAGACTGCCATTCGAGGCTAAGCTATATATGACTTTGCGGGGAAATCACACACTGACTGGGGAGTCGAACAAGGTCTGATTCTGGGGGATTCCCGGAGAAGTGCGCCCCAAATGCACCAAGGCGCGGGGGCCCGTATCGGATGAGAAACTGTTTAAAAGAAGGCGTCAGCTTAAGGACGGAGCAAGTGCATGGCGCGATTCCCGGATCACATGGACTCGAGTAAGTCAGGCGAAGCATCGACATCACTAGTTCCGCTCGGCGAATCTGCCGGCAAAGCGTCGGTCGTTGGAGGAAAGGCGGCAAACCTTGGGACGTTGATCTCGGCGGGCATCGCTGTTCCCCAAGGGGTCGTCGTTCCAACTGAAGCTTATCTGAGATTCCTGCGAGACAGCAGTCTCCAGCAGAGAATCACGACCCTGCTCGAGAAGGTGGACTACTCAGACGAGAGGTCCCTGAACGAATGCTCGCGCACAATCCGTGGCATGATCACAGGGGTGGAACTAAATCCTGGGCTCTCGACCAGCATCGAGGTGGCGCTCGAAGAACTGGATAAGGACGCGACGTGGGCCGTGAGATCCTCTGCCATAGCCGAAGACCTCGCAGAATCGTCATTCGCTGGTCAGCAGGACACCTTCCTGGGCATCCGAGCTGGAGACGTTCCCGACCATGTCAGGAAATGCTGGGCTTCATACTGGAACGCCAGGGCGATCAAGTACAGGCACGACGCGGGATTTCGCCGAGACGCGGAGGGTATGGCAGTCCTGATCCAGAAGATGGTAGATGCAAGCGTTTCTGGCATCCTCTTCACGACTGACCCTTTGACGGGGGACAAGAAGAAGATGATTGTCGAATCGACCCGGGGCCTCGGAGAGGCCGTCGCCTCCGGACAAGTCATCCCCGACAGGTTCACCATCAGCAAGGACACAATCGAGGTAGTAGACAGGCGGCTCAGCGAGAGCCTGGAGCCCACTCGAACAGGGGCTTCGCTGAACGACGGCACTCTGAGATCTCTGGGCGAACTCGGATTGCGCATCGAGCGGCTCTTCGGAGCACCCCAAGACATCGAGTGGGCGGTCGAGGACGATGTCATCTTCATACTCCAGTCGAGGCCGATCACCACCCTGGGGTCGGACTCCCAGACGCTCTGGACAAGGGCCTACGGTGACGAATACTGGGCGGATGTCACATCTCCGCTGTTCTACTCGCTGCTGGGAGACTACCTCACGCAATATGTCAACCACGAGGGGTCAAGGATACTCGGATACACTGGCATTGTGGGCAAGGAGCTGCTGAGGGTGCACAAAGGACATGTCTACTTCAACACCGACGTCCTGGAGGAGGTTTTCAGCTACAACCCGAGGTTCTCGAGGACGAAAGAGCTCCTGAACTACTTCCCCGTGAAGGACCAGCAAAGGATTGCGAACATCCCGACGAGAATGCTGAGGAGAATCTGGTCTGAGGTTCGAGTCATGTTCATCGACCCTGATGGCATGATGATTCGGACCGACAAGGCGTACAACGCCTGGGCAGACCGGTTTCTGAAGGAGATGAGGCGGTTCGACGAGCTGGACCTCGGCAGACTCTCGACCGAAGAGCTCGAGAGCGAGTTCTGGGACATGGAGAGAGCCTACCTCAAGCACTACAGGCTAATCAGGTACGGGATGGTCACCCACAGCATCGGCACGAACCTCATAGTGAAGCGGTGGCTGACTGACTGGCTGGGCGACTCGAACGGCGTGCTGTACTCCAGGCTGATGTCCGGGCTGCCGGACAACAAGACCATCAAGACGAACATAGCGCTCGCGAAGCTTGCGAAGTTGGCCCGGGAAGACGACTCGGTCCTCGAGGCACTCCATTCAGAATCATCGCATGAGTTCCTCGCGAGGCTCAAGACCGACAAGAATCTGAACGAGTTCGGGAAGGAGCTGGGTTCCTTCTTGTCGGAGTATGGGCATAGGTCTCACACGCGGGAAATCTACTTCCCGCGTTGGGTCGACGATCCGTCTCTGGTCATAGACGTCGTGAAGGCCCTTGTCTCGTCCGAGCGGCTCTACCTGGAGGAGCTAGAGAAGGCGAAGGAGGAGGACAGGATCAGGGCGGAAGAGGAGGTGCTCTTCAGGATCTCCCGGCAGAAGCTCGGGTTCGTCCGGAAGAGAGTCTTCAAGATCGTTCTGAGGTTTGCCCAGACTTACCTGATGTTCAGAGAGAATCAGAGATTTTACCTCGACCATCAGATAATGCGCCAGAGAAGGCTGTTCATGGAGTACTCAAGGAGGTTCGTGGCGTCTGGAGCGTTGCAGAAGCCCGACGACATATTCTTCCTGAGCAAGGAGGAGGTATTCGGAATTGCAGGAGGTCGCGCAAAGGTCGACCGCGAGACTATCGCCATGCGCCGCAAGGAGTTCGAGGACTATCGCAGCATACTGCCTCCCAAGTTCGTCCAAGGCGACCGGGAGTTCGACGACACCGTCGTCAAACTCGACGGGAGCCTCAGAATCACAGGCACTTCGGCCAGCCCGGGCACATTCACGGGTAAGGTCCGAGTCGTGGACTCGATCGAACACCTAGCACTGGTCCAGCAGAACGAGATACTGGTGACCACCAATACCGATCCAGGATGGACTGCGGTGTTCTCGAAGCTCGGAGGGCTGGTGACAGAGACGGGAGGTATGCTCTCGCACGGAGCCGTGGTTTCGAGGGAGTACGGCATACCTGCGGTCACGGCTGTAACCGGCGCGACTTCGCTCCTAAAGACGGGCCAGATTGTAACGCTGGACGGGGGAGAAGGGGTTGTCTACATCGAAAGAGGGGTGCGGGCGAAGGACTCTGACATAATCCACGAGTTCGGTGACCACATCGACTGGAACGAGAGTTACTATTTCAACTTCTACGACCAGAGGAACGCCATCTGCGGCTTCATGCGCATCGGCCTCAAACCCAACAGGAACGAAAAGAGCATGTTCTGCTTCTTCATGATGCCGGATGGCGAAGTGATAGGGGGGAGGGAGCAGGAGAGCTTCAGGAACGCAGAGCTCAGGGTCAGGGGGCTGCGATACGAGAAGGTCGTCCCGGAAAGGACCTGGAGGCTGCTCTTCACAGGCACGATGCTGAAGTCGTCCGGACGGGAGTCGGTCGCGAGCGAGGTGTTCTTCAATCTCGAGTTCGAAGGTATGAACAAGATCTTCGATTACAGAGAGAGCGTGCCTCCAGAGAAGGTCCAGATGTCGCGCGTGGCCGCGGCAGAGCACATGGAGCAGTTCGGCCGCATCACCGGCAAGCTCGTCATCGATGGCAGGGAATACGCCATCGAAGGGCTCGGGGAGAGGGACCATTCATGGGGGGTCAGAGACTGGATCGCCCCAACGATGTGGGTCTGGCTGACCGCGCAGTTCGGAGAGGACTGTGCGTTCAACCTGACCAAACTGCTCGTGAACGAAGGTGAGGTGGACGCGGGATTCATCCACATCGATGGGGAGAACAAGGCGATCGTGCGAGCCGAGATTCAGACGGACTTCGAGCCCGATGGTGCGCCAAGGTTTCTGAAGCTGGTCCTGCATGACAAGGGAGGGGAGGAACATCTCATCTCCGGCTCCGTCATTATGGGAACGAAGCTCCCGTTCGCGGGACCGGACGGCAGGAGCCTCGCGGTGATGCACGAGACGCTTTCAAGATACGAGTACAGGGGAATGACGGGCTACGGAATCGCGGAGTATCTGACGAGGATGAAGGAGTAGGGCCTGAGCATCAGGACGTGGCCGAAGGGGAGATGAGATGGAAGAGGACAGGCCGTTGTCGGACATGCCGAGGGAGGCGACGCGTATTGTGGACCGCGCGCGCGACCGCGGTGTCCAGCTCAGGCTGATGGGAGGGCTGGCTGTCAGGATGCACTGCAGCAACCCTGACTTCTGCGAGAGGAAGTACTCTGACATCGACCTCATAGGCTTGAGCTCCCAGGGGGAGATGATCGAGGCAGTGTTCCGGGACCTCGGCTACGAACCCGACAAGGAGTTCAACGTCCTACACGGCACTCAGCGACTCAAGTACGAGGATCACTTCAACAACAGGCACGCAGAGGTGTTCCTCGACAAGTTCCGCATGGATCAGACGCTCGATTTCCGGGGAAGGCTCGAGATCCATCCGTACACGATATCCCTCAGCGACCTATTCATCACCAAGATCCAGGTCGTGAAGATGGATGAGAAGGACTTCCACGACCTGTTCTCGCTCCTGAGGGAGAACAAGATAGGGGTGGACGACCGCGAGGGCGTGATAAACGCGCGCTACGTGGCCCAGATGTGCGCGCACGACTGGGGGCTGTATCATACCGTGCTCAGGAATCTCGACAGGCTCACTGAGTTCTACGACCACTTCAAGCTGGACCAACGGGAGCGAGATTCCATGGACCGGAAGATATGGATAATCAGGCTGATGATCATCGAGGAGCCGAAAGGGCCCATCTGGAAGGCCAGGGACCGTGTTGGCGAGAGGCTCCCGTATTTCGATGAGGTCGAGAGGGAGGGTGGGGAGGACTAGGCCGAGGCCCTCTTCGCGGAATTGAGGTTCTCCAGCGCCAACGCGTATGCGTGTTTGTCACCGGCGGCATCCGCAAGGCGCATCGCCTCCTGGTAATGCCTCGATGCAGCCGCAGAATCTCCTCTCTTCTCTTCGACGTTCCCACTTCGGATATGAACCGCGATCAGGCCTTCGCTACTGCCTGTGACGAGGAGGCGCTTCTCAGCCTCCCCGAGCGATTTCGCGGCGGCCTCGAGGTCTCCAGAATCCTCGCTGACAAGAGCACTCAGAAGGTCCCGCTTCGCCATAATGCCGGGGTCGTTCATCGTGTCCGCCATCGTCGCGAACCTGGAGATCTCGCGCTGCGCCTTCTTGAGATCGCCCTGGGCGCGCCACAGGTTCGTGAGGGTTTCGGAAAGAGCTATGTCGCCCACGTCATAGCTGCGGCCGGTCTGAAACAACCCTCTCCTTCGCCTGAGGGCCGGGTTCGTCAGGGCCTTCTCGCACAGCTCGATAGCCTCGGCGTACCTGCTCTGGCCGCCAAGCACGTGCGCGGACGACGCTAGAACTCTCTTGGAGTCGGCTATCTCCCCTGAGCGTCTGAAGGCCTCCCCGGACTCGCGCAGGACACTGGCCGCCTCCGCAAGCCGCAGCTGTCCTGCCATCAGGTCGCCCAGGTTCTCCAGGCCTCTGGCCTCTCCAGAATGATCGCGCACGACATGGGCCAGTTTTATTGACTCCTTGAGCTTGACCTCGGCGTCGCCAAGCCTACCCTGGTCCGAATCAAGCAGCGCGAGGTTGTTGAGGCAGGCCGCTTGCGCCTGCCGGTCCTCGGCCTTGGAAGCTAGGGAGAGGGCCTTGTCATAGGCTTCCCGCGCTCTTCCAAAGTCGCCCTTCCGCCTCTGCACGCCGCCGATGTTGATCCATTCCCTGGCCTGTCCTTCGCGGTCCCCCGAACTCTCGTAAATCCTGAGCGCCTTCTCGTGCGCCAGGAGCGAATCAGAGAATCTCTGAATCCTCGACTGCAGCTTCGCGACCGTCTCAAGGACCAAGGCACGCCTATCGGAGTCAACGTCGCCTCCGAGGAGCGAGAGGCTCTCCTCGAAGTCCGCCAGGGCAAGCTCGATCTTGCCCATCGACTCGTTCAGCTGGCCTCTCAGGAACAGGAGCTGCGCATGATCCCTCGCAGCGGTCCCGCCTCTCGGAATTCTGGATACCAGAAGAAGGGTTTCCTCCGGGAATTCCTTCGCGAGCTCCTGGGCCCCGCTCACCGCTGCCTTGCGGGCGCGCTCGAAGTCGCCGGCTTCGACACTGTGATATAGCATCTCGAGCTGCCACTCGACGCCGGAATGGGATTCGCAGTAGGCCGCGGCCGTCTTATGGAGAGCGGTCTTCCTGGTCTGGCTCATGTGAGATGAGAAGAAATCCCTGAGCAGGTCGTGGGTCCAGATACCGTCCTGCTGCTCCAGCACGAGGGCCTTCTGCCTCAGGCCGGCAACGATCTTGTAGTCGATGTCCTGGACGGCATCGACGCGAATCGGGTGGCGGAATATGGACAGGAGTTCCAGGAGGTTCTTCTCGACCTCTGGAAGGTGAGAGTAGACTTCCCGCTCGATGAAGTCCACGACGTCCCCTTTCGCTTGTCCCTGCGCACCTCTCGCCATGAGGTTGATGAGGAGAGGATGGCCATGGCTCTGGTCCACCACGCGACCCGTATCTGAGGCCGCCAGAGTCTGGGCCATGCGCCATGCGGAATCCCGGTCGAGTCCGGTCAGCTCGATCCCGAAGTTCCCGGGCATGGTCCGTGAGAAGAAATGCGGGACAGTGCGAGAGAGCAGGACGGCCTTGCACCCCTTCGAGGTCTTCACTGCCTCCAGAAGCATAGGGAGTACGGTGCTCTGCTGGCGGTCCAGCTTGTGGACGTCGTCGAGGAACATCACGAATCGCTGTCCCGCGAGATCAGAGACCATTGTCTGATAGATCTCTGAGGCGGATGCATTCCCCTTCGACCTGGAGGAGAGTGCGGTCCTGCCGCATGCGGACAAGAATTCGGACAACGCGAGAAGGAATGAACCCTCCGTGTCCCACTCCCTGAATGAGTACCAGAACATCGACCTCTTTCCTGAGAGTTCGTCGAAGGCCTTAGAGGCGAATGTGCTCTTGCCAATGCCAGGCATTCCCCATACGAGCACCGCGGACACGTCGGAACCTTCCAGAGCGTCAAGGAGCGCCTTTCGTTCTGAGTCCCTTCCGAAGAAGCTCTCGACCTTCGGCTTGCCCTGCACCCGCTCGACGAAGACCTGGGCTGCCGGTTGCGGTGCAGGTCTGCCGAAATCGACCACTCTGACGACATCGTTCGAACGGGCAACGTCGACGATCTCGACCAGTCCCGGGGGTGCCCCGGAGGAGGCGCCAATCCTCCTGATCGAATCCTCGATTGTCAGCTCCTGAGTGGCCCCGTCATGCTCGAGCACGACCTTGCGCTTGAGCACGTCGTTCCGCATGCCCAGGGCCGCCAGGCGGCCCTTCTCGGTCAGGAAGTAGGCCCTCCGTCTCTTCGGGGCGCCGCGCACGTGCGCGAGCCGGTCGAACACCAAGCCTTCCTCCTGTAGGCCCGACAGGGCCCGCGAGGCAGCGTGGACCTGAATCTGCAGCCTGTTGGCGATGCCTTCCTGGCTCGCCCCGAGAGGCACTTCGGGGTCATCCCGGTACCTGTCCAAGTCCCAGAGGTGGAGCAACAAGCGCTCGTTCTGAGACAGCACCAGACGCGGCATTGCACCCTTGAACGAACCCCTTCCCTAATACCCCTTTCGGAACGGATTTCGAAGATAAGGGGTGCAAAACGACCGCAAATCCCCTGTCAGCGTTCAAATAGCCTGGAATCGACTAGTCGAATCAGAAAGCCCAAGAAAGGAGGCAGAAAGACATGAACATGAGAACTGGCTCGAAGGCGGTCGGCTCCTTGGCGGCGGTGCTGCTGATGCTTCTGGGGATCTTCGCGATCCCTTCATCCGTATCAGCCCTGCCTGTCACCATAAACGACCAGCTGACGACAGAGTCTGGGACCACGACCGATTTCGGCGGCGGGGACTACTTCTATGTGAAGTTCGGAACCGACGCATCGTTCGGCGTGGTCTGGGGAACTGAGGAGAGCGCGAACAACATCTACTTCGTGGCGGTTAAGGCGAGGTACCTCGGAGTAGCTCAGGTCTACGACGATGAGGGTAACAAGGTTCTCGACAACCGAACCGTCAAGATCTACACCGTTTACGCGGTGAAGCTCGAGGACGTCCTTGAGTTCAGCGACATAAACGGCAACGGCGTACTGCCCTACAAGAGGGTCTATGACACGGAGTTCAACTTCACGGGAGACTACGTGTCGTCTGAGCCGATCTACAAGAAGGTGGACCTCAAGACCGCTTGGACGCAGTCGCAGGTGAACTACGAGGAGACAGATGACGAGAAGCTCTGGAGCTTCGACCTGACGGCCTCGGACCTGCCGTATATGCCGATGGACAGCTACACGGGCGAGACCGGTGACAACGTCCTGAACAACCTGACGCTGTCGTTCCACCTGTCCGCCAACATGATCCAGATGGACAATGCCAGCCTCCCGCAGTGGAGGATCACGGTCCAGAAGTCCCTCGGCAACATGTGGTGGTTCTACGACGCCGAGAAGATGGACGACATACAGGTGAGCGGCAAGGTGATCTCCTACAACGCGAAGTGGGACCAGAGGATCGAAGGCTGGGACTACGACGTCGAGAACACCGTGAACGCGACGCTCCTGATGGAGTTCTCCGCTCTCGCTGGCAACTACATACCGGCTGGAGCCGCGACATGGATGACCATGAACATGGTCAGGACGATGAACGAGTACGGTTACGCCTACTGCCGGGACGTCTCAGGGGATGTCAATCTGACCGAGACCACCGGGTTCTACCCGACCCCGAGGCCCTTGGCCTCTCCGCTGATGAAGTTCGGCGGCGAGAAGACCAGGATCGGCGCCCTTGAATGGGTGTCGAACGTGACGGTCGACGGGGAGCAGGGTCAGGTACACTCTCAGGTGATGGCCGGCATACCGGTGTACGCATTCGCGATGAACGGCGCCCGGTTCGGCGGGTTCGCCGTGCTCGGCGCGATGACCTTCCCGGGCGGACAGCTAATCGACCACGACCCGACCTTCAGCTCTGAGGCCTTGGTCGACGTCAGCACCGATGGCGCGTCCGCGATGCCTGTAGGGATGCTGCTCATCGGCGCCGCGGCCGCGGTGATAATCATCATCGCGATCCTGGCGCTCGTGACCATGGACAAGAAGCCTGGTCAGAAGATGCAGCAGAACTACGAGAGGACCAAGGGGTCCCAGCCAGGCGAGTGGGCCAAGTACTACGACAAGAAGTAGTCGGCCCGACCAAACCCTTTTCCATTCTGCTTTTTCGTCATTTCTTCTTCTTGGTGGCGATCTCGTTGAGCGCCTTCAGGAAGGCGAGCACTTCCTCCCTCGTGTTGTAGTGCACGAAGGTCGCCCTCAGCATCGTCTTCGTCTTGTACTGTGCCGGAACTCTCGAGTAGTAGTCCTCGGCGCCGACAGCCAGAGCGTAGTCATCCCAGAGGGCCTTGGACACTTCGTGGTCGTCCAGCCCTTCGAGCTTGAATGCGAAGGTCGGGTCCCTGCCCATCTTCACGTTGACGTCTCGCGGGCCATAGAGCGTCAGCCCCGGGACATATCTGAGGCCGAGTATCTTGCCATATCCGTCGAGCACTATCCTGGAGAGGTCCTTCTCATAGGCCTCGATCTTCTCCATCGTCTGCTTGAGCTTCCCACTCCTCTGGGGCCCTGGCTTGGCCACGTCCTTGGATGATGGGTCGCCTAGCCAGACCAGGTAGTCGATGGCGCCCTTGATGGCGGCGAACATCGCCTGATCCCTGGTCCCGAGCTCCCACTTCTCCGGGCCGTGCTTCGGTGACGGGTCGACCTTGTACGGATTGAGATTCTCGATGTGCTCCGGCTTCATGTACATGTAGCTGCCGTGCCTCGAGAAGAGCTTGTAACCTGAGAATACGTAGGCGTCGCAGCCGAGCTTCTTCACATCTGTCGGCCCATGAGCGACATGATGCACGCCATCCACGACGAACAGAGCCCCGGCCTCCTTCGCCATCTTGCCGATCTCGACGAGATCCGAGCGGGTGCCGAGCACGTTGGAGGCGGCGGTCACGGCCACCACTTTCGTGTTCTTGTCTATCAGGCTCTTCATGTGCTCCATGTCGAGGAGGCCGCTCTCCAGGTGGAAGTTGGCGAACCTCACCTCTTTGATGAGGTCCATGCCCCCGAGCTCCGCCCACGGGTTGATGTTGGCGAAGTGCTCGTAGCCAGTCAGGACGATGTTCTCATCGCCCTTGAAGTCCCTGCTGAGCGCGTAACTCAGGGAGAAGAGCAGGCTCGTGCAGCTCTCGCCGGAAACGATGGTCTCGGGCCCGTCCGCCCTGAGAAGGTCGGCCACGGCCTTCCTGCCCTCGAGAATGACGTCTGATGCTCCCTTCGATTCGGGGAAGTAGTTGCCCACGTTCGCGCTCCAATCGACACGCGCGCGCGCCTCCGCCTCCGAGCTGCGCCTCGTGACCAAGGTGCCTGCCCCGTTGTCGAGGAACGCCCTCTTGCGGCCCGAGGGGTCAACTTCAGCGGCCGGGAACTCCTTGCGGATCCTCCTGATAAGCTTGACGTCGAAGGTCATGTGTGGGTGTATGGCAAGCGGGTTGATAAGAATTAGTCTGCCCTTGAAGGTGAATCAGGCGTCTTCAGCGGCATGAGCTGTGCTTGATGGCCCTCTTCGGACAGGCGTCGACGCATGCGCAGCACTGCACACATCCATCGATGTTGGGGGCGGTCGTCTTACCCTTGACTAGCTCGTAGACGCCCGCGGGGCAGACATCCACGCACTTGCCTATGCCCTCGCACCTGTCGTAATCCACGGAGATGACGACGCCGATCGACTCGCTCTTCCACTTCCTGACGGCGGCCAAGGAAAGCACCCTACAGTATCTGCTTCCATCTGAAGAACGCCCAGAGAGCCGCGACGGCCGTTGCGGAGATGATGATCACTATCCAGAATGCGTGCTCCGCGTCCTCGAACGGCAGCCCTACGTTCATGCTGAACCAGCTCGCGATCATCATCGGCAGTATCAGTATGAGGCTGATGGTTGTGAGCGTCTTCATGACGGTAGAGAGTGAGTTGGCGATGGCGGACTCGTAGGCGTTCAGTATGTTCGACATTATCTCCCGGTAGATGGTGGTCATCTCGTAGAGCTGCGCGACGTCGTTCTCCAGGTCCTCCAGCGTGTCCAGCCTTTCCTTCGTGAGGTTCAGGTGCTTGGCCCTCGGGAGCATCGAGATGGCGTTGAGGTTGGACAGCAGCGCCGTGTTGAGGAGAATCAGGCCGTTGCTCAGCGCGAAGGCCGATGATGCCACGTTCTGCCGCTTCGGGCTGAGGATCTTCTCCTGGATGCCCGAGATGGTCCTCTCCATCGGCCTTACCTTGCGCTCGATATCCCGGTTGACCTTCCGGATTAGCGCGATGAAGAGGTCGTCCTTCGTGTCTACCCTCAGCCTCCGCTTCGTCTCGGACGTGAGGTCCTGATGCGTGAAGGTGGACCCGATCCTGACAGTGATGATTCTGTCCTTCGTCAGGAAGAGCCCGGTGGGCATCGTCTCGATCCTGTCGCCGTTCCTCTCCTCTGAGAGCAGGTTCCTGAGCACCAGGAGGTCATAGGCCTCTTCGCTCTCCACCCTGGCTCGCTCGTTGGGGTCGAGACAGTCGGCGACATCCTGAAGGTCCAGCCCGAACTCCCTGTGGAGCAGCTCCACCTCGTCCGGCGAAGGGGCGATGGCGTCGATCCAAAGAGCGTCCCGAATCCTTGACGGACCCAGCTCCTTGAGCTCGCCCTCCTCCGGATGATAGAACTTGAACATAGCCTGGCCTCCAGCTGCCTGCCCCCGGAAGCCCGTACCTGAGATATAGGCTTTCAGGGACGTACAGACATGTGCAAGGCTGCCCTCCGGTCGGCCTCAGTGGTACGGATTGCCCCACCGGTCCAGGAAGAAGTTGTCACCGACCGGTTTCCGCTCTGGCCTGACCTTCTCGGCCTCCTTCTGCTTGTCGGAGAGAAGGGAATCGTCTGTCCCCGGGTAGCCCACAATGACGCAGGTTATGACGACATTCTCCTCCGGGATGCCGAAGATAGCCTTCGCCTTCAGGGGATCGTAGCCCGCGATCGGATGGGCCAGAAGCCCCAGCTCCGTCGCCCTGAGCTCCAGCTGGCCAATGGCGAGGCCTGTCGAGAATAGGAAGTAGTCCCTCTTGTCGCTCAACTGGCAGTCGTCCGGAGGTTTCGCGGACACTATCAGGATCAGGGGAGCCTTGGTCGCCCACACATTGCCCTTGGACAGAGTCTCCTTGGCCTTCGCCAAGGCCTCCTGACCCTTGCACAGGACTATCCGCCAAGGCTGGTTGTTGAAGCAGCTGGCCGAGAGCCTCGCGGCCTCTATGAGAGCCTCGATCTTGTCGTCCTCTACAGGGCGTTCCGATATCGCTCTTCTCGCTCTCCTCGTGCGGACCGCTTCGGCTACATCCAAATCCTCACCAAGCGGAGAATCAATCACATCGGATTTAGAGTATTCACCGATTTTCCGATGGGTCACGCCCTGAACGACTTCCAAGATATCGCGTAGCCAGTGCCCTTCTTCAGATCTGCGACGGCGCTGAGCAGCTGGTCCACGGATTCCCTGGTCCCGCAGAAGACCACGTCCACCCCTCGGCTCATCGCGCTCATGGCGGACTCGACGGGTGCGTGGACGGTGTACATCTCCTCGGTTGCCTTCGACAAAAGTGACGCCCCGACCGCATCGCCAGCAGCAAGGAGGCCCGGGGATAGCTTCTCTATCTGCTCCCTGACGCGGTCCACATCCACTCCTTTGGAGCCGCCCTCCGTCTCGGACGGCGTCTCGATCACCAAGAGCTGGCCCAGCTCGAGGTCCACGATGCCTTCGAGCGCGCCTATACGGACGTCGTCTCCCTCCCGGGCGTCCTCGAGGGCGATGCCTTTGGAGGACGACCGCCTGCCAGGTATCGCCATCAACATGCCGTCTTCCATGGTCAGGCCGACGGACTTACCTCTCTTGACGTCTGCGCCAGCGATGGCGACGCAGGTGTCGACCACCCTTATCTTGCGCAGTATCCCGTCGACCTCGTGCTTGATGCCTGTGAAATGCTCCTGCAGCATCTGCATGCCGCGACGGCTGGGCTTCAGCTTCCCGACGGCCTCCTTCACCAGGCCTTCCTTCCTCATCTCCGCGATGTACTGGCTGACGGCCTGGACGGTGATGTCGAGCTTCGCCGCCACATCCTTCAGCTTCGCGTGGGGAGATTCGAGGATCTCGACCAGGATCAGCATCTCAGTGTTCCTCTTGAGGTCCCTCAGGTTCCGTCCTGTCACTTCCTCACCCCCTCTCTCGTGATCTCCCTGACCATCTCGTCCGAGCTGCAGAGCGGAATCGCTCCCGAGCTAATCAAGTCCTTCACGATGCCGTCCGCCTTGCCACCGACGAAGTCTACGGTTCGTCCCGTCTCGGGGCGCAGGACCAGGAGCCTCTTCCCCATTTCGAGAGCTGCCTTCGCGGCCTCCATGTTCTTCAAATTGCCTGGCCCGACGGGGAACGGGGACACGACGACGAAGTCCGCCTCCTTGATGAGCCTGAGATTCTCCAGGTGCGCTGAATCGCTGATTGCCGCAAAAGGCATCTCGGCGACCGTCGGGACGTGGAGGTCCTTGGCGTTCTCGAAATCGGAGTCGAGCACGTTGAGCACCCCGGTGGAAACCCCGAAGCCCGCATCCAGAAGCGCCTTCATCAAAGGCCCCCCGACACCGCCCCCGCAGAGGATGTGCACCCTCCCTCCATGCCTCGGGGCTGTCGACAGCGTCGAGTGGGGCATCACATAGACGGCGTTCGTGAACGGGTCCTTTCTGACAACCACGTCGACGCCGTACACGCTCTGAATCGTCTCCGGCCTCAGCACCTCGGCTGGGGGGCCGATGGCTTCCAGCCATCCGTTGCTGAGGAGGGCGATCCTGTCACAGTATCGGGCGGCCATGTTGACGTCGTGAAGCACGGAGATGACCGTGATGCCCTCCTTCTTGTTCAGGCTCCTGATGAGGTCCATGACCTCGAGCTGTCCGTTGATGTCGAGGTAGACCGTGGGCTCGTCCAGCAGGAGGGCCTTGGGGCTCTGTGCTATCGCACGCGCTATGACGACCCTCTGCCTCTCTCCCCCGCTGAGCGCGAAGAACGGCCTCCCCGCGAACTTCCAGGTGTCCGTCCTCTCCATGGCGCTCTGGACCGCGTCCGCATCCTTCTTGGAGGCTCCCGCGAGCCTGTTGCTCCTGTGGGGGATCCTCCCCATCATCACGATGTCGTACGCGGAGAACGTGAAGTCCGTCGAGGAACTCTGAGGTACAACGGCAAAGGTCTTTGCCAGATCCTCCGGAGGCATCTCCTGGATGGGTCGGCCGTCTATCAGTATCGAGCCAGGATCGGAGCGCAAGTAGTTCATGACGCATCTCAACAGAGTGGTCTTGCCGGACCCGTTCGGCCCCATCAGACCCAGGAATTCCCCAGAGTCGACCTCCAGCTCGACGTTCCTTAGGACCCTCTTCTCCCCGAAAGAGTAGGAAAGGTTGCGGACCGCGAGCTTCATGTTGCCTCCCCCGAAAGCCTGTTTCGTCTGAGGAGATACAGGAAGAACGGCCCTCCGCAGAGCGCGGTTATGATGCCCACTGGAAGTTCCGTCGGGGCGATCACGGCCCTCGCGGCCGTGTCGGCGATTATCAGGAATATGGCCCCTGTGAGGGTCGCCGCTGGAACCAGGATCCTGTGGTCGGCTCCGACAACGAGCCTCACCATGTGCGGGACGATGAGGCCCACGAATCCGATGACGCCCGTGAAGGCGACCGCGGCGGCGGTGATGACAGCCGCGACGACCAGCATGATGGTCTTGAGGCTCTCGGGGTCTACCCCGAGGTTGTGAGCGGTCTCTTCGCCAAGGAGAAGTGCGTTGAGGTCCCGGCTGAAGATGAAGACGATCAGTATCCCCACGGCTGCCGCCAGTGCGACCACGTAGAACCCTGTCCATGAAGCACCCGAGAAGCTCCCGAGGAGCCAGAAGATTATCCTGTGGAACTGCTGGCCGGCAAAGTAGATCATCAGGGAGACCATGGACCCCAAGAACGCGGCGACCGCCACACCTGACAGAAGAAGCGTGTTGACGTAGACCTTGCCTCCGACAGTACCGAGCGAGTAGACCGCGAAAACCGTCACAAGAGCCGTCGTGAAGGCCAATGCCGGTGTCATGAGTGCCCCGAAGAGCGCTGTGGTGCTGATGCCGACGATCCCCGCAAGGACCGCGCCGACCGACGCACCCGATGACACGCCCACAATGTAGGGGTCGGCCATCGGGTTCCTGAAGACGGCCTGCATCGCCGTCCCGGCGCAGGCAAGGGCCGCACCGACCGCGGCTGCGAGCAACACGCGCGGCACGCGCACCTGCCAGATGATGTTGATGTGGCTCTCGGAGTAGTTCGCGTCGCTCCCGAAGATTATCCCGAAGGCCTCGTCGAACGGCATGTACTCCGGCTCTCCGGGACCGATCGGGCCGATGCTGCCAACGAGTATGGCCACGAATGAGGAGAGAAGTAGTCCTGCGACGAGCAGGACTAGCCATATGAACCTCCGTCTCATCACGCTGACGAAGTCCACTCCCTCGCTGACGCTCTCCTTCCTGGGCAGTGCTCTCACCTGTGACGTCTCTACGGGAACAGCTCCGGGTGAATTATCGCCGCGAGCTCCTCCAGGCAGTCCACGATCCTCGGGCCGTACCGGCTGAGCAGGTTCGCATCCATGCCGTAGATGTCACCATTCTGCACGGCGGCTATGGTGTCCCACCCGGACCGGTTGAGATACGTGTCCTCGCTGAGGGTGGACCACGGGCCCGTCGTGTAGACTATGATGTCCGGGTTCTGCGCGATTACGAACTCGCTCTCGACCATGGGGTACTCGGAACTCGTGTTGTGCGCGATGTTCTCCCCGCCCGCTGCGATCATCAGATCGTCGCCGAAGGACCCTGGACCGTAGGTCCAGAACCCCATGAAATCGTCGTATTCGATGTACACCTTCGGCTTGTCGACTCCGTCAGCCAAGGTCTTGTTCGTCACCGCGTCGATCCTCTGGGACAGCTCCTCCGCGACCTGGTCTGCCTCGTTCACGTGGCCGGTTATGACACCCGCGAGCCGGATCGTCTTAAGCACGTCCTCAAGCGTGCGGTCGGCAAGCAGAACGTAAGGAATGCCCTGGGCGGAGAGCTGCTCCAGCTCAGCGAGTGGCACGAGGTCCCCACCGACTATGAGGTCGGGCTGCAATGCGACGACCGCCTCGATGTTGAGATAGTAGCTGCCGACCTTGGGGAGCAGGGCCGCCTCGGCCGGGTAGTCGCTGTAGTCGTCAACGCCCACGACCTGTGGGCCGGCGCCGATTGCGAAGAGTATCTCCGTCGGCGATGGCGCGATCGAGACTATTCGTTCGGGGACACCGGCCAGGGTGACTGTTCGGCCGTAGTCGTCGACCACGGTGAACCCCTCCTCCGGTTCCGACATCGTGACTCCGACGAGATATCCTCCCGCGAAGGCGAATACCCCCGTAAGAAGTACGACCAGGACTGTCCAGACTATCCTTGTGGATTTGCTCATCCCTTGTGATGCCATGCGTGTGCCTCCTGTTAAAGCACACTTGAAATAATGAAAGTATATTTGAATGTTCCTACGACTCGAGCCCCAGCTCGGAGACCGAGGATGAAAAATCAGGACGTAAGTGGTTTAGGGGCCTCTGGGGCCCGCGTCTTCACTGTACCTTGGTCCCTTCCTCGAAGCTGGCCTCGAGGATGTCCATTGCCTGCTCGAGCACGTCGGCGGGCATTATCATCGACGGGTGCAGCCTGATTACATTGTCGAAGGTCCCGCAAGTCAGCAGTATCATACCCTTCTTGAACGCGGCCGCCTTGATGGCCTTCGTCTCCTTGGACGCGGGCGTCTTGCTCTTCGGGTCGGACACGAGCTCCACCGCCATCATCGCGCCCATTCCCCTGATGTCCCCGATGACCCTGAATCGGGACTGCATCTCCTTGAGGCGCTTGGTCATGTACGCGTTGACCATCGGGACGTTCTTCATGCTATTCTCGATGATGGGGAACTGAGCGAGCGCCGCCGCGCATGCGACGGGGTTCCCGCCGAATGTGCCGCCCAGGCCGCCGATCTGTGGGGCGTCCATGATCTCTGGCCTGCCCGTGACGGCTGAGACCGGGAAGCCGCCGCCTATACCCTTTCCGCTCACGAGGAGGTCCGGCTCCACGCCCGGCCAGTGCTCGACGCACCACATCTTGCCCGTCCTGCCTGCGCCGGTCTGTATCTCGTCATCGACGTAGATTATGCCGTGCTTCTTGCAGTACTTCGTGATCTTGGCATAGAACTCCTTCGGGGGCACGATGAAACCGCCCTCACCGGGGATCGGCTCCCCGACCAGGCATGCGACCTTCCCCTCGAACTCCTTTGAGGACCATATCTCGTCGATCTTGTCCGCGCACGCGACACCGCAGCTCGGGTACTCCATCTTGAACGGACACCTGTAACAGTAGGCGAACTCGACCTTGTAGGATTCCGGCAGTGGCCCGAAGCCCGCCTTGTACGGCATCTCCTTCGACGTAAGAGCCATCGCGAGGAATGTCCTGCCGTGGAAGGCGTGGGTGAATGAGAACGCTGCGGGCTTTTTCGTGTAGTGCCTCGATATCTTGACCGAGTTCTCGACCGCCTCGGCGCCTGAGTTGAACAGCCCGGACTTGGACAGACCCTTGTGGGGGGCCACGTTCGCGAGCTTCTCCGCGAGCCGGACATATCCCTCGTACGGGACGACCATGAAGCAAGTGTGGACGAACTTCTCCGCCTGCTTCTTTATGGCGTTGACGACCTCCTTGTTCGAGTGGCCGACGTTCATGACGCCGATCCCGCTGCCCATGTCGATGAAGACGTTCCCGTCTATGTCCGTGATCAGGGAACCCTCGGCCTTCTCGATGTAGGCCGGCTGGCCGATTCCGATCGCTTTCGATATGTACTTCTCCTTCAGCTTTCCGAGCTCCACGGACTTCGGCCCGGGGACCTCGGCAGTCTTTATTGAAGCCTTTTTCGCTGCCATGCCAATACCTCGAAGTTATTGCGATAACTAGTGCCTTCGCTCGTGCATAGTTGAAATCATAGATATCCTTTTGGAACAAACTTCAAGTCTGACTGCAGGAAACGGCCAAAATTCGACAATTCGGGCGATAGTTCGAAGCGGCTTAGTAATAGCCCGCCACGCTTCCATCGCCGGCCTTGCTCTTCTTCTGGGCGTCCCGGTGGATCACCTTGAGCTGGGCCTCGAGCCTCTCGGCCTCCTTGCAGAGCGGCTCCACGTTCAGGTTCAGGTGGAGGACCATCTGGTCGATTGCTGAGAGAATCAGCGCGGCCGCGCGGGCGTCCGCGGCGTCCGGACGGGCCTCCGCGAGGAGCGTTATGACGTCGAAACCGCGCCTCTTGCCCTCGTTCAGGAGCACGCCTGCGGTGCCAGAGATGACGCCTTCAACGAACGGTTCGGTATCCGCCTTCAGAAGCAGCTCCTGAGCCCCTTCTGTGCTGCCGATGCCGTAGACGGCGACCTCTCCAATGTCCTCGCCTTCGACGCTTTCCTCGCGCTCGATTATGAGGCCGCCGGCGGCGATGATCACCTTGCACTTCTGCATCTGCGCGAAATCCATTATCGCGGTGCCGACGTCCCTCAGGAGGTTCGCCGACGGCTGCAGCTCGGTCGAGAAGACGACCACCTGCTGCTCGCCCGGCTTGATCTCGGACCTGGCATAGACCCTGGCAGGGCC
>JALOTQ010000038.1 GCA_025457815.1 Thermoplasmata archaeon
CCTTCGTCCTGCACGATTCCTCCGGGAGGATAGTGGGGGTCATCTATCCCTCAGATCCCAGGAGCGGACGGCTTCCGGACAAAGAAGCCATCGAGACCATAGAGATATTCACTTCCTTGGCCGAGGTCGCCCTCGAGAACGCAAGGCTCTCTCAGGAGAGGGAGCAGGCGTTGAGGATCAGCAGCCAGAGAACCGAGCAGCTCTCGAGGATCCTAGACCTCATATCGGGAACGATGTACGTCCGGAATCTGGACCAGATGCTCGAGAACCTTCTGAAGACCCTCGCGAGGCTCGTGGGCATCAAGCGGATGGTCATCGGCGTGAAACACCCTGAGCTCGGCGTCTACAAGGTCGAGGCGGTCTACGGATACACGCCCAAGGCAGCCGAGGCGATCAAGCGCTACCCGTACCCCTATGCCTCGGTGGACTCCATCATGGAACTGACGCCCACGAGACATCCAGAATCGACCGTGAAATGGCGGCACAAGGTCGGCCGCTTGACATATTACATGCCAGCGGAAGGTCAGCAGACTATATCGCCTGAAGAAATCCCATACTATCCCGATCCCGATTTGATACGCCTGCCAAGACCCGGCAAAGGCCGGTGGCACGAGCTAGACTGGATGGACACCGTCATAGTCGACAAGGACGGGCTCCCTATCGCCTACCTCGAGCTTCTCAAGCCGAGGGACGACAGGATACCCGACCCGGACACAATCGAGATCATCGAGATATTTGCGGGTTTGGCGGGCATCGCCATCGAGAACGCCAAGATGCTTCAGGAGCACATCGACAGCCGCAGGGATGCAGAGCTCTACACCGATGTCCTCTCTCACGACATCAAGAATTTCAACCAAGCCATTCTTGGCTATCTCGAGCTTCTCAAGCAGAAGCTCGACCGGCCCGACACCCAGGGATTGCTCAACAAGATCGCCGAGCAGGTTATGAACACCAGCTGGCTTGCCAGCAACGTCAGGACGATGTCCAGGGTCACATTCGGTGATGTCGACTTGTCCAGGACAGATCTCGGCCAGGTGCTCTCCGAATGTGAGAAGAACCTCTCGCAGTACTACCCGGGCCGCAAGATCATCTGCAACCTCCATCTGGACCGGGCCCCGGTGATAGTAGAGGCCGACGAGCTTGTCCGCGAGATGTTCATAAACATACTCACAAACGCTGTGAAGTACGATTCACACGAGAAGGTTGAGATCGACGTCATAGTCGAGAAGGTTGTGGTGGGCGACCGAAGGTCGTGGTTGGTCTCCATATCGGACCGCGGCTGCGGAGTCCCGGATGACGCCAAGCAGATGATATTCGACAGGTTCACGAAGGCTCCCACCAAGAAGGGGTCGGGAATGGGGCTCCACATAGTCAAGACCCTCGCGACGAGATATGGCGGCAGGGTTTGGGTGGAGGACAGAGTTAAGGGCGATCACACTCAAGGGGCCGTCTTCAAGGTCGAGCTGCCAATGGTGGACTGAGTCGTCCACTCACACATAGGCCACTCCGTCCATCATGTGGACGGTCGTTCCCCCGACTCTCACTTCCTCGATGGTTTTCTTCCCGTCAGTGCGGACCTCGATCTCTATCTTGCTCGCCCTGCCCATCTCATAGCCCTGCTCATTCGTCATCCTGACGACCCTGTCCGTCTTCACCAGTTTCCTGTTGACGAGGTACGCCCCCATGCAGCCGCTGGCGCTCCCTGTCGCAGGATCCTCCGCCACGTTCCCCGCCACCAGGGAGAATCCCCTCGAATGGGTTGTGGATGTTCTCTCGAGCGGCTCGAGGCAGGTGACATAGATGCCAGATTCCTTCGGGATGTGCTTGAACACCTCGACGAACGCGGTCGCGTTCCCAGCCGCCTTCTCCACCGCCTTCCTCGTCCTGACCGGGACTATCGCCCAGGGCAGTCCGGTTGAAACCAGCTGCACAGGCATGCGCGAAGGATCGAGATCCTTGGCCTCGAGGGACAACGCCTTCACGAACATCGACGGGTCGTCGAACACCTGGCCGAACTCGGGCTTGTTCTGGACGGTCACGACCTTGGTGATCTTCCCGCCTGTCGAGTGGATCTCGACAGGCATGACACCCGCGAGTACCTCCATCTTCACCTTCGTCACAGGGTCCTTGAGCTTGATCCGGCCCTCCTTCGCGAGCACGTAGAATGTGCCGATCGTCGGATGCCCGGCGTACTGTATCTCCATGTCAGGGACGAAAATCCTGACCCTGAAATCCGCTCCCGATCCCGGCGTCGGCGGTACGACGAAGGTCGTCTCGGAGAGGTTCATCTCCATCGCGAGCGCCTGCATCTCCTTCGATGTCAGGTCGTCTGCCTCAGGGAAGACCGCCAGCGGATTCCCTCCGAACGGCCTGTCAGCGAACACGTCGACTCTTACGAACCTGGCCTTCTTCATGTCATCGGCTCTGGAAATCCCTTTCTGCACTTAACTATGTTGCAGAGAGAGCCGTGGGCTTCCTGCCTCCCCATCTTGAATGCCTTGAGATTGACCTCGACGGCCTTCTTGGGGACACCGTCCTTGATTGCCTGCTCGACGGCGTCATCAGGCACGGGGAAGGCATCGAGCGTGCTCATCGCGCCGAGCATGACCACGTTCTCCGTCAGCGCGTTGCCCGCCTTCCTGGCGATCCCGAGCGCGTCTATGGTCGCTATCTTGTCCGTGACCTGCAGGAGCCGTGTCTTGACGACCTCCGCGTCCATGTATCTCGCGCTCTTGTCCTTCACATGCTCCCCGGTCTCGATGATCGGGTGCTGGACCCTCGAGTTCATTACCA
The DNA here is from genome assembly GCA_025457815.1 of Thermoplasmata archaeon. Lineage (GTDB taxonomy): Archaea > Thermoplasmatota > Thermoplasmata > UBA10834 > UBA10834 > COMBO-56-21. The sequence continues at coordinate 2,794 of JALOTQ010000038.1, forward strand.
CCACGCCGCCTGGCCTGAGGTACTCGACGTACCTCAGAGCTTCGAGAGCCTCGAGTGCCAGGATGGCGTCCGCGCCTCCTATCGGTATGAGCGGGGACCTCACATCCTTGCCTATCCTCATGTGGATGTTTATGGAGCCGCTTCTCTGCGAGAGCCCGTGCTGCTCCCCCGTGATGGCCCTCATGCCCGAAAGGGCGCACGCCGAGCCGATGACGTTCGACAGAAGGACCAAGCCCTGCCCACCGACGCCGCACATGTACACGCTGAACTCCTTGTCTGCCATGTTCACTCGCCCTCCCTCAGTTTGATGGAGCCGAACGGACAGAGCTTCGCGCACACGTCGCACCTGTCGCACAGCTCCTTCGTTATGACCGCTTTCCGGTCATTGTCGTCGATCGAGATCGCTGGGCAATGGAAGTTCCTGATGCAGGTGTAGGGCTTCTTGCAGACCTCCTTGTCGACCTTGTTCGACTGTATGGCCTCGCCCCGCCTCCGCTTGTTCCTGTCCGCGTAGAGCGCGCAAGCCCTTCTCGATATTATGACGTTAGGCCCCTTCCTAGAGAGCGCAGCCTTCATGGGCTCGACCGCCGCCTTCACTTGATACGGATCGACGATCGTTATGTCCGACACGCCCATCGCCTTGATGACGTCCTCGAGCACAAGGGGTTTCGCAGGCTGCCCCCCGGCGTTGTAGTCTCTGCCCGGATCGGGCTGCTGTCCGGTCATGGCGGTGACCTCGTTGTCCAGGATAACTAGCGTGATGTCGTCGTTGTGGTGTATGGCGTTCACCATGCCTGGCAATCCCGCATGCCAGAACGTGGAATCCCCGATCATCGCGACGATCTTCTCCTGGGCGGCGTATTGTAGGCCAGCTGCGACTCCGAGGGAGGCGCCCATGCTTAGCAGCGTGTCTCCGTAATTGATCGGGTCCAAGAAGCTCATTGAATAGCAGCCGATATCCGTCGCCAGGATGTGCTTCATCCCCTTCGTGGCCTGCCGGAGGGCGTACAGGGTCGCCCTGTGCGGGCACCCGGGGCAGAACGTCGGCCATCTGTCGGGCAGGCCCGTCTTCAGCGTGTTTGCCTTCGCGATTATAGATTCGTAGTCGACCGGCTTGCCCAGTCCGAGGACGCCGGCCAACGCCGTCGCCACGATGTCAGGGCTCAACTCGAGCGCCTCGCTCAGGTTGCCCGTCCATTTGCCGAAGATCTTCAGCTCGGGGTTCGCGTCCTTCGCAATGGCCGTGACATGGAGCTCTAGGTACGGCTGAAGCTCCTCGACGACTATCACGGCCCTCTTCTTCTTGATGAAGTCCCCGATGAGCTTCCTTGGGAGGGGATAGGTCGTCCCGAGCTTGAGGATGGACGGGTCGATGCCGAGGATCCTCGTCGCCTCGACCGTATAGTTGTACCCAGCGCCGCTCGTGACTATGCCGATCTCGGAGCCAGTGTCCTTGACCAAGTTCATGTCCGAGTACTCGAACTCCTCCTGTATCTTCCTCTGCCGCTCCAGGAGTGCCTTCTTGAAGTTCCTGGCGGCCTCCGCCACGGTGCAGAACCTTCCCGGAGGATGCGGCCACGGCAGTTTGGCGAACGGCTTCCGGTCGAGCTTGTCCAGTTGCACGACGCCGCTCTGGTGGTTCACCCGGGTGGTGGTGCGGATCAGTACAGGCACTCCATACTTCTCGGAGAGCAGGTAGGCCTCCTTGACCATCCTCTTCGCCTCTGTCGGGTCGGACGGTTCAAGCATGGGAACGTAGGCGTTAGGGCCGAACGGGCGTCCGTCCTGCTCAGTTTGGGACGAGTGTGCCTGAGGGTCGTCGGCCATGACGATCACCATGCCTCCCTTGATGCCGGTATATGATAGAGAGAAGAACGAATCCGAGGCCACGTTCATGCCCACGCTCTTCATCGCCGTCATGGTCCTCAGGCCGACCATCGATGCACCGGCGCATGTCTCCAGCGCGACCTTCTCGTTGGAGGCTATCTCCATCTTGTAGTCGAACATGGTCGAGAGCTCGGAGAAGGTGTCGAGTATCTCGGTCGTCGGGGATCCTGGGTACTCCGACACCACCTTGACATCGGATTCGAGCGCCCCTCTGACAATCGCCTCGTTGCACAGCATGAAAGCCTTTCCCGGTCCGTCTCTCGCAACATCCTCAGCCGTCATCCAGCCATACCTCCCTTTCCCCGCGAAAGCAAAGCGCGGAGCTGACTAATTGCCTTTGCCATCGCACGACGGCAAATCCTAGTTCCCCCGAACAAATCAGGTGGGGGCCGGGCTCTCACTCGCTCGGCTTCTGCCTGATGTCCATGACCTCTTGCAGCTTCCTCCGCACCGCGTAGGGGTCGGGGACGCCGTCCCAGACGATGTCCGGAGGCCTGCCCGCGGTCAGACCCTTGGTCGAGAAGTGAATCGTGCCGTACCCGAGCGCCCTCTTCCCGATGGACTGGGCCAGGTCGACATTCGTGATCATGCTGAGCGGTATGTCCTCGACCCGCTTGTTCAGTATCCCGCGTTGCGTGATGATTCGCTCGTCGGTGGCAGCGTAGACGGTGCTGCTCCACTTCATCCACTTGTAGAAGAAGAAGACCCCCGCGATCAGGAACAGCGCCGCGAAGGCCATCTGGACGTAGTCCCCGTAATCGACGTCCGCGTACCAGTCGCTCAGGTACGGGATCTCGGGAGCCCCGTCTATCCAGGGCCATGCGAAGAGGATGAGCGCCGCCAGGGCCAATATGGCCGAGAAGAAGGCTGCCTTCATGTAGAGCCACGCGCTGGGCCTCGTCTCAATCACCACGCGCTCGTCGCTGGAGAGCATCTTGCGAGAAATGTGCTTGGGTTTCGCTGCCATGGTCAAGCCTGGAGCTATATTATGGCATTCGGATATATTTAGGCTTGGCTCGATTCCTGGCGTTTGAGGGCCTCGGTCAGCTTGTCAGGGTCGAGTATCCGCGAGTAGCAGCCCGACTGAGTGCACACCAAGGCATAGGGCGTGTTGGACCTCTCGGACATGCTCATCAGCGTGATCGTGCCTGGCTCCAAGGCTTTCTTGGAAGTGACCCAGAATGTGTCCTCCCAGGGGGCTCGCCCATCGCCATGGATTTCCACCAGGGTCGGTCCTCGTGCCAGCAGGCGCGCCACTGTTATGAAGCCGGCCGCGAACAGGCCGTGTGCCTCTGCCTCATCGACCGTGAAGGCGCTCAGGGTCGCGTCCGCCTTCTCGATCAGTCTATCGTTGTGCGACGCGGCCCCGTACAGCGCCAATCCTCTCGCCCATTTGGAGTTCGAGACGAGCGACTTGCGCGCCGAGCCGAGCTCTCCTATCGAGTCCTGCTCGCTGACAATGTCGCCGTACCCCCCGTCGGGGTCTGCGAAGAACCTGTCGGCGCCGGCAATGAGATCCTCTATCGTCTTCGGAATCTCCTCGGACCCCGACACCTCCAGGACCGCAAGGGCTGCGTCCAGGAACTCGGCCTGATCCTCGAACAGGTATTCGTCGTGCGCCTCCATGTGCCTGATGAGCTTGCGTTCAGGGTCCCAAAGGCGACTGAGCGCGTACTTCCAAGCGTCAAGGCCCGCCTGGATCCAGGTTGGCTCCCGGAGGAGTGCGCCAGCCTCAATCAGTGCAGAGATGGCCTGCGCGTTCCATCCTGCGTAGATCCGTCTGTCGACTGGTGGAGGGTTTGATTTCGCCCGAGCCTCTGGCTGCAGTTTGTAGTAGTCCTCGTCTGCGGCCTGGCTTCCGAAGAAGCCTCCGCTCTCGGGATTTCGGAGCGCACTGAGGAGGTACTTCACCTCATGTCTGGCGATGTCAGCGTACCTCTCCGCACCCAGCGCGATCGATGCCCTTGCCAGGTTCCTGAGGAAGCCGGCGTTGGTCTCCAGCATCTTTTCGAAGTGCGGAGTTCGCCAATCGCGCGTGACGGAGTATCTGTAGACTCCGCCCTCGATGCGGTCGAAGATGCCGTCTATCATCCCGTCGAGGGTGTTCTTGACTGCGTTTGCAAGGTCGTCCTGCTTTGTGTTCGCGTATTCCTCCAAGAGAAGATTGAGCACGTCTGGGTGGGGGAACTTCGGTTGTGTGCCGAAACCTCCCCACTCCACATCATATATCGAGAAGATGTCCTCGAAGAGCGCCGAAAGCGTCTTGGCGTCGAGAATCCGCTTCGGCCTGAAACGTCTCGAGAGGTCGAGATACTGCAGCCGGGTCTTCTCAAGGGCTCTGTCGATCTCTCCCGACGCCTTGGCCGCGAGTATGGATCCCATGATCCTCTTCATGTCCGCTGGCGGGATGTAGGTCGCACCCCAGATCGACTCTCCCCTGTCCGAAAGGAAAGCGGTAGTCGGGAAGCCACCTCTGTTGTACCTTTCCGATATGTCAGGCCGCTCGTCGATGTCCACTCTGACGGGTATGAACGACTCATTGATCCTCCTCGCAACCTCTCTGTCCGCGTAGGTGGTGTCGTCCATGACATGGCACCAATGGCACCACACTGCGCTCAGGTCGAGGAGCACCAGTTTGTTCTCTCGCCGGGCCTCATCGAACGCAACTTTGGACCATTCGCGCCATCTGATATCGCTCGGTACAGTCAGTCTGATCCCCGTCGCTGCGATGCGAGGTTAGGAGGGGTCCGTCAATCTACTTGCTCCCGAACAGCGTAGGAAGATGCATTGCATCGAGATCTGACCAAATCCGTTGCCGGAGACCGGCTTCGACGGTTCGAACGCGGCCAGGAGGCCGTCCCATCTGCCTTGCCCACTCTGGCGCATCCCTGTACACAAGTATCGGACGAAGGCTTATGACGCGCCCCCTCGGGCTTCTCCTGGCCGACGACACTAATATATATACACTCAATCCCTATGAAATCCGAACCAAGGCTGACCTGCCCCCCAAGTTGGTCACGCCAATGGACTAGAAAATCATAAGGAGGATTTTGTGTTGATCGAGCTACGGCACCGTATGAAGGTGTTTGCAGCAGTTCTGCTGTGCGTGATGATGACGACTAGCGTGCTGGTACTCCTGCCGAAGAGCGCAGAGGCCGCACCGAGCGACGGTTGGATCGCGGGCGTGATCACCGACGGAACGAACCCGATTGACGGGGCGTTCGTCGTGAGCGTGCTCATGATGGGCGGCGGCGGCCCGTTCTCCTCAGCTTGGAGCGACGCCACCGGCGCCTACAACCTCACGGTCATCGGAGGTCTTGAGTACATGGTCCTTGCCTTTCACGGCGACCACTTGGTAACCTATGGCAGTACCTCCGTAGAGCCTGCGGAGACATCGACTCTGGACCTGGTCATGACTCCCCTGGCTCCAGCGGTCGCGGACGTGGTCATCAAGGGGTACCTGACCGACGAGTTGGGGAACCCGGTGACCGTGGGCTCCGTGCTCGGATTCGTACTCGACCCGATGGGTGAGATGGGCATGCCGTACTACGGCAACACCACAACCCCTGACGGGCTCGGATTCTACACGGTGAATGTCACCGCGTCACCGGCCGGTGGCGGGGTGGGCGCCATGGATGTGCCCGGGTACCCATTCACGAGCAACGAGACAGAATCTCCGTTCGTGTCGGGAGAGACATACTGGATCAATCTCACCATGTCACTAGCCACGTACGCTGACGACGCAACCTTGCACGGGATCGTGACGGACAGGGACACAGACCTTCCGATAGAGAACGCGATGGTCATCTACGAGAGCTGGAATGAGACGACAGATAGAGGCTACTCGAACTTCACGTTCACTGACGCCACTGGCTACTACTTCATTAACGTGACAAACGGCTCGTGGGCCAGAGTGTACATCACCGCCACTGACTATTCGATGTTCATGGTGGAGAACATGCGCGTCGATCCGGGCGAGGATGTGACCATCGACGCCGAGCTGGTGATCCTTACCGCGAACATCGCAGGCAAAGTGACAGATCTATCCGACGACTCCCCCATCGCCAATGCGCGCGTATATCTCACGGACGGCTACGGAACCATCGCCATGGCCAACACGAACAGCACCGGAGACTACGAGCTGGAGGCGTTCGCCGGTACGGACCTCACGCTGGGGGCTGAGATGGACGGGTACTCGCGGAACTGGACACAGATGGACGTTGGCGTTGGAGCCAATCTGTCCGTGGACTTCGGCCTCTGGCCCGTCGATGCATGGCTCACGGGGAGGGTAACGGACATGCTGACTGGTCTGCCTGTCTTGAATGCATGGCTCGACTTCAGTTCCTCCATCTTCAATCAATGGACGGATGTCAACGAGACCGGGTACTACAACGTCTCCCTCGTTTCAGGGGACTTCACGATTCGGTCCAGCGCCCCCGACTACAGGGAGAACAACACTGATCTGACCGTGCTGCCTGGCGGGAACGTGCTTGACATTCATCTCATTCCGTGGAACATCCCGGCGACGGTCCGGATGTACGGTTGGGTCAACGACAGCGTGTCCATGTCTGGAATAGACGGCGCGCAGGTCCAGGTTTCCCCGACAATCATCATGCCGGACGGCAGGCTCGAGATATCGACCAACGATACGGGCTACTACGAGATGATGGTGGCCCCGCTTGAGCTGTTCTGGCTCGCCCGGGCGGGCAGCCACGAACACGTGGAGGGCACGGTGGACGCCACCGGTCTGACGGAGCTGAGGATGGACTTCCTGCTCGATGCCGACAACTGGGGTCCCAACGTCACATATTCCCAGTCCCCGACAGCCAACGTCTCCTGGACCAACCCGAGCATCATCGACGTTGTGGTCGACGAGGCTGATCTGGAGCAGATGTGGCTCTGGTCCTTCCTGTACAACCACTCGGCTGCAGGAAACGACTACTTCTACTCTCTTGAGGCCCTCATCGACAGTTTCGACCCCTTCTCGTACTCTAACGATCAGCTGCCCTTCTTGCAGATGGGTGACACCTATACGGTCAACTACGCCTGGGATGCGATGATGCTGGGCGGCTGGCTCACCAACTCGACCGACGACCTCTATCTCGCCTCGTATGAGGTATTCTGGGGGCCCGACGCGTACGACGCCATCCGAGGCTACTACAGCAACGCCACGCTGTACATGGAGCAAGGGACGTGCTGGTTCAACAGGGCAACGAGCGCCTTCGACTTCTTCACGTTCGATAACGGGTCCTTGCCGTTCGCCATGCCGTCGGACTCGACGGGATATGTGACCCCTGTCGTGCAGATGCTTTCCCTGAACGAGGCGACGAGGGACTGGAACTGGTGGGGCCAGATGTCCATGGGCAACTGGAGCGTGGTCGGACTCGAATTCCACATGGATTCGGTGATGCCCAGCGGTGACTATGTGACGATGTTCATGGCATCGGACTTCGCACACCACATGCAAATCAACGTGACCGAGATGACCGTCGACAACGATCTGCCGGTCGCGGTTGCTGGCCCGTGGCAGCAGGTGATGCAGAACCTCTCCGCGTCGTTCGACGGGACCGGCTCCTCGGACAATGTGGGCATCTGGGACTACACGTGGTCGTTCACGGACGATGTCTACAGGGAGCTGTACGGCCCTGTCGTATCGTACAACTTCACGACGCCCGGCAACCACACGGTCACCTTGACTGTGACGGACGGTGCGGGTCACACGGCCTCGGCGGACACCTACGTGGATGTTCTTCCTGACCTGCCCCCATCCGCGGACGCTGGAGTTGACCAGACCGAGATGGGCGGTGTCGTCGTATGGCTCGACGGTTCGGCGTCGTCAGATGACGTCCAGATCGTGAACTGGACATGGACGTTCACATACGACGGAGGCGAGGTGATCCTCTGGGGCGAGGATGTCAACTTCACCTTCTGGATCGAGGGTGTCTACGACATCACGCTGACCGTGACGGACAGCGCCGGCCAGAAGTCCTCCGACACGGTCCAGGTGATCGTCTCGGGCATGATACCTGAGTTCCCGACGCTGCTCCTGCCCATAAGCTGCCTGCTCGGCCTCGTCGTGCTGTTCAGGTATCGCGCGGTGCGCAGAAAAGGCTAGACACGGACGGACAAACCCCTCAAACCCATTCCTTTTCTGTTATTCTCTCTTCAGGATCGCGACTATCTCGTCCAGCGAGCGCACGCGCTTCTCTCCCCTGGCCTCGAGGCCGAGGTCCCTGTAGAGCCGGGCAACATCTGGGAGCTCCAATCCCGCCGACCTGAGCAGCTGCTCGTCATAGAGGATGTCCTCAGGCCGGCCCTCAGCCATTATCGAGCCCCCCTTCACGATGCACACGCGGTCGGCCAGCCTGGCGGCCATGTCCATGTCGTGCAGCGCGATGACGATGCTGATCCCGTGCTCGTCCCTAAGGGACCTGAGGAGGCCCTCTATCCTGATCGCGTTCGATGGGTCGAGGTCCCCTGTGGGCTCGTCCACGACGAGTATCTTCGGGTTCATCGCGAGCACCCCCGCTATGGCCACCAGCCTCTGCTGGCCCCCGCTCAGGTAGTGCGGTATCTTGGTCGTCTCCTTGATGCCCACGATCCCGAGGGCCCACTCCGCGCGCTTCCTCGCCTCCTCAGGCGACAGGCCCAGGTTCAGGGGGCCGAACATCACGTCGTCCAGAACGGTCGGCGAAAAGAGTTGCGAGTCGGCATCCTGGAACACGAGCCCCACGCTCTTGCGTATCTCGGACACGTTCCATTTGTCGATGTCCTTGCCGAAGATCCTGACCCGGCCCACGTCGGGCAGCATAAGGCCGTTGATGTGTTCGATGAGGGTGGACTTCCCGGCGCCGTTCGGCCCGCAGAGGGCGACGATCTCCTTGGGGAAAACCCTGAAGCACATGTTGTGGATCCCCTCGGTGCCGTCCGGGTACCTGTGGGTCACGCAGTCGACGTGGACTATCGCGTCCTCGCTTCCAGATGCACATTTCACGCAGGCGTTTTCAGAGGCCAACCTATCACCACACCAATAGATTCTCCACATATCTAGAGTAAGTCACGAACGCGAACAGCGCCGCGACGATCACGATGAGCGCGTACCCTTTGGACGAAGGCTTCGGGAGGTGCTCCATGATGGGGAACTCCCCGGAGAACCCCCTTGCCTCCATCGCCTTCGAGATCCGTTCGGCTCGTTCGAAGGCGTGGACGAACGCCAGCCCGAAGATGGACGCGAACATGCCCGTCTGGCGGGTCATTCCCTTTACGAGTCCTCCGCTCCTGGAGTACATCGCGTCCATGACATCGGACATCTCGTCCGAGGTCTCGAAGTTGAACCTGTAGGACAGGAGGAATATCCCTGCCAGTGGTTTTGGCAGGAGGCGGGTCGCCAGGTGGGCTGTGTGCACGTACCTGGTCGTCATGAAGACCGCCAGCGAGAAGGTCACCACCGCCAGGGCCCTCAGCAGCAGTTTCAGGACG
>JALOTQ010000039.1 GCA_025457815.1 Thermoplasmata archaeon
CGAAGGGTCCTTCGTGTGCTCCGAGTGCGGCGCCGACGTGCCCGCCGAGGCGACCGTGTGCCCGAAGTGCGGCGAGAAGTTCGACTAGCCGCTGCCGAATGCTGACGGCCGTCCCTGCAAAGATTAATACTGCAGGCACGGCACTCTCAGTTCGGAGGATTAGCGCGTGATCGGATTCAAGAAGGCCATAATCGCCGTACTTGCAGTGGAGCTGGTGTTCTTCGCCTCGGTCCTTGTATTGGTCGCAGGGGCGGAGTACTTCGAGAACGATCACTCACCTATCCTGATCGACGGAAATGGCAACTTCACAAGGGAAAACGGTGTGATCCGCGGTGAAGGTACGGCCGACGACCCGTAGGATGTTTCCGCAGTGAATGCGCAACTGCCCGGCCGTTGGGCGGTCGGAGGCTGGTGGACTCCTCCAAGCATGGGATGCGGTGTGCGGCTCCTCAACGTGACCAACGGCGCGGTCGAGGGCTGCGTGCTGACGAACAACTTGTGCGGTATTTCCGTCGAAAACTCGAGTGGAATAGTCATCCGAGGTAACTCCGTCTCAGAGGGGGACGCTCCGAACGTCGAGACCGGCATCCGCATATCCAACTCGTTCGATATTGAGCTGTCAGGGAACGCACTTGAGCGGAATGGGCTGACAATCGACGGGTCGGTGCTTGAACACTTCAACATGCACTCTATCTCAGAATCAAACACGGTGAATGGGCTGCCGATAGTATTCGTCAAGGACGCCGCCAATCACGAGGTGTCGGGAGGAGACATCGGCCAGCTTATCGCCGTGAACTGCACGGACCTAGTGATCACCGGCGTCTCGATAAACAACACGGATGTCGGAGCGACACTTGCATTCTGCCAGGACTTCGACATCTCGCTTTCCAGCTTCTCTGATTGCCTGTTCGCGAATGTGCAGATACTTCACTCGAGCGGTGGCGTCTTGTACAGATGCGACATCTCAGGCTCCCTCTCAGAGAACGGGTTGAAAATCCAGGACTCGCAGTCAATCCGAGTCGAACAGTGCAGGCTCTGGGACAACGAATGGGACTCTATTGACGTAGAGATGTGCGACGAAGTGGCCGTCGAGTCCAACCACGTCTGGGGCGCCACCACAGGGCTCTACGTGAGGGATTCACAGAACGTGACGATGAAGAGGAACAGCATCTCGACGAAGGGTGTCAGTGGCTGCTTCGTTAACTGCAACTACTCCACCATCACCGAGAATACGGTCGCCTCAGAGTACGCAGGACTCTCATTCTCATACTCGTCATCGAATGCGACAGTAGCTTACAATACCGTCTTCGCGTGCCAGTTGGCAGTGCAACTGTGGGAAAGCGTTGACTTCCTCACTTTCCACCACAACAACTTCATAAACAACACCGAGGAAGTGAAGTGCATAGGAAACGTGAGCGTTGTCTGGAACCTGCCCTATCCTGAGGGCGGCAACTACTGGTCGAATCATAGCAACGACGACCATGCATTTGGAGAGAATCAAGACATCTTCGGACAGGACGGAATTGCCGATGTGCCATATGCTCCGGCCGAGAACAACACAGATGCATATCCGCTCATCGCCCCTGCCGGATCTCACGCGCTTGTGCCAATTCCGTCGATCGAAGTGGAATGGGGTCACATCTACACCAATGGCTACTTCACCGTTACCGCAGCCGAATCGTGGGATTTCACTGACAGTCTCGATGAACTCGAGATACGGTGGGACTGGGGGAACGATGGCACTTGGGACACAGACTGGAGCGCGGACATGTCGACCGAGCACGTGCTGCGCGCTGACGACAACGCGAACGTCCGTGTCCAGGTCATGGATTCCGAGGGGAACGTGGGGGAACTCTTCACCGATGTTCCCTTTGATCCGGATCCTCCATATGCGGCCGTAATGGCCGACGCGAAGCCGAAGTTGACGAACCCTGAAAGCTACGAGGGCGAATCAGTCATCATCCAGTGGGGAATGCTCGACACCGGAACAGGAATCGATGGCGACTCGGTCACGTGGATGCTCGACGGGGACAACATCGAGCACGGAGGTTTCTCCTACTCGGCCATTTGGGTCGGCGGCCAATATGAAGTGGGGGGATACATCACGTTCTTTGGTCTGTCGAGCGGAAGTCACACATTTAAGGTGCTTGGGAACGACTTCTCGGGGAACGCGGTCGAGAGCGAGATCACCTTCGTGGTGCTACCGACCTTCCTGCAGACACGAGAAGGAGTTGCGGCCACGAGCCTTGGCATCGCCGCATGTGCCGGAGCGGTGGCAGTCGTCATTCTCTACATGGTCGAGGAACGGCGGATTAGGAAGCTGCAGAGGAAATCCTCAGAGGAGGAAAACAAACCCCAGGCCGACGATGGACAGCGGCCCCTCCCGTGAGAGACGAAGGAGATTCCCACCCAGTTGCCGCAATATGTATTTATCGAGGATGGCCATTCTGACCATCTGGGATGCACCCGACGAAGCGCCGCTTCTGCACAGCGCACGGAGGCAAAATCAGATGTCCTCAATAGCTCACGAGCTAGCGAAGAAGCAGAAGGAGATTTCCGTCTCCGAGTTCTTCGAGAAGAACAAGCAGATCCTAGGATTCGACTCTCTAACCCGAGCGCTCATAACCTCGGTCAAGGAGGCCGTCGACAACAGCCTCGACGCGTGCGAGGACGCGGGCATTCTCCCGGACCTTATGGTCAAGGTCGAGAAGATAGAGAACAACGAGTACAGGGTGACCGTGGAGGACAACGGCCCTGGCATCGTGAAGAAGCAGGTGCCCAACGTCTTCGCGCGGCTCCTGTACGGTTCGAGGTTCCACACGCGCTCCCAGAGGAGGGGGCAGCAGGGCATCGGGGTGAGCGCGGTCGTCATGTATGGGCAGCTCACGACGGGCAAGGCCGCGAAAGTCAAGTCGAAGATATCCGACGAGGACGTCGCCTACGAGTGCGAGCTCATACTGGACACAAAGAAGAACAGGCCGGACATCATCTCAGAGGACTTCGTCATCTGGGACCGGCAGCACGGGACCAGCTTCCAGATCAATGTCAAGGGGAAGTACATAGGCGGGAAGCAGTCCATATTCGAGTACCTCAAAGGCGTGGCGATCGTCAACCCGCACGCCAAGATAACATTCGTGCCGCCCGAGGGCAACACGGTCGTATTCGAGAGGGCGTCCGAGCAGGTGCCTCCGCCGACCAAGGAGATCCAGCCCCATCCGGAAGGGGTGGAGTTGGGCGAGCTGCTGAGCATGGCCAAGTACACGGAATCGCTCAAGATGACGAGCTTCCTGAACACTGAGTTCTCCAGGATCTCGTACAGGGTGGCCCGGGACATATGCGAGATCGCAGGCGTCCCACCGGACCAGAAGCCCCAGAACCTCGCGCTGGAGCAGGCCGGGGCGATCCTCGAGGCGATCAAGAAAGTCAAGATAATGGCGCCCGAGACGGACTGCCTCTCGCCCATCGGGGAGACCCTGATAAGGAAGGGGCTCAAGAACGTCCTGGGCTCTGTCAAGGCGGAGTTCTACGCCCCGCCCGTGACCAGGGAGGCGAAGGTGTTCGCCGGGAACCCGTTCCTCGTGGAGGTCGGGATCGTCTACGGGGGGCAGCTGAACCGCGAGGAGTCGGTCCAAATACTCAGGTTCGCGAACAGGGTCCCGCTGATGTACCAGCAGGGCGCTTGCGCCATCACTCAGGCCATCGAGGCTGTGGACTGGAGGAGGTACGGTCTCGAGCAGAGGGGCGGGTCCGGGATACCATTCGGGCCGGCGATAATACTCGTGCACGTCGCGTCCACCAAGATACCATTCACATCCGAATCGAAGGAGGCCGTCGCGAACATTCCTGAGATCCGGGAGGAGATCGAGCTCGCCCTCAAGGCGTGCGCCCGGAGGCTGAAGACCCATCTCAACAAGGCGGCAAAGAGGAGCAAGGCCAAGGTGAAGTTCGAGATCGTCCAGGACATCATACCGATGATCGCTGAGAAGAGCGCGAAGATTGTCGGCAAACCGGTTCCGAAGCTCGCTGGCACGATAACCAAGATCATGAACGTGGTCTGGGTGGACGACGAAGTCAAGCCCGACAAGAACAAGCACCACGTGTCCGTCAAGATATTCAACTACACCCCGAAGTCCCAGAGCCTGCACCTTCACATGCTCGTCCCGTACGACAAGATCGACCAGAAGACGCTCAAGGAGAAGCCGATGGAGGTCAGGGATGGCAACAAGCTCACGTGGGAAATCAAGCGCCTGTCCTCGACCGAGATATTCGAGCTGACGTTCGACCTCCACGGACTGTCCCAAGAGCAGTACGACGAGAACGAGGTATATGTGAGCGGGATTGACGCAGCTTCCGTCATAGGTGTCGAGGTGCTGCCCGGCGACTGGGACCTGGAGCATCTCAAGATAACCGAGGAAGGGGCGCCAGAGGAAGGCGAAGAGGGCGAAGAAGGCGAGGTCGACTACGACGATGGTGCGGAGGCGATCAAGGATGAAGAATGAGGAGCGCCACCAAAGGGCGGTCGACAAGCTGACCGACATCGCGGGGAGCGTCTACGACCAGCTGGACGACGGGAAGATCCCCAAGATGATGATCCCTCTGAGGACCAAGAGCAACATCAGGTTCGACCCGAAGTCCGCCGTATGGAAGTACGGCAAGGCTATGGGAGCGAGGTCCGCGAAGAAGCTCACGGGCGCGCAGATGCTGCTCCGTACGATGTACATGCTCGAGTTCATCGAGGACATGATCAAGGCGGAGAAGAGCTCCACACTCAGGGAGATGTACTACATATCCGAGGGGTGGGCCAAAGCGAAGTTCTCAGCCCAGGACGAGTCCAACATGCTGGCCGAGGACCTCGAGATCATCACGACCTGCATGAGGGAGGACTTCAAGCTCCGGCCAGAGGAGGACGGCGCGAGGGTCATCGGGAACATCACGATTCAGGAGCGGGACCGAAAGGGCAAGAAGAAGAAGATCAACTGCAGGGATGACGTCGGCGATTCCGGATACGGCATGCCCTACAACGTCGAGAAGGACAAGATCGAGCTGGTCGACTGTGATGCGGACTTCGTCATAGCCATCGAGACCGGCGGTATGTTCGACCGGCTGGTCGAGAACAAGTTCGACGAGGACGCGAACGCCATTCTCGTCCACCTGAAAGGCCAGCCAGCGAGGAGCACCAGGAGATTCATCAAGAGGATCAACGAGGAGATGAAGCTCCCTGTCTGCACGTTCGTCGATGGAGACCCGTGGAGCTTCAGAATTCATGCTTCGCTCGCATACGGCGCCATCAAGACCGCGCACCTCTCCGAGTACCTGGCAACGCCGACGGCGGAGTTCGTGGGCATCACAGCCTCGGACATTCTGAACTACGAGCTGCCCACGGACAAGCTGAACGACAAGGATATCCAGGCTCTGAACGCGGAGAAGACCGACCCGCGGTTCAACGACGAGTTCTGGAGGCACGAGATCGACCTGATGCTCGAGATCGGCAAGAAGGCTGAGCAGCAGGCCCTCGCGAAGTACGGCCTGGACTACGTCACCGACACATATCTTCCTGAGAAGCTGTCAGAGCTAGGCATCATGAAATGAGCCACCTCTGTCGGTTGAGAATGCACTACCTCGATTCGGGAGATTCGTGCACTTCTCGACCGTAGTTGAATACGATGTTCTCGCATCTGAGGCATCGGTAGCTTGGGAACATGGGGGGATCCCACTGCGACCAAAGTTGCTTGTTCCTGGGATTGTAGACGACCTCCTGGCCCAATGTCTCGTGCCTGGGGTCCTTGCTCCACTTCATAGAGCGAAGTCCGTCCTGGAGGGGCACTATGATGAATCCTGACTCCATCTCAGCCCCGCAGCTTGGACACTTCATGGAAATCGCCGAAAACACACTGATTGGATGGGATAAATCCCTTCCTATGGCTTCCCCTCTCAACGTTTTCGGAGCCCAGGTTGTCCTCCATTCCCGCTGGAACCCTCAACCCGTCCATGAGCAGAAATTGTAATGCTTGTCGTTCACTCCGGAACTGCCCATCCACATCATGCGCTCGAAGGTCTGGACTACGGAGTATCCGCGCGAGAACAGTATGTCCAGGCCCCTCCTGCACGCAATCGGGACGGCGATGCTCCTGCACGCAATCGGGACGGCGATGTGTATCTCAGGGGAACTCGCGTCGGCCGCAAGGAGTTCCGACGAGATGATGAGAGGTTCGAGGAATTCGTCCTTCGACCTGGGGTCAAGTGCCAGCACCCTCACGGTCGTCATCGGCATGCTGATCCTCCTCGGAGCCGTCTGGACAACGGCGAAGCCCACCATGTTCTCCCGGGATGTCGCTATGAGCGTGTCCCCGAAGCCGAACTCCTTGGTCAGCGCGATCTCCTTGGAGTAGTCGAGGCCCAGCCTGAACGAGCGGGAAATGCGCCGTATGTCCTCGGTTATGTTCCCTTCGGCAGCCGACTCTGACAGCCGCTCGATGTTGACGTGCCCCGATGGCTCCTCCTCGAGCTCCCTGAGGTCCACCTTCTTGCCCATGATGACCACGAGGCCCTCCGGGTTCATGCCTGCCCTCAGGTACATGCCCATGTTGGTCGGGTTCTCGGGCATCGTCTCAAGGCCGATGTCGATGCAGCCCTGGTCCTCCAGGTATAGCAGGGACCGTTTCAGAAGCTCCTTCCCGAGGCCCTTGGACTGATGCGAAGGGAGCACGGAGAGCGGGCCGATCCAGCCGGTTGTGCCCCAGACGTGAGAGAACGAGCTCCCGATGATGCCCGCATAGTCGTCGGATGCGACGAACGCGCCCTCCGGGTCCGAGTGGATGAACGAGAGGAGGTTCTCGTCAGTCCTCGCCAGGAGTCTCCTCTTCAGGCCGTAGGCCTTCTCCATGAGGTCGTTCCAGCAGAGGAGGTCGACGCCCTTGACGTCGACGAGGTCGTCAACGATCATCCTCCTCACAGTCACAGCCGTCGGGATCAACTTCCTTGGGGCGGTTCAACCCTCGTGGCAATGGCTCTGAGCGGATATGAAGGTTGAAGTCGTAGTTATCCAGCGACGCAAGTTATAAGGCATCGCCAGAGTTAACGAAAACGCCATGAGGATGAGTCCTGACTGCGTGCCGTGCCTGATCGGGCGTGTGCTCTTCGAGGCTGAAGAGGTGGACCCCGATTCGTCGGCCAAGGCTGTCAAGACTGCCGCGGCGATGCTGGGGGAGCTGTTCGGCGACGGCGTCTGCTCCGCCACGGTCGCCACCCAGGTGCACAAGGAGGTCTATAGGCTCCTGGGCACGAAGGACCCTTACCAGAGGCTCAAGAAGCTCAGCAACAAGGTCGCCCTCGAGATCTATCCGTATGCTGAGAAGTTGGTCGCCAGATCGAAGAACCCGCTCAGGGACGCGTTCCTGTGCGGCATCGTGGGGAACGTCCTGGACTTCGGGATCGGAACGGGGTTCGACAATCCAGTAGTGCTCAAGATGGAGTTCCGGAACCTCGTGTCGCAGGGGCTCGGACACGATGACACACCCAGGATCCTGAGCAAGCTGAAGTCCGCGGAAAGGGTCGTCTATCTCAGCGACAACTGCGGGGAGATCGTGCTTGACAGGCTCGCCCTCAAGGAGCTGAAGAAGTTCGACATCGACCTCACGCTCGTCGTGAAGGAAGAGCCGATCCTCACGGACGCGACCCGAGCCGACATATCCGGGCTTGGGATCGAGAAGATAGTAGACAAGATAGCAGAGGCCCCCGGGTTCGCCGTCGGATTAGACCTTGGAGCCCTGAAGGGTCCGTTCGGCAAGATGCTCCGCGACGCCGACCTCATCATCGCCAAAGGGATGGCGAACTTCGAGTCCCTTTCGGAGACGGATATCGCCCCGATCGCCTACCTGCTCCGCACGAAGTGCGAGCCAGTGGCGGACGCGATGGGGTTGAGGAAGGACATCAACGCGGTGAAGCTGTTCACCAAGGGGTACCGCAGATGATCGATTCGATGGTGTTCGAGACCTTCGTGAACAGACGAGCCAGCACTTTCAGGATCGCGACGGGCTCATCAGATGTGGAGGAGAACATCATCGTGAAGCTCGTCTCAGGCGACGAGTTCGGCGTGGGGAGCGGGAACCCGAGCACGGTCACGCAAGAGACCAGAGGCTCCATGGAGGAATTCCTCGCCAAGGTCCCCAAGAAGATCGTCGGCACGGACGAGAACGACGTGGACAAGCTTCACCAGAGGCTGGAGGCCATCGCGCCCGGGAACACGGCCGCCAAGGCCGCCGTGGACATCGCCCTGTTCGACTTGCTGAGCAAGCGCGAGAGAAAGCCCTTGTACGCCTTCCTGGGAGGCTCCAAGAACAAGATCATGACGGACATGACGATAGGGATCGAGTCCAAGGAGACCGCAGTCCAGCGGGCGGACAAGCACGTCAAGTCCGGCTTCAAGGCCCTGAAGGTCAAGGTCGGCCTCGACCTGAACGAGGACATCAAGCGCGTCTCGGCGATCCGCGAGGCCGTCGGGAACTCCATCCAGCTGAGGGTCGACGCCAACCAGGGCTACACGGCGGACCAGGCGATACAGTTCTGCGAGGCGATGCTGAGCCTCGACGTCGTGGTTGTCGAGCAGCCCGTGAAGGCGGACGACTACGCCGCCCTGAAGAAGGTGACACAGGCGAGCGAGGTCCCGATAATGGCGGACGAGTGCGTGAAGTCCGTTCTCGACGTGAGGAAGGTGGCCCGAGAGGGCATCGCGGACATGATCAACATCAAGCTGATGAAGAGCGCGGGGGTGAACGACGCGGTGATGATGGACAGGCTCGCCGCTGCGGCCGACATGGGCACGATGGTGGGCTGCATGGGGGAGATACAGCTCTCGATAGCCGCGGGACTGCACTTCGCGCTCAGCTCGGACAACGTGATGCTAGCGGACCTCGACTCTCATTTCAACATCGTCGACGACCCGACCTCCGGGCTCGCTTTCGAGGACGGATGCCTGTGGGCCCCGAACGCACCGGGTCTGGGAATCCGTACACCGCTGGATGGCCGATGAGCTGGACAGGCTGAATCCAACCCGGCACAGACTTCATATAGCAATCGAATTATCCCATGCCAACCCAGCAGAACTGGCGGACTCAAATGCCTCCCAAGAAGATCAGCGAAATTCAGAGCGCCGAGCTGAAGTTCAGAGCGCTCCTGAACAAGAGGGACGAGATCAACGAGCAGGCTGCGGTTCTGCGTTCTGAGAGAGACAGCCTCAACGAGCAGAAGAAGGTCCTGCAGGAGCAGATGAGGACCGCCCGGGACAAGAGGGACGCCTTCGTGGCCGAGATGCGCGTGCACAAGCAGAGAAGGGACGAGCTGCAGGCCAAGGCGAAGGAGCTCATAGAGTTCAAGAAGAAGGCCAAGGGGCAGCCGATGGGTGGCCTGAAGGACGAGATCCGGGCGATGCAGGCCGATGTCAAGGCCATGGAGCTGCGCCAGCAGACGGTCCCGCTGACGATCCCGAAGGAGCGGGAGCTGCTGGACCAGCTGAAGAAGAAGGTCGCCGAGATCGACCGCCTGAAGGTGGTCCTCTCGGAGCAGGAGAAGATCTCGAAGGAGATACGCGACATCGACAGGAGCATCGACGCGTTCTTCAAGCAGGCGGACAAGGAGCACGAAGAGGTCGTGAGGCTCTCGGAGGACCAGCACAAGGCCCACGAGGAGGCCAGCGCGCTCTTCAAGGACATCGCTGCCCTGACCGCTGCGGCGAACAAGAAGCACGACGAGTTCAAGAAGCTGAAGGAGGACGCCGACGCGTCTCACCAGAAGGCCCAGGAGATGCGCGACAAGATCATCGAGATCCGTAAGGAGAAGCGGATGGAGAGAGAGGAGGAGCGCAGGGCCATCCGGGACGTCAACGTGGCCGTGAAGAGGGCTCTCGACGACAAGGACAAGCGCGACAAGGCCGCGGACGAAGCGCTCGCGATGCTCCTCAAGAAGGGCAAGGTCGAGATCCGCTAGGCCCAGCTAAGGCTGACCCTGATAGGCCCGGCCGCCAGGCGTGCCCGTGCAGAGATTCTGTCATCCTGAGGGCAGTGTTCACTTCTTCTTTTTCTTCTTGGGCTTCGTCTCCGGCTTCCTTAGCGGCTTCTTCTGGGGCTTGCTGACGGGTTTCTTCTCGGGCTTCGGCGCAGGGCGCCTGCTGAACACGAGGATGGAGGCGGTGGGTTCGACGGTCACGACCTCTCGCGTCCGTCTCGCCTTGGGCTCCTCCTCGGTCAACGCCTCCTCCAGCTCTTCCTCCGCGAGCTTCACCTTGTGAGGGGGCTTCTCGGGGGCCTTGGGAGGAGCCTTCGGCTTCTCCTTGGGGACCTCCGCGGGTTTCTTCTCATCCTTCGGTGGAGGCCTCGGCTTCTCCGGCTTCACCTTCTCTTCTTCCCGAACCACGACCTTCTTCACCTTGGCTGGCTTCGGCTGCACCTCCAGAGGTTCCTCCTTGGGCAGCTGCACCGGAGCAGGGATTACTATCGGTGCAGGCGCCGGCTGAGGCTCTGGCTCCGGCATCGGAGCAGGCTTCGGTTCAGGCGGCGGCGCGGGCGGCGGGGACGGTGGCGGCGGAGGTGCCGGCGGAGGCGCTGGCGGCAGCGCGACCGGCACCTCTTTCACCGGCGGTGGGATCGGCGGGGATTCCTCTGGCGCCTTCCCAGCGGAGGCGTACACCTGCTTCCTCCCAGCGGTCTTGAAGTGCAACCGGTCAGTCTCCATAAGTAGTGCAAGCGGAAGCACGAGCTCACGTCTGCTGAGGCCGGTCGCCTCCTCGATCTGCTGCAAGGTCGCTCCAGGTGGCTCCACTTCTGCCTCGAACTCGGCGCCACAGTTCGGACACACGGTGTCCTTCATGGTCACCAAGCCGTTGCATTTGGGACAGCGCGCGAGGTCGTCGCCGCTCTTGTTCGATCCACCGCCGGTGAGAGTGAGTATCTGTTGCATGACCCTCTGGACATCCACGTGCTCCATGCTCGGGAGCACGCTCAGCTGCTCCTTCTTGTCCACGATGTCAGCGAGTATCTCCTTCGATCGGATGAGGAAGTTCTTCGGGTCCTCGTCCAGTATCTTGCGCAGCTGGGATGTCTCAAGGCCCATCTGCTCCCAACCGTTGATCTGGTCCAGGCAGGCGCTCCTGTGGAACTCCCTCTGGACGCCCTCCCGGGCCGCGTTGCTGTTGGGCCGTATCACGAGGGCCTCCTGATAGTGCCTGAGCGCGTCTGCGCTGTGGCCCATCTTGGAGAACAGTTTGGCCATGTTCATGTGAGGGTCGAACTTCACAGGCATGTGCGTGACGGCCTTGTCGAAGCATATGAGCGCGTCCTGGTACATGCGGAGGGTCTGGTAGACCGCGCCCTTGTTGTTCCAGGCATAGCCGTTCGTGGGGTCGGCCTTCAGCGCCTCGCTATACGCCTTCAGGGCCTCTTCCTGCCTGCCCTCCAGCGCGAGTATGTTGCCCAGGTTCGACCACGATGCGCTGTCCTTGGGGTCTATCTTGAGCGCGGTGTCGTAGAACACGGCCGCCTTCTGGTACTCCCTCATGCGGTAGAGCGCGTCCGCCTTGGTGCTCCACGGGAGGGCGAACATGTCGTCGATGCCCACCCGGGCGCACTGCTTGATGGCCGCCTCGGCCTGCTTGAGCGCTCCCTGGTAGTCTCCCGCCTCGATGAGCTGGTTCGCGGCCTTGAGCTTCCGCCAGAGGAATATGTACACCCTCTCGCGCCAGAAGTACATGGCCAGCGGGAGGAACGAGAACGTGACGCCTATGAGCGCCAGGGTACGGTCGTAGACCGAGTAGTTGCCCGACGCCACGATGCCGATCTGTTCGTGGAACGCTATGAGGAATATCGCCATGGCGCCGATGAGCCACGCGCCGATGTAGCTGTCCCTGGTCTGGAGGGACTGCGCGGACGCGAGGGCGATGAACATGCCCGAAGCGAGGAGCACCAGGTTGACGAGAGTGAACAGGAAATCGTCGTCCCCGCTCGGATAGTATCCGAAGGACTCGTGCACTGGCACCATGATCATAAGGATGAGACCGGTCGCGTAACCAGTGAGCTTGATGACCTCGCGGGTCTCGAAGCCCCTGCCGCCCAGGAGCATCATCAGGAAGCCGTAGACTAGGATGATGCTGAGAGGTATCGCCCAGCCGCCCACGTCATCTCCCCAGTAGACGATGGCCACACCGCTGAGCCCGAGCATTGCGAAGCCTATCGAGGCTATCGCGACTCTGGGCACCGGGAGGGTGTACTCGCCCTCGACCTTGCTCTCGGAGGAGAACAGCATCAGCATGCCAAGGAAGACGAACACGCCCGTCACCACGAGGGTGTAGGTGTTGTACATCTCCCAGGCTCCTGGCCACAGATCCTGGCCAGCGAAGTACTGAATCGATACCACGACGATGACCGACGCGTACAGGAGCAGGATGAACAGCCTCGGGCCGCCGACCAGCGGGAGGAACGGCTTGCCATGTTCCGATTCCTCTCCGAACGACCGCATCATGCTGGTGAGGGAGAATCCAGAATCATTCGATGGGGCTACACCTGGTTTGCTGGTGCCTGTCATGGGGGGTTCCCTCCCTTGGTCTCTTCAAGGGGCCGGGATGAAGCTTCGTGCTTCCTTCTTGCCCGGCGAATGGCAATCAGTATAATTGGTACTATCGCTCCCGCGATGATGACTACAGAGTCGAACTCCGGTATTATCTGGCCGTTGTTTATGGTTCCTGGCGTCGGCTTCATGTTGTTCCAAGTGGACCAGGGCTCTGTCCCTACCCTTCCGTAGGAGTTGACCTGCCAGACGGGTGTGGTCACCTGGTCCACTATCGCGCTGGTCGGGTCGAGGAGCACATAGGTCGTGGCCTTCGGGAACCTCAGGCCGGTCACAAGATATATCTCGCCCGGCTGGAGCGTGATGTCCGGGAAGGTGTACACGAGCACGCCGCCGACGTACAGCTCAAACCCGGCCAGGCTGATGGGCACTGATGCCGTGTTGAACAGCTCGATCCAGTCGTTGTACGCCGTCGACGGGGCCTTGTTGCATATCTCGTTGATGATGATCCCTGGATAAGATCTCGTCCCCGCTGCCAGCCTCGCTGGGAGAGGCACCTGGATGTCGTCCTCGCGCCCGCTCCAGTCCTGGGCCATGAATGTGATGGCATAGGTCTCGTTCGGGGTCAGGCCGAGGGTCGAATAGGCGCCGCTCAGCTCGAGCTGATATGAGTCGATGGATGCGTCGACCGGGCCGATCTCCAGCCACTGGCCCGCCTGGTAGACGTATGCGGCGCTGTCCAGGATGGTGTTCGATTTCCCGATGACAACGAGCGCGATCTCCGAACCGCCGACATAGTAACCGGTGCTGAGGTTCTGGTCGCTGTCGATGAAGACGAAGGCGAAGTCAGAGCCGAGCATCGGCTCCGTGATATTCGTGATGTTGGCTGCCGGGGCGCTCGGGGTGACCCACCTGACGAGCGAAGAGGGCACGCTCGCGCCGCCCAGCATCGTCCCGTTCACGGACATGTAGAACGACGCGACATCGTCCGTGGAGGCCAGCTTGACCACCGAGATGTCCACGTCGCCCGTCTGGTTGTCCTTCGTCTTGTTCGAGTAGGCGTCCCAGAGGATGTCCCGCATCGGGGCCCTCGCGGCCCAATCGGCGAAGGCGCCATCGATGGCTACCCTCGAGGGCGCGAAGCCGACATAGGCCACCTTGGATCCGGACTGAACGGACTTCAGGACCCAGGAGACGTTGCCGTCCACCTCGAGCCCTGAAGTGCCGTTCACCTGCAAACCCAGGGAGGCCCCCGATGAGATCACAGGAACGTCGGCCAGAATCTCGACAGTGCGGATATCACCATCGTCCAGTCTCAAAGCGGAAGCGAATGAGATCCGGTTTTCTGTTGAAGACCCGATGGTATTCTGGTTTTCGACGGCTGTGATCAGACCGGGGGTCGTGTTCCCCAGGCAATCAAATGAAAGCCCCGTGACCGTGGCCGGGGCGCCTTTCGCGGATATCGTTACGGTGAGGATGTGCTTGCTCGGGCCGGTCGCGAGCACGGACGGAGCGTCGAAGTCCTGGACGACCTCGACCGCCGGGCCACTGGACCTGAAATTGACCTCCGACCAGTCGCTAGTCGCGTTCGTGTGCCTGGTCAGTATGACCATCTTCGAGTCGCCATCGACCATCACGGAGCTGCCCAGCTCGACCTTGCCCTCCCTGACGGCATAGCTGGGTGAGGTGAGGTAAACGAAGCCACCGAAGTCGATGTTGGGGTCGTTCCTGTCGAAGGCGTAGACACCGCTGAACTGGACCGACTGGTTCCAGCCGATGAGCGTGACCAGGGAATCCGCGCCGAGACCGCGCACCTGGTACCCAGTCTCGGGGTCGTCGTCGCGGTCGATGAATATGTGAAGGGCGTCAGCCCCTCCGCTATTGCCGCTGAAGAGGGTCCCGGGAGTGGCCACATAGAAGTAGCTCCCGCGGTGGTCGTACTTCATGGCGTACTCTTTGATCGAGATGTCCGGGTTCGAGAAGTCAGGGAAGTCCTCGTAGATCTGGGCGTCGATCCAGTCGACGAAGTACCCGTCGATCTCGACAGTGTGTTTCGGGAAGGTGTAGAGGAGCAGATAGGGGAGCGATATCAGGATGCTGAGGAAGACGCCGATGACCAGAAGCTTCTTGCCGAGGTTGACGGAGCGAGCCTCCACCCTGCGGCTCTGGTGGCTCAGCCTGAAGCCGTTGACCGCGCCGTTGCCGTTGACCGCGCCGTTCGTGAGCCCGTTGGTGCGTCCATTGGTCAGGCCCAGGCTCATCCCGTTGACGGCTCCGCGGAGGATCCCGTTGATGCGGCCGTTCGTCATGCCGTTCGTGCGGCCGTTTGTGCGACCGTTGGTGCGGCCGTTCGTCCGGCCATTGGTGCGGCCGTTGGTCCTTCCGTTCGTGCGGCCGTTGGTGCGCCCATTCGTCCGGCCATTGGTGCGGCCGTTCGTGACGCCCAGTCTGGAGAGGTTGCCGTTGCTCAGGCCGTTGACCTTGCCCTTGGAGGCTTTTAGATTCCAGAAGAAAAGACCGTTGGTGAAACCCTTGTCTTGCTCAGGCTGGTGGATAGCCTGTGCTCTTTCCAGCTCGGGTTCCCTGCTCTTCCGCACTGTCGTTCCTTCTCGACTTGCATGGGCTCGGTACCGCCTTCGGGGGGACTCTTCCCCCTCCTCTCCTCCAAAGAAATGGTTTCGATCTAACCGGACCGCCCTAAAAGCTGGTAGTCCCGTCGCTCATGCGCTTCCGCTTGTAAGTC
Organism: Thermoplasmata archaeon; assembly: GCA_025457815.1. Lineage (GTDB taxonomy): Archaea > Thermoplasmatota > Thermoplasmata > UBA10834 > UBA10834 > COMBO-56-21. The sequence goes on from JALOTQ010000039.1 coordinate 15,296, forward strand.
TAGAAGAATCATTGTAAAAAGTCATTATAAGAAGGCTTTCTCCGGCATATCAAAACAGATAACGACGGCCAGGACAACGTCTAAATACACGGAGAAGGGGGAGCCAGTGGTAGGAGTCGCTGCCTTTCGGAGGGTGGTTCAAGTACTCGTTCGCAGAGGTGATAATGAAAATCCGGGAAGGGGTTTGGGTTTTCGGGGGAGCTCAGCTCAGGATCAGATGGTGTTCGAAACCTTCCATGTCCCGAACGCAAGCATCGAGTTCTCGTTGTACTCCAACAGCGATTCGACCGTTATGGTCCCGCCGATGTTGTACTCCGCGGAGATGTTCGTGGCGGACGAAACCTCGATGTGGAATATCCCGTTGTCCACCGGGATCCACTCGTCACCTGTGGCCGACGGCACATAGAACAGCGTGCCCGGCGGGTGCGATGAGAGCTGGTACTCGTTGCTCCACATGTCTCCGATGTACACGAACCACAGGGTCGTGATGTACACCGATGTCTGCCCGACGGTCTGCTTCCTGTATGCCATGTCGATGATGACGTCGCTGACCTTCTTCTTGTCTCCCTCATCCCAGTTGTCGGGCAGCGAGAGCTCTTGGCCGTACGTCTCGTTGCCGTTGTACTCGAGGTCGTCGAAGAGTTCTGAGAATCCGCCGCCGCGTATGAACGAGCCGCCGGCGGCCCACATCACGAACCCGACGACCACAAGGGCCACGACGACGAGTGTGACCATTATCGTCAAGATCTTCTTGTCCATTCTGCTTCACTCCTTTTCGATGCATCTAGGCGTTCGCAGAAAAGATGGAAATGCAACTGCGGAAAGCATCCTGCCCGAGCTGACCCATCCCTTCGGCTTTCGCGTTCAATATATCGGGGTATGAGTATATAATTATTTGGTAAAGGATTCGTGGCGGGCTGGATTGCCGTCAACGATCCCGTTTCCAAGTCTTTAGACTTGGAAAAGGGCTCGTCGGGGGACAATCAGGCTGGAGCGCGCTCTATCGAAACGGACAAGAACGATGTCCTCGGCACGATTCAGGCCGCGCTTCCCGACTTCGAGGTCATCCTCGAGCCCATGAACATCGCGAGGATGCCCACGACGAGTATGCCGATGAACGCGCCCCCAACTCCCCAGTTCGACTCCTGGAGCGCCGAGTTGATTGGGTCCCAGAGGAGCACGAGCACGAGCGCGAATATCCCGAACAGGAGCATCGACAGGCCTGCGCTCGGGGCGATGTTCGGCAATTTCCTGCCGCCCGCGAGGGCCCTCTTGACCAGCAGGAAGACGACTATGCCTACCACCAGCAGGACCGCTGGGATGGCGATGAACATGATCAGGTTGTCCTCGATCGGCGGGACCCAGGTCCAGTACCAGTCAATCATGAAGGCTATCTGGGAACCTATAATCCCCAGCAGAACCAGGGAGAAACCAATTATCCTGAGGTCCGTGATGCTCGCGGCGGGCTTCGAGACGACAACGAACTCCTCCTCCGCTGCCTCCTTGGCGACGGCCTCGGTCTCAGCCTCGGCAGGCTCTTCCTCCTCGGCCTCTGCCTCCTCGACCTCGATGACCTCGTCGACCTCCTCCTCTTCGAACTCGGCACCGCAGTACGGACACGAGGCCACGCTCAGGCCGACGGGCTTGCCGCAGACCGGGCATTCCGCCTGCTCCTCCTCGTCCACGGCCTCCTCAGAGGTCTCCTCTGTCGCCGCCTCCTCCTCGACTTCGGCCTCGACCTCCTCGATCTCTTCCTCTTCGAACTCCGCGCCGCAGAAAGGACAGGCTGTCACATCCAACCCCACAGGCTTGCCGCAGACGGGGCAGGTGACATCCTCGGTGTCTTCTTCGTCCTCTACGTACATCTTCTTGGGCATGCGGTCTCACCTGATGCGATATGAACCAAAGCGATTTGGGGTCGGGGATTGAACATTGGATTGGCTCTTTAAAAACGTTGCTACAGGGCCGCCTGACCCCTGAAACCACTGACAGAAAGGCAAAGATACCGGCAGAGCGGCACTGGCTCGGCTGCTGGCCGGATGCCGGCCTACACAAGCGTATATATCCCCGAGGTGTTTCGGCTGATGAATGTCCGAGAAGACAGAGGATAAGGATGTTTTCACGGCCAAGATGACCCGGTTCCTCGGCACGGACGACGGGCAGAGGATCACCGTCTGTGCGTTCTCGATCGTAGCCGCCCTCGTCCTGTTCTTGCTCCCCGGAGGCAGCCTCGCCTATCTCTTCGGGGTGCCGTTCATGTTCTTCGTCCCCGGGTTCGTCGTGGTGCGGATGTTCTTCTGGGAGAAGACCTCCTTGGAGACGAAGTTCGTGCTCAGCCTCGGCCTCAGCATACTCGTCATCATCATCCTGGGCCTGATACTCGTGTTCACGCCGATCGGGCTCAACTCGGACTCGACAAGAGCCTCCCTGATAGTCTTCTCGGTCGGCGGAGTCGCGGTCGAATGGCTGATGCCGAAGCCCAAGGCCAAGAAGATGCCTGAGGAAGAGCCGCCTGTGAGCCGTGAGCCGCCCTTGAAGCTGGACAAGGTGGCCGTGGCGATGCTCGCCACCGCGCTGGTCGTCTCGGGGATCTCGCTCGGCCTGGTCGTCACCGCGGACTATCCTTCGAGGACATATTTCGCGATCACGGATGACCAGGGCATGACCATCACGAACTGGACCTACACGGTCGGAACCAACCTCACCGTCAGGATGGAGATGCAGAATGGTGAGGACGGTCCAAGGACATTCATCTGCCAGGCATACGCCTACGGCACTGATTTCTGGGGTACGCAGACCGCGTCCAAGCTCCTCGAGAAGGGGGAG
>JALOTQ010000040.1 GCA_025457815.1 Thermoplasmata archaeon
ATACGACTCAAGGCCGCTCGAGTTACTGAGCGTCATTACAGACTATTAGTCGTATTTTAAACTCTCTCCACGTCACAACCCTCGCTGTAGACCCTCATGGGAAAGCGATATAATGCCACATGTCAATCAGATGGGTAGTCCAACCGGTGGTTTCAGGAAGGTTCGAGCGCGCCCAGGTTGGCATATGGCATCTCCCGGGTGACCCCCCATGAAGACACTACTCTATGGTTCAGCAGCTCTCACGGCAGCTTTGGTTCTGACGCTCATGTTCGTTCAGGGGCCCGCGGAGGCCCCGGAGGAGGAAGTCCTCGCTCCCGTCTGCCGGGCCCAGGTGGCCACCAACCTCACCGCGGTCATCTCGTCCCTGTCGAACGAGGTCTCGAACGGCACTCCGACGCAGCTGGACGGCCGCGACTCTCACGTCGACGACGGTTACATCGTGAGCTATTCCTGGGCGATAGAGCACGCGGGAGACACCGAGTACCTGTCCGGCATGACGAAGAGCTATGTCTTCAGCGACCTGGGGGCCTACGATGTCACGCTTAGCGTGACGGACAACGAAAGCAACGTCGCGGAGACGTCCGTATCGGTCTACACGGTCGTGGATGTCGACCTGGACAAGCTCCCCGACTGGTGGGAGGCGGTCCACTTCGGGAACGACGTTAGCGCGCAGGACGGGGACGGCGACCCCGACGACGATGGCTACTCCAATCTTCAGGAGTACGCCTCGGACACCGACCCGATGGTCTGGGACCCCAAGCCCACGCTGATGCAGACGCTTACAGACAACTGGTACTTCTTGGTGGCAGCGGCCGCAGTCGCGGTCGCGCTTGTCGTCTTCCTGTGGCCCCGGATGAAGAAGAAGCGGAAGGAGATTGAGCGCAAGAAGATCGAGGCCGCGCTGGAGATCGAGAAGGCCCTGGGCGAGGAGAAGTAGCAGCTCTCAGAGCGTCAGGATGATTATTGCCAGGCCAAGCAGCAGCGTGTAGGCGCCGAACCACCACAGCTTCCCTGCCTTGACTGCCTTGAGCAGGTACTTGATGGACATCAGGCCGACCCCGAAGGCGGTCGCGAAGCCGATCGCCGCCGAGAGCAGGTCCGTGTCGTAAGTGTCGAGCGTGGCCACGCCGTATGCGAACGCCCCGAGGAGCGCCGGGACCGACAGGAGGAATGCGAACACGGCCGAGGTCTCCTTCTCGAGCCCCCGGGCCATCCCGCCACTGATCGTCGACCCGCTCCTGGATATGCCAGGGACGACCGAAACGGCCTGGAAGAGTCCTATCACGACCGCATCCGCCGTACCTGCGCTGCGCTTCATCCCTGACGACCAGAGCCTCGACGCGACGAACAGGATGCATGCGTTGAGCACGAATGCGAACCCGACATAGTCGATATCGAAGATCTCCTCCATCTTGTCGCCTATGAGCAGGCCCGCAAGGGCGACGGGTACCGTCGCGAGCAGGAGCAGGAGGCCGAGCCTTCTCAGGTCTCGCCTTTCAGCGTCCATGTCGCCGGCGGAAGTCAAGAACGACGCCACGATCCTTGCGAGTTCCTTCCGGAAGAAGACTACGACGGCGAGGATGGTCCCGAGGTGCACGATCAGGTCGAACACGAGTTGCTCCTCGGCATCGAGGTCGAGAAGTTCCTGCGCGACGACGAGGTGGCCTGAGCTCGACACGGGAAGCCATTCGGTCAGCCCTTGGATGATTCCAAGCAGAAAGGCCTGGAGCGCTTCCATCGGCCGCCAGACGGATTCCGTGGGTAATCAACTTTCTTGCACGGGCCGGGATGTACGGATTGGGCAGGTGTGAGGTATCAAAACGGATATCGAAGGGAAAACCTATTTATCGCAATGAAAGGCTAGGATGGCAGCGTAGCCAGGACAATATCAGTGCCTCCAGGCCCAATTCGTGCACGGACGGTTCACCACATATGAGGTCGAATCTCGCAGCCTCTCTTCTGATCATACTCTCATTGTTCCTCGCCAGCCCAGTCCTCGCGGGCGCAGTTGTGGTCGACGAATCGGGCATGGAAGGCCACGCACCGCTGGCCATCGATGACGCGTCAGCGAACATCGTCGTCGAGGCGGCTGACACGTCTGCATTCCACGCGCTCCAGCAACTGGTTGAATCGAGAGGTCTGGAGATTTCCTACTCAGACGAACGCTCTTGCATGATGACACTCGCCGCGGGCGTCGAGGACTCCGACCTGGCTGAGATTTCGCGCATCGCAGGCGTCATCAGCATCTCGTCCGAGCAGAAGGCCAGGCTCATGTTCACGCCCAACGATTCGTCGGCCTCGCTCCAATGGGGCCTCGATGTCGTGAACGCGTACGAGGCCTGGGACATCTCGCGCGGGTCGCACGATGTCGTCGTCGCTGTCCTCGACACGGGGATCGACTGGACCCATCCGGACATCGCGGCGAACATGTGGACCGACCCTGACGGATACTACGGATACAACTTCATCTCAGACAACCGCCTTCCCATGGACGACAACATAAACAGCTACGACGACATGGGTGGCTGGATATCGGGCACGTACACGTATCACGGCACGCACGTCGCGGGCGTCGTGGGCGCGGTCATCAACAACGGCATCGGCGTGGCCGGCATGGCGAACGTTCGGCTGATGGCCGTGAAGGTCATGAACGATTCAGGCGAGGGCACGGACGCGACCGTGGCGAGCGGGATCAGGTGGGCGGTCGACAACGGAGCGCACATCGTGACCATGAGCCTCGGCGTGGACGGCCCTTCGACCGTCCTCGAGAACGCGATCAACTACGCGACGAACAGGGGCGTCCTGACGGTAGCGGCCTCTGGCAACAGCGGGTCCAGCTACGTCAGCTACCCGGCCGCGTACGATCCCGTGATTGCGGTGGGTGCCGTGGACAGCACGAGCCGCCATGCGAGTTTCAGCAACTACGGCACGGGCCTCGACATCTCCGCCCCCGGAGTCCAGATATACTCCACGCAAGGGGGCGGCAGCTACCAGTACCTGTCAGGGACGTCGACTGCCGCGCCGTACGTCGCCGGGATTGCCGGCCTGATGCTTTCCGTGAACCCGGCGTTGACAGCTGAGGAGATAGGCACCGTCATCAACTCGACTGCGACGGACATCTCCAGGGTCGGGTATGACACGCTCACCGGCTGGGGCATCATCAACGCGTTCGGGGCCGTGGAGCAGATAGCGGCGCCGACGGTCACGATCACCGACTATCCGGAGTTCGCGGAGCCCAACTCGACCTTCTCGATTTCATGGCTCGTGAGCGGAGGAAGCCCCGGCACGATCCAGAGGACATATCTCGCCTGGGGCGAGTCCTCGACATCGCTCACAGAGGTGTCGGCCGACTTCTCAGGGACCACTTGGGCCAGGTTCACGGTGAGCGACATCGCGGCTCCTGGCTACAACGCGACGCTCTACATCAGAGCATATGCGAACGTGGACGGCACCGTCTACCAATCCGATCTCCTGGAACTCCCAGTGCACGAGGCCGAGCCCGAAGGGCTCTTCGCGCAGTTCCTGCAGGAGGTCCAGGACTTCATATTCAACGACCTAGGAGTGTACAACTTCCTGCTGCTCATGGCGGTCATAATCGCCATCCCCGCGATAGCCCTGGCCGCTCGGTCGCGAAGGCGCAACCTCGCCATCAAGACCGCGCTGCGTCAAGCGCAGATGCATCCCCGTCAGGTCGCGCCCGAGGTGCAGCGTCTCGCGCCTCCACCGCCGCCTCCGCCTCCGAGGTTCGAGGCGTACGTGGACCTCCTGGGGAAGGACGTGCAGCCCGCGGTGATACGGGTCGTCGAGGGGACCAAGGTCGTCTGGGTCAACCGCTCGTGGGCACCTCCTCCGGGCATCGCGGTCAGGAGCGGCAGGCTGGACCAGACGGGCGAGCATCCTGACGGATTGTTCCAGAGCGGCCTTCTGATTGCCCCCGGCGACTACTGGAGCGTCACATTCCACAAGGTCGGGTCCTACGACTACTATCTCACGTCGATCTGGAAGAGCGCCAAGATCATCGTCGAACCCTACAAGCCTGCTGGATACCCGTCTCAGCAGGCATCGTGAGGCGGAACCCGGTTCTCAGAAAATAATGAATTATGGAAGTGGTTTAAAGAACACTGAGAGGCCGTCAGGACAGAGGCCCCTCAGCCAGATCACGCCTTGCCAGACTGACCCCATCCATTGTGCTTCCCGTTGTTGTTGAGGTTGTCCAGCCCATCGGCTTGCATCGCAGCGTACTTCTCGGCGAGCATCTCCATGGACTGTTGGAGTCCGTTTGGAGCTGTCTTGCCCTTGTCCATCATCCTGTCCATGTTACGCTGGTGTACCTGGGCGGCGCGGGCCAACCCACGGGCCTTCTCGTCATCGGATGAGTCGTCGTCATCGTCCCCTGGCCCTACATCATCATCTCCGGGCTCCTCAGGGTCGTCTGCGGCGTCATCGTCGTCATCCGACGTCGGCGGCACATATGGTTCGTCTGCGGGGGTCACTGGAGCGTCGTCTACGGGCTCGTCGTCCGCGGCCGGAGGATTGACGTTGATCGCTGGCTTGTCATCACCTTTCAACGAGACAATCATCGCGACGCCGAGGATCAGCGCCGCACCGACCGTTGCTAGAACGAGCAGCCGCTTCTTCAGTTTAATCAGAATCACCTCCTCTCAAGTGCATCCCATCGAGCGAGCCTGCATTATTACAAATTCTCGTATTTAATGGGGTGCCGTGATTTTGCGCGTCAGACAGTGGTTATCCCTGTCAGACATCGCTGTCAGACGCGGAATAACATCGGAAAGCGCGATTTCTCGCCCGATCTCCTCGCATCGAAAAACACGTTCTTCGAGGCCTTCACGGGTGTGTTTCTATGGGCGGCAGAGGGGTTCCGCCGAGGCACGTGACGACAGAAACATAGCCGTCGTAGATCGCCTCGGAGTGCTCGTCCGTGATGTGCCCGCTCTGAGTGAATCCCCGCAGCGCGTTGTAGAACGCCTTCATGATATTGAGGCAGGTCGCGATATCTCCGGACTCGTATTCCGCCTGAGCGGCGTAGAGCTTCGCGAGGAACCCGTTCTCCGAATGGCCGGGAAGCTCAGTGGCCTGCAGCACGAGCGGGACAAGGTCGATCGGCTCGCATCTGTCGGGCTGAGGAACGCTGACCTGGGAGAACCTCTCGACCGACGACGTGAGCGCGGTCCCGCTCCAGCCGCCGATGACGTAGACGGCCCGCCCGGATTCCGCCATGGCGCATCCGTGTGCGCCCCTTGACCGGGCCATCGAAGGCGCCGACCACCAGGTGTTGTTGTACGGACTGTACACATCCACTGATGCCGTCGTGCCGAGCGAGCTGTAAGAGCCCGCAGCCATGATCAGGCCGTTCGAAAGCTTGATCAGCGAGAAGCTGGACCTCTGCTCCGCCATCTCGTCCGCGAGCGACCACGCGTTGGCCGCGGGGTCGTATGTCTCCGCGGACTTCGTCGGCGTCCCGTCGATGTTCCCGCCAGCGACGAGTATCTTGCCGCCGTCCAGCACAACGGATGACGAGCTGTACCTCTTCGACTTCATGTTCGCTAGGCCGGACCACGAGTTCGACCCGGGGTTGTACTTCTCGCTGGTCGCCCCGGAGTCGCCTCCGATGGCGAGCACGGATCCGTCTGGAAGCGTTTGGAGCGTGAACGAGACTCGGCTCTTGGCCATGCTGCCCGCGGGAAGCCACTTGTGCTGCGCGGGGTCGTACATCTCCGCTTGATACCAGGTCCCCGAGACCCAGTCCGTGCCTCCTGTGACCAGGACGTTGCCGCTCGGGAGCAGGACAGCGGCGTGCGCGGACCGCGAGAAGCTCATCGAAGTCGTCAGGGACGACGCCCTGATCGTCAGGTCGATGACCTCGGCCGTCGCGGTGGTCCCCATCGCAGTGTCCCCTCCCGCGACCAGGACCGTCCCGTCCTTGAGAAGGGTGGCCGTGTGCCCGACACGCTTGTAGGTCAATGACGGCCCGGGCGACCATGTGCCCGTGCCGATGTCGAATATCTCAGTGCTGGCGGTCGGGCCAGTCGCCGCGAGGCCTCCGATGACCATGATGTCCCCGTCCGGCATAGCGATGACCGCGGGGAACGCCCGCGGCAGCAGCATCGACGGCGCCGCGGTCCACTGGTAGAACTCGACGGTCGATTCGTCTTCGGGCGGGTCCAGAAGATGTCTGAAGGCGGCCCCGGTGCCGTCCGTGAACAGGACCAGGGCTATGGCTAACGACAGCAAGACTGCGCAGTATTCGTATTGTCGCCTTCGGCTCGCCAGCACACTCCCCCCTGACAGTGTCCGACCCGCATCCCACCCTGCGCTCCGCCCACTCACTTCCCGCGCAGGGCTTCTTCAAGGCCGGACCCTTACTGGCCTTCCCTATGTACGCGGGTAACGCGTGCGCGGATTTAGAACTGTCGCAGCGGCGGTTTGGCCAGGGGCTACGCCTCCAGCTCCTCCGAGATCCTTCCGTTCCGGGGCTCAAAATGCTCTGCAGGCTCGACGATCTTGGCCGCCCTCTCGAGCAATGCCAGCTCACGCGTGCTCAGGACCCGCGGGTCGATGACGACGATGACCGCGCAGTCGTGCGTGAGCACGAAATCGTGCAGGTGGTTCACGAACCTGAGGACCGCCTCGAAGTCGTTCTGGGTTATGACGTATTCCAGGCCCTCGAGCAGGATGACGGACCTGGGGTTCCCCTCGACGAACTTGGTAATCTCGAGGTTGAGCAGGCTCAGGTGCGTGGGGTCGATGTGGTTGACGCCCGCGCGCCTCGTGAGCCACAGGATCTTCGCGGCCTGGAACTCGTGGACCTGCTTCAGCCGGTTGGGGTGCTCCCTCACGACCAGCATGCCCTTCGAGCCGTGGTTGACCGCCTCGTTGAACATTCCGAAGGCGACCGCGGGCCTCTTCTCCTTGACGAGATACAGGAATCCACGTTCGACGGGGAACTGCTCCCCTGGCGCGGCCGTGATGATCGGGTACGAGGTCGATGCGGCCGCAGCATCGAGAACGGGCACGCCCTCGGCCCCGTTCGTCCTCGCGGAAAGGTCTCTGCGCCGCCTCTCGTCGCTCCTGAAGTAGAGCACCGCGCCCAAGGCCCCGATGGCGAGTATGAAGCCCGCGAGGGCCATGTACGGGATGTAGTCTATCTCCGCACCGACCTCCTCGGCCACGACGAAGTCGTGGTACGTGAGGTCCGTGCCCCAGACGTTGGTGATGTTGCCCCAGGGCGTGTGCGAGAGGTACTCGACCCTGAAGTAGTAGCTGTAGGTCTTGGCGACGGCGGAGTCCGGGACCGACAGGTTGACCGAGTAGGTCTCCACGCCCGCTCCGTCGGGCTCGAGCCACGAGGAGCCGGCGGACACGTTGTTCCATGCGAACTCGTTCGGGGCCATCCAGCCCATGTGGACAGAGACGTTCACGACCTTCTCCTTGTACGCGAGGTCGTCGTAGAGGAAATCCCCAGAGGTGATGGTGTTCCTCGCCGTGATGTTCACCATGAGGTCGTCGCCCGGCGCGTATGTCGCCGCGGGCGGGAGGAACTCGAAGGTCACGCTGATCGGCGCCACCTGCGCCGCCTCTGCAAGGCCCAGCCCGAGAGCTAGATGCCCCGCAATCACAGCGATGCACAGGCCGAAAACGGCCGTGCGCGACTTCAGTGTCATTCCCTTCCCGACCACGCCTCGCCAGGCGGTCTCAATTCACGTTATCGGAAGACGTGTACATATAGTGAACTACAATTGGGTCGGCGTCACACGAGCACGCGCTTCTCGTCCCTCGTGATGTTGAGCACGACCTGCGTGTAGGTCCTGTCCACGTTCTCGTGGTCCAGCACCTTCTTCACGAAGGTGTTGAGCTCGCTCCTGTTGCGGAACCTGGCCATCACGATGGCGTCCCATTCCCCCGTGGAGTCGAAGACGGCGAACACTCCCTCCTCCTTCGCGAGGTCGCGCTCCGTCTCGACGATCTTCCCGTGGATGACCTTGATGCCTATGACGGCCATTATGTCGTACCCCAGCTTCGTCGCGTCCACCACGGGTATGTAGCCCTGGATCACCCCGTTCTTCTCGAGAGCCTTGACCCTGTTCGAGACGGTCGTGAGGGAGACGTGCAGCTCCTTCGCTATGTCCCTGAAACTCTTGCGGGCGTTCCCGTTCAGGCTCCTCAGGATGTCAATGTCCAAGTCGTCCAACTTGATCGTGCCAGACTCTCCCTGGCGAGCTGTCATCGGGGCTCGAAACGACTTCTGTTTATAAATAACTTGCACAACAGGGCATATTGGGTGGACAATTAAATGGAAAATCGCTGAAAATGTGGTCATACGAACAGTATTCTTCAAAAAAGGTTGATATATGCTCGCGGACATATGCTATCCTGCAGGAGGCCAGTGAATGAACCCGGGAGATGTCATTTGCTACGACGACAGGGTCAGGAACTGGGAGGAGGAGTGGGTCTCCCAGCTGCTCGAAGAGGCCCTGAGGCTCAAGGAGAAGTTCGGCGAACCTCGCGCTCGGCGCCCTGCAAGGGTCAAGTCCTCGTGATCGCCAGGACGGTCCCCTGAGTCTTCTCTGACCATCTAACTTGCTCCAGCTCCGGCCTTGTGCTGTTCCGTCCCCGGGTGAGGCGCGGCGTCGGTGGCCTCCTTGACGTTCCTGAAGTAGAAGTAGAATATCAGCGAAGCGGCGACGTAGAACGCGCCCGCGATGTAGAACGGCTCCACCTTGGAGTAGTCGTTCGCCCAGAGGTACCCGGCCACGAAGTACGACGCTGAGAACGCGAGCTCCCATGCGAGCTGGCTCAGGGAGAGGAACGACGCCCTGATCCTCTCGTCCACGATGTTCATGATGTAGGCGTTCAGGACAGGGGAGGGCACGAGCATCAGGAGCGACCTCACGGTGTAGAGGAACGCGACCGCGAGCAGCACCGGGGAGTACGGTATCAGGACCATCGGCACGACCGAGATGATCTGGCAAACCGCGATCAGGGCGACGCTCCCGCGCAGGTTCGCGAAGTGCGGGATTATGAACCATCCGACCGCGATCACGATGTTGGATACCGTGATTATGAACGCTACCCAGCTGTCGGTCGCCCCCAGCCCCTGCTTGAAGACGATCGGGAGCCACGGTATGACGAACGCGGCGCCGGCGCCTATGAGCGCGTTCTGGAACGAGTAAACGAGGAGGATCTTGCGCATGCGCTTGTCGAAGTGCAGGCTCAACCTCTCCGGCTGCCTCTTGATTTCCGTCACGCGGGCGACGTAGAGCATTGGCACGAGTGCGCAGGCCGCGGTCGCGCCGAACACCCACAGGTAGCCCGTGGACAGCTCGATGCCGGCCTCGGCGTCGAGGAAGGACGGACCGAATATACCGAGAAACGTGGCGATGGTGAGCCCTATCTGGTTGACGAAGCCCTGGACGCCGTAGAGGAACTTCATGTTGCTCGGAGAGGCCTTCGTCGCGAGCAGCGTCGTCATGGACGGCCACGCGAGGGACCCTCCGAGGCTTGTGAAGCCGTACGCAACCGAGTAAATGGCGAGATTCTTGTCGGATAGGAACAGGATGAGCCCGATGGCGGTGCTCGCCAGCCCGATCAGCACCACCCGCTTACGGCCCAGCTTGTCGGCGAGATATCCGCCGACCAGGTAGCCGACGGACCCGACCGCGAACCCGATCGACCCCATGAGGCCGATCTCCTGCGAGGAGAAGCTCTGGAACTCCCAGTAGTAGATCAGGACATACCACAGTATGCCGCCCGTGATGCCCGTGTAGAACGATGCCGTGACGAGCTTCTTCTCCTCGCGGCCGGCCTTCGAGTAGTACTTCGCCGTGGCCCTCGCCCCGTCCTGTCCCGTTCGGACAAGGCCGGTGAGCTTCCCAAGGGTGCTGTCCGTCAGAATGATGCCCTCGTTGACTCGCGGAAGCCATCATTCGTTATTAAGCTGGTGATTGGACAACAGGTGTACAGAGTTATCTTTATCCACTTGGAGAATCTAACCTTCTCTCGATGGCCCTGACCTGGGAGGCCTTCGAGGCCGCATTCGCAAAACTACTGCCTGAGGGCTCCACCCGGAGGAAGCTGGCACAGATTTTGTCCATCGTCCTCCTGTTCGAGGGCATATCGGTCATACTCCTGTTCTCATATGCGGGCCTGGCCGTTGGAGTCTTCTCCATGGCCCTCGGGCTGTTCCTTCTCTTGATGCTCGGCCCCGCGAAGAAGCCGTCAGAGGTCTCAGAGGATGTTCAGGCCGGCCAGCCGACCAAGAAGGCAGACCCTCCAGGGATTATACTGATGGATTTTATCATGGATTTGCTGCGGAGCGACTACATCGTGATGGCGATTGGGGCTGCCGTCATCGCCGCGGTTCTGGTCTTCAACTGGTTCTTCTCGTCAAGTTCCGAGATCGGGGACATCGACACTCTCGCGATGCTGTTCGGCGGCATGATCATCGCGTATCCGCTCCTCCTCCCGAAGTACAAGACGGAAGCGGCGTTCACACTCTTGTTCCTGGGAATCATAGTCGTCTTCTTGGTCGCACCCGGCGCCATAACCGCGGTCCTCAGTGCGGTGGACTCTTCCGCAGGCGAGGACGTGGGCGGATGGTACGTGCACTACATGCTCGCGGCGCCGTTCGCGTGGATACTCGACCACATCGGCATTCCCGCCCAGTCCAGCGACAACCTGGTCATGATAACATTCCAAGACGGCACCGAGCAGTGGCTGAGCATTTCGGCTTACTGCGCGGGCCTCTACTCCTTCTCCATCTTCGTTGCCGCGTTCGTCGCATTCGTGCTCGTGTTCGAGAGGCTGCCAGCCAGGCTGATGGCCTTCGTGCTCGCGGTCGGGCTCGTCGCAGCCTATCTTGGGAACCTCTTCAGGATGACGGTCATCGGCATTGTCGGCTACTACGAAGGGCTCGACGCCCTTCTGTGGGCCCATGAGAACGCGGGATGGATCATCTTCCTGGGATGGTCGAGCGTCTTCTGGTACCTGGTGATAAGGTTCGCGGACAATCGGGTGAGGAAGGCGGCCGCGAGCGAACTTAGATAGCGAGAGAACGAAATCCTGAACGAGACTATCACGGGGTTGGGTGCATGCAAGCGAGGTTTGGCCGGCGTACGGTGCTCCTGTTACTCGCCGTCCTCCTACTCATCTCTATCGGGCTCAGGTATCCGTTGGTCGAGCACGAACGGTACCAGACGGACTCATACTACATCCACTGGCTCGCACGGACCATAACCGACGACGGACAGGCTGAATGGACCCTGAACCCCCTCTCATACGTCGGCTACTATCCTCTGTCGTATCCGTCAGGGGCGCCGTTCCTGGTAGCTGAAGTGTCTGTCCTGACTGGTACTGGAATCGAGTTCAGCATCCTTCTCATCAGCATGCTTCTAGGAGTGATGCTGTGCCTCGGCGTATTCGTCATGGCCCGCTCATTCCTCGCCCGGGACCAGTTCGTAATACTCGCCACCCTCTTGGCGATCCTCGGCCCGCGGTTCCTGGACACGACCTACTGGGACGCCAGCGCGAGAGGGCCGATGGTCGTCCTCGTTGTTCTGACAGTGTTCTCGTTCTTCCGCGCCGAGCAGATGGGGCAGAAGAGCCTCCGGTAACTCGGCTTCCTGCTGACCCTTGGCTGTTTCGTCATCCACCACATGGCCATACTCCTGATTCTGTTCGCAATCGCATACGTGATCGTCACGGTCCAGGCTCACTACCTACTGCCCAGGATCAGGATCCATAGGCGGCTGTGGGCGGCGACCTTCAACGGCGTGG
>JALOTQ010000041.1 GCA_025457815.1 Thermoplasmata archaeon
CGGCGCGAAGTGGTGTCCCGCGACCGCCCCGTTGTCACCGTCCCTCACGAGGATCTGCTTCACCTTGTCCATCCTGTTCGCCGCCATCCGGGCGAATATGTTCGAGAGGCCAGGGTCGCACCCGAGCCCCATCATTCCAACGATGCCCGCCTTCTTGTATTCGGCATCCAGCTTGATGTACTGCATCGCCGGGGTCTCCTTGATGATCTCTCCCGGCTTCGTCTTGTCGACCGCGACGTCCCAGGCCATGTCGCTGTAGTTGGCCTTGGCCCTCAGGCATGCCTGCATGATGTTCATGTTGAACCTCGGGATCACCGCGTTCAACACCAGGTCGATGCCCTTTATCGACTCGGTCAGATTGTCCACATCGGACGCGTCGACCTTCTGAACGGTCACCTTGTCGCTGGCGATCTTCTTTTCCGCACGCCTCGCTCTTTCAAGATTCACGTCTGCGAGGATGACCTTGTCGAACTCCTCTGCGTGACCGAGAATCTCGGCCGTGACTGAGCCCACGGCCCCGGTTCCTAGAACCATTGCCTTCATTATTTCACGTACACCTTGGATGCCGGCGCTACTGACCAGAATCCGTCGGGGCACGATTGCGCATACCTTATTTAAATCCCGCGGGGTGGCTTCGAAGGGCGTTTGACTTTTCGTCGCTAATGTGCGCGGAATTCGAAAAACAGCGCCAGAAGTAGACTGCAGAGCCCAACGATGTCCGTCGTGCGGCCCCGAACCCCTGCTTCCTGTGGACCTCTAACGGTTCGACGCGGCGCTGGGGAACCGGGAGAGGTCCCTGTGAGGCAGGAACATCGCCTTCGCGAACTCCTCCTGGAAGTCCCTCTCCGCTGCGAGCTCCACGTACTCGACCTTCCTCGACAGCTTCTCCGCGAGGTCCCTCATCTCCACGGACTTCAGGCACATCCGGGCCCCGGACCCGGCGGCATTCCCGATGAACTTGATCCTCTCCTGGGGCACGTCCGGGTACATGCCGATGCGGATCGCCGCGCCCGCGTCGACATACGTCCCGAAGGCCCCCGCCGCGTAGACCCTGTTAAGCGTCGAGGGTTCGGTCTTCAGCTTCTTCATCATGATCGAGACGCCTGTGAAGATCGCCGCCTTCGCAAGCTGGATCTCCTGGATGTCCTTCTGCGAGACGACAATGTCCTGGGAGACTGAGGTGTCGCGCGCCCACGCGAGGACGAATTCAGCATGGCCGTCCTTCCCCTTCCTGGCGCGCTTCCCGCCCTCGCCGATCCTTATCCTGCCCGAAGGGTCCAGCACCCCGGTCTTCAGGAGCTCTGCGATCGCGTCCACTATCCCCGAGCCGCATATGCCCTTCGGGGGAGCGTCGTCGATCGTCCGGAGCGTAACCTCGTGAGTCGACGGGTCGATCCAGACCCTCTCGATGGCCCCCGTCGCGGCCCTCATCCCGAATCCTATGTGCGCGCCCTCGAAGGCAGGTCCGGACGCGCACGAGCAGCTGACGAGCCGTCTCCTGTTGCCCGCGATGATCTCGGTGTTCGTCCCGATGTCGATCATCATGCCGAGCTTGTCGTCCTCGTAGAGTCCGGATGCCAAGAGGTCCGAGACCGCATCGGCCCCGACGAAGCCCGCGATATTGGGGAGGGAGGAAACCTTCCCGAACGGGTACGCGTCTATGCCGAGGTGGCTCGTGCTCACTGAGAGGGAGGTCCTGACGGCCGGGGCGTACGGTGCGGCCGCGAGGTGGTATGCTGGAATCCCGAAGAAGATGTGGTGCATCGCGGTGTTCCCCACGATCATGACCTCGAGAACCTCGTCGGTCCGAATCGCCTTCGACTCGCACAGTCTCGAGATGAGCGTGTTGAGCCCGTCGACTATGACGCCTTGGAGCTTCCGCATCCCGTCCGGGTTCCTCTTCGTGTATGATATCCTGGACATCAGGTCCTCCCCGAACGGTATCTGCGGGTTGGGGATGCTCTCCGTCGCGAGCACTTCTCCCGAGCGCAGGTCCAGAAGATAGGCCACGACCTTCGTCGTGCCTATGTCCACGGCGACCCCATGGACGCTGTCAGTGGTGTCTCCCGGTTCTGCCCGGATGACCTCGAGGTCCCTGAACAGCGTGACCGTCGTGACCCAATTCTTGCCCCTGAGTGCATCAGGGAGATGTCCGTGTGTTCCCGGGGAAAGGTATGCGGCCTTCTTCGCCTTCTTCTGCAGGACCTCGAGGAGTCTGTCGTCGTCCGCTCGGAGGTCCTTCATCGTCGCCGGAGGGATCTTCAGCAGGACCTTCCTCACTCCCGGGTGCAGCTTCACCTTCCGCTCGATCCCGGTCGCCAGAAGCCGGTGATGCCCGCGTTGGCTCTCCTGCGGGACCTCGACGACGATGTTCCCGCTGGTCTTGATGCGCGCCTGGCACGCGAGCCTGGCGCCCGTCTTCACAGCCTGTCCTCCGAGGGTCCTCAGCTCGCTCTCCGTGGGCGGGGCCATGAAGTCGCCCCCCGACCTCACGAAGACCTTGCACTTCCCGCACTTGCCCGTGGACCCGCAGACGGATTCTATCGCGATCCCCAGGTCTCCGGCCATCTCGAGAAGCGTCATCCCCTTCCTCGGCTCTGTCTTCCTGCCGAGAGGCTGGAACTGAACAAGCGGCCGGGCCATGGAAATCTCCTACTGACTGGATGCCGAACGACGATATAGATTCTGCCTCAGGGTGTCATCTCCTTCTGAGCTTCGGGTTGAGTATCTCGTCGGTCGCCTCGCCGACGAGGTAGAACGCCATTATCAGCACGATTATGAACAGGCCGGGAGGCAGGATCCACCACCACGCGTAGCTCTCGAAGGCGTGTCCGTCGTAGGCGGCCTCCAGCATGTTCCCCCAGCTGATCATGTCGCCTCCGAGCCCGAGGAACTCCAGGAAGCTCTCAGAGAAGATCGCGTTCGCGATCAGCAGGATCGTGCTCGCGAACACGAGCGGGAGCACGTTCGGCATGATGTGCTTCCTCACGATGGTGAAGCTTCCGGCCCCGATGCATCTCGCCCTGACGACGAACGCCTTCTCCTTCACCGAGAGCACCTGGGACCGCACTATCCTCGCTGTCCAGGGCCAGCTAGTGATGCCGATCACGATGATGACGTTCGTGAAGCTCTTTCCCATGAGCATCGCGAAGACTATCATCAGGGGCAGCCAGGGGATCACCAGGAAGAAGTCAGTGACGCGCATCAACAACTCGTCCCAGGACTTCCCGAGGTAGCCCGCGGCCACTCCCACCCCGGTTCCCAAGATGATCGATATGGCAGAAGCCATCAGGCCGACGATGAGCGACGCCCGCGCGCCGTACATGGTCAGCGTGAAGATGTCCCTGCCGTAGAGGTCGGTCCCGAAGAGGTGGTCTGCGGAGGGGGCGCTCAGGGTCGGGTTCACCCTGGCCCATTCCAGGCTGTTCGGCGGATAGAGCTCGTCGTACTGGCCTATCAGCGGCGCGAGGAACGCCATCGAGACGAAGAACACCAGGATCCCGAGCCCGGCGATGCCCGTGCGGTTGTGCTTGTACTTGCTCCAGAAGATCCTGCCGTCGCGGATGAGGAGCTTCAGCTTCTCCTTCCGCTCGGCGCTCAGCAGCGAAGCCAGCGGAGAGGTCATACCTTCACCCTCGGGTCGAGTTTGAACAGCATCATGTCGGCGATGAAGTTGGCGAAGAGCACCGCCACGGTCTCGAGCATGAACACCGCCTGCATCACCGGATAGTCCTGGCCCCAGACGGCGTCCCAGGTGAGGTACCCTAGCCCCTGGTACGAGAAGATGATCTCGATCATGATGGAGCCGCTCAGTACCCACCCGACGTTGATGGCTACCGTGGTCACGACCGGAAGCATCGCGTTCGGCATCGCGTGCGCCCTCAACACCTGCCGGCCGCGAAGGCCCTTGGCGACCGCGGTCACCATGTAGTCCTCAGTCAGGACGTCGATGAGCGAGCTCCTCGTGACGATCGAGAACGCAGCTATCGTCTCGATCACCAGCGCGAACATGGGCAGGAGCATGTACTGGATCCTGTCGATGATCTTGCCGAACAGGTCGAGGTCGTAGTAGTCGTCGCTGAAGGTCCCTCGCGCGGGCCAGCTCGGGAAGTAGTGGGTCACGAGCATCAGCATGACCAGCGCGAAGAGGAATGTGGGCATGCAGTAGAACACGATGAAGAACGAGCTCCCGATCCGGTCCGCCAACTTCCCTCTTCTCCAGGCGGTCTCGCGCCCCAGGACGACCCCAACGAATACAGCCAGTATCGTCCCGAAGCCGACCAGGAGCAGCGTGTTGGGGACGTAGACGGCTAGGACCTCGGTCACTTCGGCCCCGACGCGGACACTTATGGATTTCCCAAGCTCACCGTGGAGGAATCCGCCAAGGTAGTCGACGTACTGCTCCAGGTAGGACCTGTCAAGCCCGTAGTACTCTCGGAGGGCCTCCTTCGTCGCCTCGTCCGCGCCCTTGGGGATCAAAATATCTTCGACATCGGCCGGCATCACGCGGAACAGGAAGAAGTTGAATGTGAGGATGAAGTAGATCGTTATGAGCACGTACAGTAGGCGCTTGAAGAAGTATCTACTGAAGTTCTGTGCCATGGGGGTTCTCCTCCTCTGTCGGCCGCTGAGGTCGCGCGTCCGTATGCATACGCATTTGCCCGGCGGACGCACTATGGCAGCCTGACGTCCTCCTCTTCCTTCGCCCCTCGCCTCTTCCAGAGCATCAATCCGACGACCGCGGCCGCAGCGACTGCGCCTCCCGCGACCACTATGATGAGCCAATTCGTGCCCGCAGGCTTCTCGTCCGATACGCTCAGCACGAACCACAGGGTCACTTCATAGGTCCCGTCATCAACGGTCACGTTGATCGCGAACTCGCCCATGCCGTACGTGTGCGCGACCTCGGAGGTCTGGATCGAAGACGTGCTTGAGAGTCCCACGGAATAGTTGTCGGACCCGTCATCCCAGCAGACGTCCACGGAGAGCGGGTCCCCGTCAACGTCCTTGGCCGTGACGAGGTAGTCCATCTCTTCGTCCGCCCACAGCTTGGACATGTCCGACGGCCTTATCCTGATGTTGGACGGCGGCACGTTGGTCCCGTCCTCCACTATGACAGCGTATGATTCCGTCGACACTCCGGTGGTCGGGTCGGAGACTGTGAGGTTCATCATGAAAGTCGTCGCGCGCGTGTACGTGTGCGACAGGGACAGCTCGCCGTCCTCGGGGATATCCCCGGTGAGGTTCGTGCCGTCTCCGTAGTCGAGGTAGTAGGTCATCGCCTCGCCCTCCGGGTCCCAGGCCCACGCGGTCACCTGCACGGCCGTGCCGTTGACGCCGGCGGCGAGGTCGAACAGGACGGACGGCGGCTCGTTGGTCGAGATGGGCTCGAGGTCGAAGAACAGCTGGTTCGCGGACCAGAAGTTCGCAAGCTGTCTGCCGGGGTCCAGGCCCCAGTCTCCCCAGCCGGTGAAGTGGTCCTCCCTCCAACCATAGCAGCCGTACGGGTAAACGGTGACGATCCAAGCCTTGTCCTCGTACGTGTGCTTCTCGCAGTTCTTCACGTACTGTATGCGCGACGCGATGCTCAGCTCGAGGACCGACTTCGTGTAGTTCTCGTCGTACTCCTCGCTGTAATACCAGTTCTCGGACCATCCCTCGAGCGCCTTCTGGGTCTGAGTGTAGATTATGTAGTTCGGGTCCGGGTCTCCGCTCCAGTAGCTTATGCAAAGGTCGTAGTTCCCGCCGTACACGACGTTGTTCCAGGTGCCCGCATCGACCAGGTCGACCTCGAGATCGATGCCTATCTCCCTCCATTCGTCCTTGAGGAACTTAGCGGTGGCGACATCCTCCGGGAGCTCGATCTCGACTAGTATCTTCAACTCGAGCCTGTCCTTGAATCCCTTGTACGGGTTGTCGGGGGCGCATCTTCTGATCCCGTCCGAGTCCACGGTGTAGCCGGCCGCGTCCAGTATCAGGTTCGCCTCCTCTATGCTGTAGTCGTACCTCTCGGTCGCGTTCGGCTCCCAGTAGAGGCCGCCGTAGATGGGGGACATCAGCGAATAGCCGACCTCGGCGAAGCCCATGTAGATGTTGTCCCTGATGAACTCCTTGTCCGTGGCCAGCGCCATGGCCTCCATGACCGCGGGGTCCATCCGCAGGGTGTTGTAGTCCGGGTCGGAGTTGTACTTCATGCACGTGCCTATGTCGATGGAGTATGACGTGCACGTGAGCCCTGCGTAGGTCCCGATGGGGGCGCTCGGGTGTGATTCGAGCCAGTCCAGCAGGTTGTCGTAGCTCGGCGCGGTCAGCGCCGCGAGGTCGATCGCTCCCCTCTGGAGGTCTATGACCATCGCTGTCGCCTCGAGGTAGAACTCGAGTATGAGCCTGTCGAACTTCACGGGCCCGAGATGATAGTCAGGATTCCTGACGAGGGTTATCCTGTTCCCGCTCAGGAACTCGTCGTAGATCCTCTCGGTGCACATGAACGGGCCGGTCCCCACGGGGTCGGGGTTCGCGTACGAGAACGCCCCCTGGGCCACGGGGATCTTCTTCCATATGTGCTCCGGCAGGATCGGTATCATCAGGCTGTCCCCGAATGTGCAGACCGTGGGAAGGCCGGTGTCGGGGTTCATGAAATGGATCCTCACGGTGTGGGGGTCTACCGCCTCCGCATAGTCGATGAGCAGCGTGTAGGGCTGATACGCCCACATGGTGCTCCAGTTCACGCCCGTCTGATAGCTCACCGTGAAGACCACGTCCGCTGCGGTGAACGGCTCGCCGTCGTGCCACTTCGCGCCGTGAGTCAGGTTGTACTGCCAGACCGACCCGTACGGGACGGCATCGGGGACTCTGTACCAGCTCTCCGCGAGGTTGGCCTTCGGCCCGAGGTCATCGTTCACCGATATCAGGAAATCGTAGACGAGGCCGTAGAAGACGTAGGCGTTGTCGTTGATGCCTATCTGCGGGTTGAGGCTGTCGATCGGCTCCATCATGCCGATCCTCAGCGTGGTCTGACCGGCGGCCGCCGCGTCTGAGAATGGCCTCATCGGTACCGCAGAAAGCACCATCAGAAAGGAGAGCACGATGGCGGCAATGGCCACGCCTCTCGCTCGCCCCCAAACAGAGGCGAGGTTGTTCATATTGCAGGCTCTAAGGTATGCTGTGATTTGCTCGACAGTGCGTATCTTCCCACTTTCCTCCCAAGTAGGACGTCTCGACGTCTCCCAAGCTTCCAAGAGGCTGGACGGCTAATGGCTCCCGCGGGACTTAAGGTTTCTTCCAGCATGCTGGCAGACGCCTTGCGGGCGCTCGGTCGAGTAGGCCCAGCAACCCTTTTATACCACCAGCATCTACTCATTCTGCTCTTTTGCATAGAAAGGGCCTGTGAATGATGACGGTGCTCACGCACCTGAAGGAGGTATCAACTTGGCGAAGCCAGTATATGTCAAATTCGAGATGCCGAAGGAACTAGCTGACAAGACGTACGAACTCGTGGAGCTCGCGAGGGACGGCGGGAAGCTGAGGAAGGGGACCAACGAGGTCACCAAGCTCGTCGAGAGGGGCGAGACCCTCATGGTCATCATGGCCGAGGACGTCTCCCCGCCCGAGATCCTGATGCACATGCCCGCGCTGTGCGACGAGAGGAACGTTCCTTACGCATATGTGCCAAGCAAGGCGGAGCTCGGGAACGCATGCGGACTCGAGAAGCCGACCGCCGCGATCGCGATCGTGGACGCCGCGAAGGGCAAGCCCATGCTGGATGACATCGCGGAGAAGCTCAAGGCGCTGAAGAAGTAGGTGTCCTAGATGGCTGACGATGATAGCATTCCATCGACCGTCGTCGAGATAATCGGAAGGACGGGCATGACGGGTGAGGCGACCCAGGTCAAGGTCAGGGTAATGGATGGCCGGGACAAGGGGCGGATCATCACCAGGAACGCCATGGGTCCGATCCGGGTCGGCGATGTGCTGATGCTGAAGGAGACGTCAAGAGAGGCCAGGAAGCTCAGCGTGCGCTGAGCGTCTCTCTTAGAAGGTGATATTCCATGGTAGAGCGCAGAGTGTGCACGTTCTGCGGCATCGAGATCGAGCCGGGGACGGGCAGGATGTACATCAAGAAGGACGGGGTAGTCTACAACTTCTGCACCTCGAAATGCTTCAAGAACATGGTCATACTCGGCCGGGTCCCAAGGCGGACGACCTGGACGGAGTACTACGCCAGGGAGAAGCAGATCAGGATGAAGGGTCTCCCGGCAGAGGAGGCAGCTCCGAAGGCCCGCAAGGTGAAGAAGGCCGAGGCGAAGCCGAAGGAGGAGGCGAAGGAGCCCGAGAAGAAGCCTGAGGAGAAGGCCGCTGAGAAGGCGGATAAACCGAAGGCCGAAGAGAAGAAGCCTCAGGAGAAGGCTCCGCAGAAGAAGGCTCCGGCCAAGAAACCGGAGGGGGCGAAGAAGACCGAGAAGCCCAAGCCGAAGCCGGAGGCCAAGCCGAAGGAAGGCGAGGAGTCATGATCGAGAAGACCTTCGTCATGGTGAAGCCCGACGGCGTCGAGAGGGGCATCGTGGGCAAGGTCGTGCAGAGGTTCGAGGACAGAGGGCTGAAGATCTGCGCGATCAAGATGATGAAGATCCCGCGCGAGCTCGCCGAGAGGCACTACGAGGAGCACAAGGGCAAGGGGTTCTACGAGCCGCTGCTCAGCTACATCACCTCCGGGCCGGTCGTCTGCATGGTCCTCGAGGGCGAGAACGCGGTCGCCAACGCGCGCGCGATGATGGGCAAGACGAACCCGCAGGACGCTGCTCCCGGGACGATACGCGGCGACTTCGCCCAGGTCACGGGAAGGAACGTGATCCACGGGTCGGACTCGTCCGAGAGCGCCAAGCGCGAGATCAAGCTGTTCTTCAACGACTACGAGATTCAGAAGTACGAGAAGATCGATGAACCCTGGCTGTTCGAGAAGTGAGCTGGGTCCGCGGGGAAAGGCTTCGCCGGGACTGAGTTAAGTTGATATACAGTATGGCCTTTGTTTGACCCGATGGCCGTCCGGCACCCGATAGTATCGGTCATGGGACATGTGGACCACGGGAAGTCCACGATTCTCGACAAGATCAGGGGAACCAAGGTGGTGTCCCGGGAAGCGGGCGGCATCACGCAGCACATCGGGGCGACCGATGTACCCATCGAGACGATCTACTCGCTCTGCGGCAAGCTCATCGGGGAGCGGAAGTTCGCCGTTCCCGGGCTGCTCTTCATCGACACTCCGGGCCACTACTCGTTCGTGAGCCTCCGCACTCGCGGCGGAGCGCTGGCGGACCTCGCAGTCCTTGTCATAGACATCAACGAAGGCATGAAGCCTCAGACGCTTGAGTCGATCAACATCCTGAAGAAACTCCGCACGCCGTTCGTGATCGCCGCCAACAAGATCGACCTCATTCCAGGCTGGAGGCACCACGAGGCCGCGACGTGCGGCGACACCTTCTCCGACCAGGACCCGCGCGTACTGGCGGAGCTGGACGAGAAGATATACAACCTCGCGGGCAAGATATTCGAGAAGTCGGCCCTCAGTGCGGACAGGTTTGATCACATAACCGACTTCACCAAGACCGTCGCCATAGTACCGGTCAGCGGCAAGTTCGGGGAGGGGCTGCCCGACCTGTTGCTGGTTCTCGTTGGCCTCGCGCAGAGGTTCCTCGAGCAGGAGCTGCACGCGGAGGAAGGCCCGGGAGAGGGGACCATCCTCGAGGTGAAGGAGGAGAAGGGCATCGGGACAGCCATCGACACGATAGTCTACAAGGGCTCGATGGAGGTCGGTGACCAGATCGTGGTGGCGAGCGTCTCGGGAAAGCCGATCGTGACCAAGATCAAGGGATTGCAGAGGCCCAAGCCGCTCGACGAGATAAGGGACCCCACACAGCGGTTCGACAGGGTCAAGGAAGTCTCCGCGGCGGCCGGCATCAGGATAGTCGCCCAGGGCATGGAGAGCGCGCTCGCAGGTGGCACAGTTAAGGTGGTGACCGGAAACCTAGATGAGCTCCTCGAGGAGACCGCGAAGGAGAGCCAGATCAATGTCGAGCTGGCCCAGGAAGGGATCATCGTCAGAGGCGACGCAATCGGCTCCCTCGAGGCCTTCTCGTTCGAGGCGAAGGCGAGCGAGCTGCCGATACGCAAGATCGACATAGGGAACGTGACTCGCAAGGACGTCGTCGAGGCATCGCACTTCCAGAACCCGCTCCATCAGGTGATATTCGCATTCAACGTCGGCATCAACGAGGACGCCAAGAGCGAGGCGCTGAGCCTCTCCGTCAAGATCTTCGAGAACGATGTGATGTACAGGCTGCTCGATGAGTACCGCGAGTGGTGCGAGGAGAGGAAGAAGGAGCTCGAAGCGGACAAGAGGCTTCAGATAGTGTTCCCAGGGAAGGTCATGATCCTGCGGGATCATGTCTTCAGGGTCAGCAAGCCCGCGATAGTGGGCGTGCGCATCCTCGCGGGTAGAATCCGGCCAGGACAGGCCCTCATGAGGGACGACGGCAGGTCGGTCGGGAGGATCAAGAGCATACGGAGCGGCGAGGAATCGCTCAAGGAGGCCCTGGTGGGGAGCGAGGTCGCCATATCCATAGATGACGCCACAGTTGGCAGGCAGATAGAGGTCGAGGATGTGCTCCTGGTAGACATACCCGACAGCCACGCCCACGAGCTGGCTAACTACAAGCTCACGCAGGACGAGCTCGATGTCCTCGAGCAGGTGGCCGTCATCAAGAGGAAGGAGAAACCCTTCTGGGGCCGCTAGAATTGTTTCTGCGTAGCATAGCCTGCTTTCTTCCAGTCCTCCAATCCGCCCTTGAACAGGAGGACCTTCTTGAACCCGAACTTCTCAAGCTTCTGCGCGGCGACAGAGCTCGCCCCGCAGCTCCAGCCGGTGCAGTAGGTGACGATGGTGCGCTCCTTCTTGTAGTCGGCCAGGACATGTTCTCCCAGGTGGTCGGACGGCATCGACAGCGCGCCGGGCAGGTGCTCTCTGTCGTATGAATCGTGAGCGCGCGCGTCAATGAGAACGAAGTCCACATCCTTGTCCATCATCTCCTTCAGCACCTTGGCAGAAATCTCCCGCATGCTCGGCCTCCGTGTCCTTCCGAACCCTTCCGAGGCCATATTCATGTCGACGTACCCGACCGCTTCCAGGAGCCTCGAAATTGACGTACCAGCACCTGCGTTTCAACTCCGAAACCTATTTAACTCCTTGCGCATTAGGCCATCGCACACAGCGGAGTGGATTGTTTGGCAGAGTTCAGAGCCGTGGTAAGCGATCCCAAAGACGGAAAGTCATATCAGGTGCCAGTCACAGGTCACCACGCCAACTCGTTGATCGGCAAGAAGATAGGCGATGTAGTGGACGGCATATTCGTGGGCCTTCCAGGCTACAAGCTGCAGATCACGGGCGGCAGCGACAAGGACGGATTCCCGATGAGGAAGGACCTTCCAGGGCCCAGAAGGAAGAAGCTGCTGGTCTCGAGGAGCATCGGCTTCAAGGCGATGGAGGGCGGCCTCAGGAAGAGGAAGAACATGAGGGGCAACACGATCGCCCCTGACACCCTGCAGATCAACCTCAAGGTGACCCAGCACGGCATGAAGCCGGTGTCCGTGGTGATCGGCCATTCCTTCGTGTTCCTTCCCGAGAAGCCCATGGCCTGGCGCCGTGCGGACAGGCGTATCGGCTATTTCACCG
>JALOTQ010000042.1 GCA_025457815.1 Thermoplasmata archaeon
CCGACGCAGACCGTCCTGATGTTCTTGGTCACAGAGGCTGCCGCGGCCGCGACGACGCTGCTGTCCAAACCTCCGCTCAGGAGGATGTTGAACCCCTGTGCACCTTGAAGACAGCTGGACGTGCTCTCTTCGAGGAGGCCTGTCAGGGCTGCAGGGTCGTGGCCGTTCGCATGCTTAGGAGCCCACGGTATCTCCTTCCTGGGGATTCGGGTATAGCCCTTGCCGCTGAGGAACAGATTGCCGGTAGGGAACGTGATGAACTCCTCGCCCGCCAACACCTGGGACTTCATCTCGGACGAGAACACCCCGTGATCGTTGTTCCCCGAGATGTACAACGGCTTGAGGCCGTACCTGTCTCTCGCGAGGATGGTCCTCCCGTTGTCGATGATGGCGATCGAGTAGGCGCCGTCGAGATATCCGAACAGGCGCAGTCCTATGACCTTGTACATCGAAAGAATGAGTTGTGAATCGGTCGCGCTCGCTGAGAGTCCAGGCGAAACCGTCATCCTGATGAACTCCCTGTTGAAGAAATACGAATCCGACGCGACCGCGATTCCATCGCCCTCCGATATGGCCTTGGCCCTGTCCGACGGTCCCATCGACCGCCTCCGGGCGCCTAGGGTAACTGCGTCGGCCTCGTGGCTGTCTCCCACGTCTGGACCGCGGTGTATCAACTTGCTGAGCATCGCTCGGACAAGTGGTTTGTCGTTGTGCCCGAATGTGCCTGCGATTCCTTCCATGTAGACACCCTACATCTCCGCAAGGTCGAGGTCCTTGTCGCTCACCGCCAAACCCTGGATCCTCTCCTTCTCTGGCAGCGGCAGGCGAGTCGCAGGGTTGAGCGCGACACATGCACCATCGACCACATCGGTCAATATCCGTCCCCGTGCGACCTTGCTGCCCCTCAGGTCCGTCGCGTCGAGGAGACCCTCCTTCACAGCTTCTGCGAGGACCGCGGGGGATGCGAGCGAATCATCACTCCCGCCGTTCCTGAGGCGACGGATCGCCTCGACCAGCATCCTAGCCTCCTCGCCCAGCTGGACCCTCCGCGCTGCAATCCTCGGATCAGCCGACACATCAGGTTTCCCCAACATAGCCCTCATGATGGCGCCGCGCGCGATGGCACAGCTCTCGATGACCTCTTCCGCAGTCGCCGCATGGTCTCCCTCGCTGAAGCCGACCACATGGACGATCTGAGGCTGGATGGTCATCGAGGAGTATACGGAAGACGCGAGCTGTCCTTTCGCTATGTTCGGGTCCGGCGAGAGCGAGGAGAGGCCAGATCTGACCATCCTGATTGTCCTGAACCTGTCGCTCGAGAGCGGCTGTATCAGGTCGATCTTGGCCAGCATCTTGGCGAGGTCCATCGCCGGGGAGATGCCGCGCGGGGTGTCGAACATGAACTGACAGACATAGTCCCGCACTCCCAGCGCCTTCGCGTTGTGGGCAGCGATGTATGCGGTCGCCACCTCGACGACGTCGCCGGAACGCCTCAGGGCCCACTGGTGCGACTCGTTGACTTCGACAGGCACGCCGTTCTCGGCGTACCACTTGATCGCGGCCTGGTTCTCTCTGACAGCTTCGGACAAGCTCCTCTTGGACCTGCCATCGAGCTCGCTGTACCATGTCAATGGCACCGCACCCCAGGCGACCTTGATCGTGTCCTTGAGCATCTCGCCCCATTTCACGAGCTCCCTGGTCCCGCTGTAGCACCTCAGGAGAGGATGGTTCCCCCTCCTGGTCGCGCTGTAGATGGCGCGAAGGTCATCAGGGGTCCTCAGCGGGACTCCGCCGGCGCCGTCGAGTTTCGTGTCCATCTCGTCCGTCCGGAAGAATGATTCCTGGGCGTTCTGGTCAGGGGCAATGGAGAGTATGTCCAGCAGGCCGCTCTCCGCGATGCGCGCCGCGCCCTCGATGGTCTTCTCGAGGCTCGGCTGTCCGAAATGATGCCTGATGAGAGGGAATGTTGATGAGCCTATCCTGGACACGAGGTCCTCCGCGTACCGGGGAGGAGCGCCCTGGGTCGTCTTGCCCGTCAGCGCCCCTATCACAGCGGACCTGTCCTCGGTGCCATCAAAGCACGCACTGAAGGTGCCCGTGGCGCGTGCAAGTTCGACAACTGGGGGAGTGCCACCGAATAGGTACCTGAGCTTCTTCAGGTCGGGAGACCCAGACACCTGAGCCTTGAGGTCCTCGAGCAGCGGGCGGGCGCTCTCCGGGCTCAGCCTGTAGCTCAGGGCGACGACATCGGGCCTGAGCTCCTTGACGGCCGCAACGAGGCTCTGCACGGACACTGCGGTGCCGAGAAACACCGTCTCATGTCCGAGTGAGCGCGCAATGTCCAGGAAGGCCTGCACGCCACCGACGTGGACACAGTTCCCAATCGTGGCAGCCAGCACCTTCATTTCGTCACCCCCTGCACAGCCAGCATCCTGATGTCCTTGACCGTCATGCCTCCAAGCCCGATCCTCTCAACTGTCCTCCCCTCGGCCCAGAAATCCCTGCCATGGATAGCAGAGGCGAGATGGACAAGCGCCGTGAGAGTCGGGGTCCTGACCCCGAGCAGCCTGCCGACAGATATCATTGGAATCAGGCTCATCGGTACGTCCTCGAAGATGTAGCGGTGAGATAGAGTGGAGGGCGCGCGCACGCCCTTGTAACCAGGGGTACCTTGGATGGCCTCATACAGAGTCTTCCCGGAGGACGCATAGGCAAGGTACAGCCACTCCCGGGCCGTGTGCAGGTGCACCCCGAGGGCCGTGCCGAGGGCCACGCGCTCGTTGTCCGCGGCCTCGAGTATCTTGGCGGTGGAAGGCGAGACGCCCTCCAGGTAGTACTCGAAATCGCCGTGCGTCGATTCGATCCTGGCCGCGTTCAGTATCGTCAGGGTCGGGTGGAATATCGCTCCAATGTTGTCGAGGCTGGTCTCCAGGACGTTGGTCGCAGCGACGAACTCCGGGAACGCGTGATTGACCATCTTCAGAACCTCGGGGGTCTTGTGCGCCGCGATGGCTGCGAGCGGGACAGAGTTCTTGATCTGCATGATCCTTGAGCGCGCGAAATCGGTGTGTCGCGAGACATAGAGAAACGTCTGGGCTTCAGCTATTGTCGGAGCCCGGCGGATGCCCTGCTCTCTCAGGACCTGCAGGAATTCTAGCGCCCCGAACGTCCTTCCTGGATTGAGAACGACAACTTGGTCCCGCGTGAGAA
The DNA here is from genome assembly GCA_025457815.1 of Thermoplasmata archaeon. Classification (GTDB taxonomy): domain Archaea; phylum Thermoplasmatota; class Thermoplasmata; order UBA10834; family UBA10834; genus COMBO-56-21. The sequence continues at coordinate 3,211 of JALOTQ010000042.1, forward strand.
ACTCGGCGCACTTCTCGGCGACATATCTGTGGCCCGTTGCAGGGACCACGACCATGATAACGTCCGCGTCCTCGACCGCCTCTCCGATGTGGCTCGTGGCAAGCTCTATCCTGCCGAACCCTTCGACGACGCCCTCGACCTCGATGCCACCGCGGTCCACGACGCTCTCGATCCTCTCGCTCGAGCGGTTCCAGAGCCTCGTCCGGAACCCCATTATGGCGAGGTGGCCAGCCATCGCGAGACCGCCATGCCCGGCGCCGAGGACCGCAAAAGTGGGGCGCCTGTCGTACTTTCTCTTCTTATAAGCCAAGAGAGCAACCTCGAAGACTGCTGCGAGCGCACTGGCATAGAGTGGTAACACGGGGTCTGCCAGTGCGCTCTGTGACTATCTGTGAATAATGATGAATAACTATTAAATCCTTGTCGGTGATTATCACAAGGGCAGTCGAGCCTGAGAGAGATTCGATTTGCACAGGGTGATAACATCGAACAGAGCCTGAGAGACACCGTCAGATGGATATTGATGTCGGATAGAAGGCTGGTGACATTCAGGAGTTTCAGACGTGCGCAGTACGTCGGAGCCTCGGAGATCGCATCCAACACGGGCAGGTCGATCCAGAACGTGGCCACCGCGCTGAAGGAGCTGGAGACGAAGGGGCTAGTGTCGCAGCTGGAGCCCGGGCGGAGGACCTGGAAGAAGTACTCACTCACGCCGGTCGGCAAGAGCACCTTGGACCTCGTCGAGCGCGAGCTGAGCGCTGGCATGTTCGAGCGGATGGCTGACGAACTTTCGTTCAGGTATGTCAGGGACGCGTACAGGCTCGTCGTGAGCGACCCGATTGTCGTTACGAAAGGTATGGGTCTCCACGAAGTCGTGGACAGAGTGCTCGGCGACCCGAGGACGAGAAGCGCCTACGTTGTCGACGAGCAGATGAGGCTAATCGGCATGATAGGGTTGACACAGATGCTGAAGGCCATCCACGGATCCCTCGCCCTTTTCGACAGAGGACGCCAGCAGCCCCGCGTGAAGCGGGCTCCTCTTCCGTTCTCAGTCGAGGACTACATGGTCAAGCCCGTCACCGTGACCGAGGACGATAAGCTCCTCAACGCTCTAGAGAAGATGATCAAGCACGGCCTCGAGGACTTGCCCGTCGTGGACGAGAACAGCGTCCTGATCGGGGAACTCAATGGCTTCGAGATACTGCTTCTGGGGAGTGAGGTAATGAAGCGCCAGCGGCGAGGGTGAAGCGAAGACTACTTTCGCAGAACTGTTCCCAAGCCATATACACCCGGTCGCTTCTCAGGGGAGTTGAGGCCTGTTTGGCAGGAGCTGGCGTGAATGAAGCTGGAAGACATCAAGACAGAGAAGGATGTCAGGAATTGTCTGGAAGGCTACTCCGAATTTGAGAAGGCGGTCTATGTGGAAACCTTCAGGATTCCGAAGGGGAAGGTGACGACCTACGGCAGGATTGCCAAGGCGATTGGCAAACCCGGGGCTTCTCGAGCAGTCGCGAACACTCTTCACAACAATCCCTTGTTCCCCGTGGTTCCCTGCTGGAGAGTGGTGAAGAATGACGGAGCATTCGGAGGGCCAAAGGATGCTGCAGCAGGCCGAAGCCCACTTTCAGGGCTCCGCCGCTTTCCGAATACCAAGCTGGCAAACACAATCATTATATTGCGTGGATACACTGCCTAGCAGCTTGGTGGGGAGGCCTTGTTCACCTTAGTGAGGATACACGTCCCTTCGGTAGTGCTGGACGCGGATGGAACGATCGCACGTCACGTGAACCCGGACTACGTCTGGGACTACGTGATCAAGAACCACAAGAGCTGGCACTCGAAGGAGATCAGGCTCCTGTACATGACCCAGAGGCACATGCAGGAGGACACAAGCCTCATCATAGACGCGGAGTGCCTCGACGCACTCGTGGACTTCCTCGTGAAGCACATAGCCCCGCTGAAGTACGTGAGGGGTTTCTGGATACTGAACATGGCCAAGATGAGGTTCTTCCAGCTCCCGTCAGAGCGCGGCGGAGAATTCTCCCGATACACGGTAACGCTCGACGTGCTCCCCGAATACCTGAACAGCGTGTACGAGGAGATATCGATGCTGAAGCCCGGCAGGGACATCATGGTCAACTACATCGCGCATACGTTCCAATCATTCACAGCCGCGATGATGATCTCCGTGCTGGCGGTCAGCAGGAACCACATGGAGAAGTGGGTCGAGGACTGCATCAAACCGCTCGACGGTGTCATGGAGGCCGAGCTCACGCACATCAGCAAGACCAAGCGGCTGGTTTCGCAGGAGGAGTGGCTCGATTCGGTCGGCCCATACCTTGTCGCCCCTGGTGGAAAGAACATCGTGGACATAGACCCGGCATACGACGACAGCATGATCGCGGGTTGCTAGGTGACTTCAGAGTACTGTGGAGAACGCTCGTACCAGATACGATGACATTCAGCGAACAGGGTGAGGCTCAATGGCAGATCCAGCGAGGACCAAGGAAGAGGAAAGGAAAGGGATTGCGGTCTACCTTTGCTCCTGCAGGAATGAGATAGGCAGGCACGTGGACCTCGAGGCAATTGCAGAGGGGTTGAAGAAGGACCCGAGGGTCGTCACGGTCGGCGTCCACGAGGCTCTGTGCTCCAACGAGGGGCAGGAGTATCTCAAGGACGAGCTCAGGTCGAAGAAGTTCGAACGGGTCGCGGTCGGAGCATGCTCGCCAAACATCCAAGGGCTGATTGTCAGCAGAGCCCTGGAAGAGGAGGGCATGAACAGGTACCTCTTCGAGCAGGTGAACATCAGGGAGCAGTGCGCCTGGGTGCATCCTGAGAAGAAGGAGGCCACGAGAAAGGCCAAGAGCCTCGTGAAGAGCGCCATCGCTCGGGCCGAGAAGCTCCAGCCGCTCGAGGACATCATCATACCAATCAAGGATTCCACGCTCATAATCGGCGGCGGAGTCTCGGGCATGCAAGCGGCTCTGGACATCGCGGCTGCGGGATACAAGGTGTACCTGGTCGAGAGAACGGACGAGCTCGGCGGCAGGACCTACAAGCTCAGCATGACATTCCCGACGCACAATTGCGGGATTTGCTGCATCCAGTACTGCAGGGAATGCGTGTTCACGCCGAAGATCGAGGACGTCCTGCAGGACAAGAACATCGAGGTCATGCTTAACTCGGAAGTCGAGGAGATGACGGGCGGGTTCGGCGCGCGCCACGTGAGGATCAAGACCCCGAAGGGCCCAAGAGAGGTCGATGTAGGCACCATCATTGTCGCCACCGGCTCGAAGACCTTCGACCCCAAGCGCATCCCCGAACTGCGATACGGCCATCCGAACGTCATTTCCACCACAGAGCTGGAGCAGATCTTGGTAGCCCAGCGCGAGAAGGGCGGAGGGATCAGACGGCCGCTCGACGGCAAGGTCCCGAAGACGGTCAACTTCATCCAGTGCGTCGGCTCGAGGGACAAGACGAAGGGCAATGCGCACTGTTCGCTCGTATGCTGCACCTACGCCATCGGCCAGGCGAGGGAGATCAAGAAGATCAACCCCGACGCGGCCGTCTACATACACTACATAGATCTCAGGGGGCCGTACAGAGGGTTCGAGGAGTTCTACAACGCGGCGAAGGAGGAAGGCATCAACTTCGTCCGAGGGAGAGTCTCCGAGGTCGTAGTTGACAAGGACAAGACATACGTCCGCGCCGCAGACACCGACTCCGACACGCTCCTGAACATCGACTCGGACCTGATAGTGCTGGCAGTCGGCCAGGAACCCGCTGACGGAAGCGATCAGATAGCCAAGATACTCCACATCCAGACGGACATAGACAGGTTCATGAAGGACATCAACCCGATGTTCCCGTCCGAGTTCAGGCGGGGGATATACGTCGCGGGCACCGCTCAGGGACCGAAGGGGATCAGATACTCGATCGAGGAGGCGAAATCCGCGGCCGCGAGCGCCATCGACCTGATGAAGAAGGGCAAGACGAAGTTCCCGAGGATCGTGGCGTTCGTAGACGAGGAGAGGTGCAGAGGCTGCGGCAGGTGCGAGAAGACCTGCGAGTACGAGGCCATAACTGTGGTGCCAGACCCGAAGCGCGGCGTCCTCGTGTCCAGGATAGACGAGATACGCTGCGAGGGGTGCGGTGCGTGCGCGGTCGCGTGCTGCAACAAGGCAATCAAGGTCAACGGATACAGGCTGGAGCAGGTCGAGGCTATGGTCACCGAGCTCAGCGAGGAGGAGGTGACCTCGGATGAGTGAGAAGAAGTACCAGCCCAAGATCATAGTGTTCGCATGCACTTGGTGCGGCTACCCTGCGGCGACCCTGGCCGGAGTCCACAAGACCAAGTATCCCTCCAACGTGAGGATAGTACGGGTCATGTGCACGGGCAGCGTCGAGCCCGGGATAATCATGGACGCGTTCGAGAGCGGGACTGACGGCGTCATGGTAGTCGGTTGTCAGTTGGACAACTGCCACTACCTTACTGGCAACAAGAAGGCTCAGGAGAGGATAGACGCCCTCAAGAGGCTCTTCGACATCGTCGGCCTGGACTCGCGGAGGCTGCGGACTGAATGGCTCAACGCTTCCGAGGGAGCGAAGTTCGTTCGGTCCGTCAACGAGTTCGTCGAGGATGTGAGGGCGCTCGGGCCGCTCGAGATCGAACGCAAGAAGGCGAAGAAGGCCAGGTCGAAGGACCAGACCCTTGCCGCGGTGAAGCAGCTCATCGAGGACACCGGAGCGTTCGACTGCGTCGAGTGCGGCAAGTGCACGACGGTCTGTCCCGTGGCGAAGTGGGACCCGGAGTTCGCCCCCAGGACGATAGTGCTGAGGTCGATGGAGGGCATCGTGGACAACATCGCCAGGGACAAGGACATATGGATGTGCACCACATGCGAGCAATGCAACGCGATGTGCCCGTACAAGGTCGACTACTCAGGGTTCATCAGGGGCATGCGTGAGGAGGCGTCGGACCTGGGCGCGGCGCCGTCCTGTTCCCAGGGCGGGCTCATACATGCCACGCAGAGGATCATGGCCAAGAGCGGTCTCAAGCAGAAAAGGCTCGATTGGGTGAAGGGGGACATGAAGGTCGCCGAAAAAGGAGATGTGTTCTACTTCGTCGGATGCCTGCCGCACTACGACGCGATCTTCTATGACAGGCAGGACATGAAGCTGCTGGACATCGCCGAGAGCGCTGTGCGGATAATGAACAAGGCAGGGGTCGTCCCGGTCGTTAGCAACGAGGAGAAGTGCTGCGGACACGACCTGAACTGGATCGGGGACGAGGACGACTTCGAGAAGCTCATGGACCGCAACCTCGATCTCATCAGGAAGTCGGGGGCCAAGACCGTGGTCTTCACGTGCCCCGAGTGCTACAGGACCTTCAACACCGACTACCAGGACCTGGCCGGCGACCTCGAGTTCAAGTTCGTCCACATCTCTGACTACGTCAAGGAGCTGGTGGACTCAGGCGCACTCAAGATGGAGGCCGGCAAGAAGCCCGGGTTCACGTTCAGCTATCACGACTCCTGCAGGCTCGGGAGACACTCAGGCGTGTACGACTCCCCGCGGGAGCTGGCGAAGGCGTTCTCCGGCGCGAAGTTCGTTGAGATGGAGAACACGAAGGACAAGGCGATATGCTGTGCCGTGTCCGCCTGGTCCAACTGCAACGCCAACGCCAAGAGGATCCAGATCGAGCGCGTCATGGAGGCCAAGAAGGTCGGCGCGGACAGGCTGCTGATGTTCTGTCCGAAATGCCAGATACACTTCAAGTGCGCCGTGCAGGACAAGGTTCCCGTCGACCCCGCGATGGTCAATGTCAAGCTGGAGGACTTCACGGTCGCGCTCGCGAAGCTGCTCGAGCTCATGCCCGAGGAGGAGAAGGCCAAGGGCAACCCTTAGCCGTCCGAGACCCGATCAACGGCGCCGTCCACCAGTCTGGCAACTCCCTCGGACCTTATCTCGCCCAGGAGTGCATCGAACCAGTCAGAGGCGGACACGATCTTGGCCTCAAGGTCGTCTTCGTCCTTCACGAAGCACAGCTCCTGAAGTCTACCGGCCACATCCTGCGGGAGTTCCCTGTGCAAGTACCTCATCTTGAAGTCGTAGTGCGGGGCGAAGTGCCGCATCCTCAGAAGCTCGACCAACGAGTCGATCAGCACGACCCGATACAGGTCCACGGCCTCGATGCAGTTCCTTCGGTTCATCTCCTTGCGGACGAATGTGCCGAACATCGCCTTGCGTGCCTCGAGCCTGTCCAGACGAGCACTGATACGCTGTGACAGCGCGCCCCTGTCCAGCTTGGGTATCGCAATCGAATCGTCCTTCCTGAAATGGAACTCCGCCCGGCCGTGGACGACCGGTTCCAGGTACTTGTCAGGAGCGCTCGCCTGAAGCACCGCGAGGTCTATGAGATGGTAGTCGCTCGCATCGCGCAGTTTGTAGAATGCCTGATAGACGCCTTCCATCGGGGTCTTGCCGATGTCGTACTTCTGCTTGATGGGCGACAGAGAGGAGAGTGCCTTCTCGACCGCGGCGAAGCCCTCGCTCACATTGTCGTCGCCCACCACCACATACAGGTCCAGGTCGGACCATTCGTCGACTGCGCCGTAGCCGATCGCTCCTCCTTCCCAGTACGCGCGCACGAATGGCAAGGGCTCGAGCTCCTCCTTGACCCTCTGGACTATCGCGTCGCGGGAGACGACCACCGACATGTTCATCTAATCTCCACAGCCTCGGACCTGGCAACCATAATGCCAGGAGAACCTTATCAAGACTATTGACCGCCGTTGCATCGCATGGTAACAATGAATAAGAGACACCTCTATGCAGCCGCACCAGCGGTGGGGGCTGAAGAATGGACGAGAAAGGGTTCAGGGAGTTTTGTCACACAAGCAAGCGTGTCTTGAAGGGCCTTTCCGACGAGAAGATAGCCGAGAACATCAAGTTCGTGAAGGAGTTCGAGAAATTTCTTGCGAAGAGGAAGAAGGATCTCAGGAAGGCGACCGGCAAGGATCTCGCCGACTTCTCGGAATTGATGGTCAAGAACGACACGAACAAGTTCGACAACTACGTCGCGTTGATAAGGTACGCGAGGTTCATCAACAACAAGGAGGTCGAAATCGCCGTCCTGAGCTTCGCAGACGGCGCACAGGTCCTGGGGGAGCTCGGGAAGACCATCCAGAAGACAGAGGGGAAGGCCAAGCACGACGCCGTTTTCCGTGGGTTGAACATGCCTGTGATGGGATCCTCCCACGAGGGGTGGCCCGAGATAACCAGGATGTTCATGGAGAGGCTTCAGGAGACTCTGGGCACGAAGGGAGCGAGAGACGCCCTGCGCTCGGGACCACACGCACCGCCCCGCGAGGCCTTCGCCGAGGATCGGCAGAAGTACCTGAAGGCTGGGAGCCTTGACGAGTTCCTGAAGATCAGACACTCCGACGCGGTGAAGACGCTGAAGACGCACATGAAGGAGGACACGCTCTTCTACGATCAGGCAATCGATGAGGACGCTCTCGATTTCGTCAGAGTGAACCAAGAGGTGATGGGAGGCGTGAGGAAGGGAGGGGTCATCTACGAGACTAAGATCCCGTACCGGCTGATCCAGTACCTCCACGAAAAAGACGAGAGGAAGAAGAGGTACTTTGCCTGCCACTGCCCATGGGTGCGCGAGAGCATCCTCTCAGGGCCGAAAGTGTCGCCCGAGTTCTGCTACTGCAGCGCCGGGTATCACAAACGCCCATGGGACGTCATATTCGACGAGCCCGTGGAGATCGATGTGCTGGAATCCGTTCTTCAGGGAGACCCTGTCTGCAGGTTCGCAATTCATGTGCCTGAGAAAGCCTTGCCCCCTCGGAAAAAGAAGGCGAAAGCGAAGAAGCGGAGAGAAACTGGCAAGTAGTTTCGCAGCATACAGGTCTCCAGGCCATCGAGGGTTGGTGGCAGGCGGGTGAACTCACTTGAAGGTCGTGCAACTAGGGTGCGGGATATGCGGACTCGTGTGTGCGGAGCATCTCTCGAGGAATCGCAAGATCGACGAATTGATACTTGCAGACGCCAGAACAGAGGGGGCGACAGGGCTTGCAGACCGTCTCAGGAGCCCCCGCGTGTCTGTCCAGAAGGTCAACGGCACCGACCCTGAGGCTGTGAAGAAGCTACTCAAGGGGACCGACGTCGTGGTCGCCACGATGCCTTGGCGCCTGAATAGGCTCGCGATGGAGGTCGCTGCCAAGGTCGGGACGAACTACGTCGACTTCGGCATGCCTTTCGACAGCACAGGCCCGGAATACGACGAGTACTCCGCAATGTGCATGAAAGCGGGGATCACGGCCCTGGTCGGGATGGGCGAGGAGCCCGGCATGTCCGATGTCCTCGCAGTCCACGGGGCGAGCAAGCTGGACCGCGCAGACGAGGCGCACGTCTTCGACGGCGACACCGGTTCCGTGGAGGGGCTGGAGTTCTTCTCTGCCTGGTCACCCGTCGATCTGCTGGATGAGACGAGCGTTCCAGCGGCGGTCTTCCGAGACGGCAAGATCGAGTTCATACCTCCGCTCAGCGCTAGAATGGTCTACAAGTTCCCGGAGCCCCTCGGCCCTCTGCCAGTCTACAAGACCAACCACGACGAGACCTACTTCATGCCGATGGGCATCAAGTCATTGAAACAGGCCTCGTTCAACATCTGCATCGACGACAAGTTCGCGCACGCTTCGGAGATATTCCGCAAGTGGGGGCTGCTCAGCAAGGAGCCGGTCGATGTGAGAGGAACGAAGGTCGTCCCGCAGCACGTGGTCGCCGCCATGCTCCCCAGACCCGAGTCGTTCTCTGCAATGATCAAAGGGCACACTGGGTTCGTCGTGGAGGTCAAGGGCGTCAAGGACGGGAAGAAGACCCTTGTGAAGCAGTGGATCATCATGTCTCACGAACGAGCTTACGAGCTCTTCAGGACGAACGCAGGCACATACTTCGTCGGCACTGGAGGGGCGATAGGCACCGAGATGATGATAGACGGCGAGATCAAGGAGAAGGGGATTGTGATCCCTGAGCAGCTCTCCGTCAAGAGCTTCCTGTCGAGGCTTGGCCCAAAGAATGTCGAAGTCCACGAGGAGATAAGTCGGGTCTGATTTCAGATCCCAGGATCACACGACGGATGTGAGCAGGATCCCCACGACGACGGCTGCGAGAAGCAGCCATTCCGTCCTGGCCAGCTGCTCCCTCAGGAACAGCCTCGCACCGATTATGGTCACTATTGGATAGGCAGATATGAGTGGGAATACTATCGCGGCAGACCCCGTGGATATGGCGGATGTCTCAGCGAAATACCCCAGCTGCCACAGCTCTGCAACCACCAGCGCACCGATCACCGGAACAGACCACTTGGGCAGGAACACTTTCTTCGTGGCCTTCTTGTGCTTGAGATAGGCGAACGCTATCGGTGGCAGTATGATTGGATACAGGCCCAGGTATGCGATCAGTGGGAGGCCGTCTAGGGCCAGCTTGATGAAGATGCCCCCGAAGCCCCAGATGAGGAGCACAGCGATGCTCAGGACAAGCGCGGTCCTCGAGAACACAGTATGCCCAGCCGAGCGTCCGTGGGTGAACGAGAGCCCGACCATGCTCCCTATGATGATGGCTATTCCAAGGCCGTTAACCCATGATATCTCCTCGTGAAGCACGGTCACGGCCAATAGGGCCGTTATTGCCGGAAATGCGGCCGTGATGCTTCCCACCATCGTGACCGCGCCTTTCTCGAGCGCCTCGAGATAGATGTAGTAGCCCCCCCTCGCGGTCGATGCGCCAATCAGGCCGTAGAGCACGTACTCCGGGTGGGAGATGTAGTCGTTCCAGAGAACGAGCGCCGAGAAGAGGAAGAAGACATAGATGGGGATTGAGATGAGGAAATTCATCGCGACCATCGTGTTCGCATCTAGCGACCTCACCGTACCCTTCGCGATGACCTGAGTAGCGCCGTAGATCAGCAGCGAGCAGAGTGCGTAGACTATGGAGATGTCGGTCATCTGAGGTGTTCCAGGCACCCCATCCGCTCGTATTATAAGTAACTAGCCCATCCGGGCGAACCCCGCCCTGCTGGCCCGCCCACTTGTGTGGCTCTGATGATTCGCCGATGCCCTGAGGAATGCGGGATAAAGCCCTTATCTGCAGGGGATTCTGGGAAACTGATACTATGGCCAATGAGAACGCTCCCACTAGGCCCGTTGCGCTGAAGGCCTTGGTGGCGATACAGACGATATTCGCTTTCGTAGGAGTGATGAGCGCATATGGGATGCTCGCGTCACCTTCCGGCGAGGGCATGGGCATCTCCGATTTCCGGGATGACCTCCCAGTCGAGGATTTCACGCTAGTGGGCCTCTTCTTCCTCGCATTCTACGGGATACTGCCAGCAATGGCGGCATACGGCCTCTGGACGCGCAGGAGATGGCGCTGGACGGACCCGATCAACAAATGGACGGGGCAGCACTGGTCGTGGACGGCGACTGCCGCCCTGGGCGTGATACTCATCGCCTGGATAGTCGCTGAGATTTACTTCCTGGGCTTGCTCAGCGGAATCGGGGGAGCGCTTCAGGCAGGAATGACGATCCTCGGAATCCTGCTGCTTGCGATGGCCATGCTCCCCTCCGTGAAGTCCGCAACGAGGCTTCAGGACTAATCGCTCGGGACAGCGCGGACTCGTGTCTTCCGCTGATGAGTAGAATGAGCTGGAAGGGGTTTCGCCAAGCATCCTCAGTAGATGCTTCCGTCTGCCTGATCGGATGCGAGGACACCGTCCACAGATAAGAGAGAATAGGCGACCCCTCCAACGCCCTCCCATCTAGCCAGGTTGAACGAGCCTGTTGCCGTTATCCGGTACACCGATATGTCGAGGTATGTCAACGGCGTCTTCGGCTCGCAGACCTCTGGAGGTCCGGGGGTCAGCAGGAAGTACGCGGAGCTGTACGCATCGCAGAGTCCAAACAGCTTCACATCGCCGTTCGGCTCGACGCCCAAGGCGGTCTTCTCATTGATGCCTATCCCTCGGGCTTGGGTCGCGCGGCCGTCCTGGACTATGCGCGCCAGGAAAGTAACGAGCCGACCCATCCGGTCTCTCGTCACGAAGTGGCTGTCTGTTATCGTGCCCTCCATGTTGTCCATTGAGAGGAAGTCGTTCTCGATCGTCACGCGCCTGTTGTACGGGTTCCTGAGGGCGTCGTCGGATTCGATCGTGTCGTTCTGCGCCGAGAACACGAATTCTCCCAGCACGGCGAGTCCGGCGCTCGTACCGCCCACCGGGGCAGGCTTGGCAGCGACGTAGTGAATCGCGTCCTCCACGGGCGTGCCCTTCCACATGCTGACGTAGTCCCACTGGTCTCCGCCCGCGATGAAAAGAGCCTCCGCGGAGCGGATCTTGTCCAGGACGAAGGCGTCATAGCATGCTTCCTCCTTCACGAAGATGATCGTCTCGCACGAGTCGACCCCGCCCAGCTGCTTGTATATCCATGGATTGTACGCATCGGTCCCCGAGCAGCGAATCACGAGGAAGTCGCCGCCGCCCGACTTGGCTATCATCCACAGCATTGCGTCCGCGACATCTGAATCTCCACCGGCGAGCAGCAGGCCTCCCGATGTGGCCGTGACGACATCGTCAGGGCTGCCCCACACGTAGTACTCGTAGGTCGTCTTCACTCCTGATGCCGGTACCGAGAGCACCATGCCCGCCAATACCATGCTCAGAACTACAGTTCCAGCTAGCACAACTCTCTTGAGAGCCGTAAGTCTCTCCCCCGACCTGGGATGGCGGATTGGCTACATTACCATTCTGCTGGGCACTTCGTGGCCCAAGCGGCACTCATGTGGTCGGGGCACGAGGGCTTCGTGCGCGAGGATTGGATGATATGACGGTCCGGCGTCGCTAGACGAGCTCCTTCTTGTCGATGCTGGAGTCGACCACGAGCAGGAGCTTGTCCAGCTGGTCCTCGGAGACTCTCCCAGTCAGGAACATGTCGATCAGCCTCTGCCTCTTCTCGTCCGAGGGCTGCCTCACGGTCGATATCTCCGCTGGCAGGGAGATGCCGTCCCCGCTCCTGTCGACAGAGTCCTTCCCGAGGCCCGTCTCCACTGAACTCTCGTAGGCCTGCTTGACGATGTCCTGGGCGACTCGGCTGTAGGCGGCTGCGCATTCGTAGGCCTCGCCGATGATCTCCTCGGTGAGGCTCGCATAGCGTCTCAAGTTCTCCAGGTTGCGCGTCTTCGAGTTGTCAATCGCCTCCCTCACCTCGGTGAGGCTGTCGACATCGCGCTCTATGCCCTTTGAGAACTCGTCTATGTGCTTCAGCTTGTCAGCGAGCGCGCCTGCGATTGCGAAATCTGATTCGAACATGCTCGCACAGGCCATCGAGACGCTTCTTGCCAGTTCGTCCTTCTCGAGCAAGTCCCTCGCGATTCCGAGCTTCTCCTCGGCCTCAGGGACTTCGCCAACGGTTTTCTTCGCGAGAGTGAGGGCCTTCTCTGCCAGTTCGTAGGACTCCGCCGCTTTGCCATAGGCGGTCTTCCTCGCGCTGTCCAGAAGTTCCTTGAAACGTTCGGCGGACTGTTCGAGCTGGCTGTTCCTGTAGAGCTGCTTCGCGATCGCCAACTTGCCTTCGAGATCCTGCACGTCGGCTCCGAGGGCCTCCGCGAGCCTGATGACCTTGACGCACTCCTGGACGGGGTACTGCATGTCCCTGTGCTTCTCAAGGGACCTCTCAATCAGGGCCCTGCTCTCCTTCGCGAACTTCACCGCTTCCGCGAAGTTTCCACGCTGCAGGCTGTCTCTGGACCTGTTCAGGAGACCGACCGACTCTTCGATGTTGAGCCCGACCTTCTTGGCTTTCACGAATTCGTTCTTGGCATCGGCGATGATGCTGAGCACAGCGGCGTTCTCGACCCTGTGCATCCTCTCCCGCGCATCGATCAATGACATTAGTGCTTCCGCGTGCTCGCCCCTCTTCAGAGCTTCCCTCGACTCATCGAGAAGCTGGCTCACGATGCCGGTGCCGCCAGATGCACCCTCCAGCTGCTTCAGGGAGGCATTCGTCCTCTTCACCAGAAGCGGCAGCTTCTGCAGGACTGCCTCGCAAGCGTGTCGGTCGGCGTTCGCAGACCAGCGGCGAGCCTTCGCCACCTCCCCCTTGCTGAGGGCCGCCC
>JALOTQ010000141.1 GCA_025457815.1 Thermoplasmata archaeon
CAGAGGTTCGAGGAGGGGATACAGGATGTCATCGACCGGACTGGAGTCCCCTGGCACGTGGTCCGGCTGGGCGTCAGGATTGAGTACCACAACACCCCGAACATGCCCAAGGACGGCGCTGAGTACGAGGCGAGCAAGGACTACGAGCTCGAGCGGCTGATGCACCTGATGGCGCTCAACAGGGGTATACTGCTCACTCCGTTCCACAACATGGCTCTGATATCGCCTTACACGACGACCAAGGACGTTGACCTGCACACTCGCGTCTTCGAGGAATCAGTGAAACGGCTTCTGGAGTGAAGAACCCTAGCCTGGTGTATGTTCGGCGCGCCTGACCGCTCCTGTAAGAGTTATCTAATGCGCCGCCCATCTGGGCGCTCATGGAAGCCTCGCTGGAACGAGCGATCAGGCGCATCGACGCTCATGTCAAGAACACGATGCGGTCAAGGGCAATGCCCGGGCTTGCCGTCGCGCTGACGGACTCCGATCGGACCCTTTGGGTCGGAGCATATGGCCGAGCGGACACCTCTCTCAAGATGCCCGTCAGGAATGATACCCTCTTCCAGATAGGATCGATCAGCAAGTCATTCGCGAGCATGGTGATTCTCCAGATGCAGGAGGCGGGACTCCTCAGCATCGATGACCCTGTATCCAAGCACCTGCCGTGGCTCAAGATCAAGTCGAAGCACGGCCCTGTCACACTGAAGCACCTGATGAGCCACACGGGCGGGCTCATGCTAGGCACCGACTTCACGATGTCCGGATACTCGGAAGCTCTCGTGCTGAACCAGACTCCGGTGGGAGTCAGATTGGGGACCCACTTCCACTACTCGAACAGCGGGTACAAGGTCCTGGGCGTTCTCATTGAGGAGCTTTTGGGGGTCGAGAACTCGAGGGCCCTCGAGGAACGGATCCTCAGGCCGCTCGGCATGAACGCCTCAACGGCCAGCATCACGAACGATCTCAGAGGGCGGATGGCGACGGGCTACGCCCCGCTGTACGACGACAGGCCAGCGCCAAACAACTGCCCCCTGGCGCCCGCGAACTGGGTCGAGAGCTTCACAGCTGACGGATCGATATGCTCGACAGCACCCGACATGGCCAAGTACGTGAGGCTGCTCCTGAACCGGGGGGTCTGTCCCACCGGCAGGATACTCTCGGAGCAGAGCTTCTCGGCCATGCTCGAGAAGGTCGTACATCCAGATGAGGACCCCCCCACCGACTGGTACAGCCTCGGATTGAGCGTGAAGGAAAGTGACGGGCACACGGTGCTCGCGCATTCCGGAGGGATGCTGGGGTTCACCTCATACATGGCCGCTGACCTCGACGGCGGATTCGGCGTGGTGGCCCTGATGAACGCCGCGGTTGAGTCGTACAGGCCGGAGGACGTCGCCCAGTTCGCCATGAATGTCTGCAGAAGGTCATCGGAACGGAAGCGACTTCCAGACGTGCCAAGGCTTGAGGACCCGGCAATCGTCGAGAACGCAAGGGAGTATGCAGGCACCTATTCGTCGGACGGCAGCGAACTGAAGCTGGTGGCGAAAGGGAAGAGGCTGTCGATACTGCGGGATGGATCCATGTTTGCCCTCGAGCGGCTGGAGAAGGACTACTTCTACGCGCGTGCCGAGGAGTTCAAGCTCTTTCCCGTCAGGTTCGGCAGGAAGGGCGGCAAGGTGGTGGAGCTGTTCCACGGAGGAGACTGGTACAGAAAGGCGCCTTACAGGGGCCAGGTACGCTTCAGGACGCCCAGGACCTGGGAATCCTACGTGGGGCACTACAGGACCTACAACTCGTGGTTCTCCAACTTCAGGATAGTCCTCAGGAAAGGGCAGCTCACCATGATCAGGGCAGGAGGCACCGAGGAACCCCTCACGCCCCTGAGCGGAGGGTGGTTCAGGATGGGCGCGGACAAGCGGTCTCCGGAGCGCATCCGGTTCGACCATCTCCACAGAGGGAGGACGATGCGGGCGGCGATGCCGGGCGCGGAATGGTGGCGTACGTCCGCCCCCTGAGCCCGCAAGGCCCAGGGATGTCCGCCGTCCCAAGGCCCTCCTTCGACAAAGTTATATCCAGACCAGCCTAATCCAGTCCGAGTCCAGATATCATGAACAAGATTGTCGAGGCGTTCTTGGTCATCGTCGGGGTGGGTCTGCTCCTGCTCGGCGCGATATTCATCATCGCAGGAGCCGTGGACACTATCATCATCGGGGGCCTGATGGTCCTAGTCGCTGCCGGCCTCTTTTTCTTCGTCTACAGGTCAATGAAAATAGAGGCGGCTAAGCCCACGCTGGTGAGCCAGACATTCAACGTGAAGATGGAAGGCTCGGGCACTTTCCAGGAGAAGGAGATGAAGTGCAGGTCCTGCGGCGCGCCGCTCACGGAGAAGAACCTGAAGATCATCCAGGGCGGGATCATGGCCACGTGCCCTTACTGCGGAGCTG
The DNA here is from genome assembly GCA_025457815.1 of Thermoplasmata archaeon. Lineage (GTDB taxonomy): Archaea > Thermoplasmatota > Thermoplasmata > UBA10834 > UBA10834 > COMBO-56-21. The sequence continues at coordinate 2,442 of JALOTQ010000141.1, forward strand.
TCTTCGCCATGCAGGAGCAGCCGAAATGGTGACAGGAGGACGGAAGGTGACTGGCTATCCGATGTCCCAAGCACGACGCAGCGTGGTCCTGCTCGCGCTCCTTCTTGCGGGCCTGCTTCCCGCATTCTCACTCGCCACTCCGACTGTCTCCGCGCAGGAGTACTCATTCTCGACCGACGAGGAATATGTGACGGTCCACGTGATGAAGGACGGCAGCGTGGACATCGACTACATGATCAACTTCACCAACTATGGCTACCTCGACGGGGTGGACATCGGGTGCCCCAACCAGTACTACGACCTCTCCAGCGCGTGGGCGGAGATTGAGATCGGAGGCGAGAAGTACGCCCCGAGCCTGCTCAGGGAATCACCGTACATAGACATCGGTGTCGCGGTGGAGTTCACGTCGGAGACGATGACCCTGCTCTCCACATCCGGGACATCATTCACTCTCAGGTTCCATATCAACAACCCGCACATGGTCTACGAGAACGAGCTCATCGACGGCGGGGTCGGCATACGCTTCAGGCCTACCTGGTTCGATGCGGATTTCCAGCAGGGGAACACAGGCCTCCTGGTGGCGAACATATACTTCCCTGAGGGTTTCGACAACGCCTCGGCCGCGGTATACCTTGAGAATCAGCCGTGGACATCCTTCGGTTTGGAGCCTGCAAGCGGGCTCTACCTTGCCCAGTGGATAGCAGACGATGTCGCTCCCGGCGACCTGTCCAGCGGGGACTACGATGTCGGCGTCGGATTCCCTGCCAGTTATGTCGACAAATACTACACGGAGACCGCGAGCGACGCCTTCGGGGACCTGCTCGGGAGCCTGGGGGAGCTGTGCGCGACGCTCCTTCCGCTCATCATCGCTGCAATCGTGTTCGGCCTGATCGCATGGGGCTCCGCGAGGTCCAACAAGAAGAGGGCCAT
>JALOTQ010000043.1 GCA_025457815.1 Thermoplasmata archaeon
CAAGGAGCTCATCGACGACGGGGCGGACAGGTACTTCTTCGTGAACGACCCCATCGAGGTGAGGATCGAGGGCGGGGTCGAGATGGTGGCAAAGGCCCCGAAGCACCCGAGCCATCCCGAGAGAGGCGTTCGCGAGTTCAGGCTGGGGTCGGATCCGACCGTGCTGATAAGCCGGGAGGACCTGCCGGAGGGCGACGGACGGCTGAGGCTCAAGGACCTGTGCAACATCGAGCTGAAGCATGGGAATGCCACTTACGCTGGTAACGACCTCGGCGTCCTGAAGGAAGGGGTCCCCATCGTCCACTGGGCCCCGAAGTCGTCCTTCGATGCCGTCGTCCTGATGACCGATGGCTCCGTGAAGAAGGGAAAGGCCGAGCCGCTCCTCGCGGCGGCGAAGGGCAGAATCGTCCAGCTCGAGCGGTTCGGGTTCGTTCGAGTCGAAGAGGTCAGTCCGCTCATACGGTGCGTCTTCGCGCACAGGTGATTCTCAGACGTCCCAGAAGGGCACGATGTCGCAGCTAAGGCACGCATGGCACATTGTCTTGAACACGAGTGGAGTCAGCCCATAGGCCTTCAGGATCTTCTTCTGCTCTCTCGCGAGGTTCAACATGCGCTCAGGGGTCACGGGCTCCAACTTCCCGAGGGCTCTTTCCAGTTCACCAGTGTTGTACTCGTTCCTTCTCAGCGCTCGCAGGGTGGCGACCGCGCCCATGTTGGCAAGCACCTTCGTGCCCTCGAGGATGTTCTCATCGGTCTCTCCGAGGCCGAAGATGATGTTCGAGCACACCCTGTTCTTCCCGAAGACCTCTCCAGCGTGGTTGATCGAGTGCAGTATGGCTCCGTAGTCCCTGTCTGGACACACCCTCTCGAAGATGTCCGGATCGAATGATTCGATGTTCAGCTTGATCTCGTCCGCTCCCGCCTCTCGAAGCATGTCCACCTCATCCGGCCTGGTCACGTACGGCTCGACGCCTAAGGGGACGCTCGGCATCGCCTCTCGGACTCTTCTGACGAGGCCGGCCATCCGCTTCACCGTCATGCTCGGGGAACCTGATACCGCGCTCGTGAAAGCCACAGATTCGAATCCTTCCTTCCGAGCGGCCTCAGCGACCATCGCCAGTATCTTCTCGTCCGTCAGATTCTTCGTCGACTCTCCGTGAAGCCTCGGAGACGCACAGAACTTGCAGTCGAATATGCAGGCGTGGTCTATGTTCACGAACGCCTGGTACGGCGCGTGCAGGAGGGTTGGGGTGAGGGCAACGTCCTCGATGAAGACCTTCCCTTCCTTCTTGATCACGAGGCCGTCGCCGGCCTGTTCCAGCTCGAAGTCCCCCTGGTCCCTGGATATTTGTTTCTTGGCGCGCGTGTTCCCGAAAGAGAAGACCACGCCCATGGACCCGGCCCCCGGGCCGGCAGTGGACTTGCTCGGGAGGAACGGGAACCTGAACTCCGGAGGCACTTTCACTGGACCACCGGCAAGAAGCTCGGCCTTCTTCCTGGCCGTCCGCGGACTCACTTTCGCTTCCATACAGTCCCGTCTCTGGTGTCCTGTATCTCCACGCCAATCTCAGCGAGTTCCTTCCGGATCCGGTCGGCCTCCGCGAAGTCCTTCCTGGCCCTCGCCTCCTTCCTCAGCCGCAGGAGTTCCTCGACCTTCCCGTCGACCGCCTTCGCCTTCCCCGCGGAGCTGAGGACGTCGAACAATGCATTGAACCGGTCGAAGACTCCGACGAGGTTCTGCACGCCCATCCTGCTAAGCCCCTTCTCGGTAAGGAGCCTGTTCGCATCCCGTGACAGGTCATACATGACCGCGATGGCCTCGCGTGTGCTGAAGTCATCGTCCATCCGGGCCTCGAAATCACGCCAGGCCTTGTCGCAGAGGACGGAGGCGTCGTCCGTCCCGGTCGCGGACTCGCTCGAGGACTTCAGCATGTCATAGGTGTTCTGGAGCCTATCGAGGGCCTTCCCCGACTCCTCCAGCGATTTCTCGGTGTAATCGAGCGGCTGTCTGTAGCTGGCGTTGAGTATGTAGAACCTGATGACCTCGGGCCCGAACCTCGCCAGAAGGTCCTTGATCAGGAAGTAGTTCTTGAGTGACTTGGACATCTTCTCCTCGTCGATGGTGAGCAGGCCGTTGTGCATCCAGTACCTCACGAACGTGGCGTCGTTGTAGGCCTCGGACTGCAGTATCTCGTTCTCGTGGTGCGGGAAGACCAGTTCCGTCCCCCCGCCGTGTATGTCGACGGTCCTTCCGATGTGCTTCAGGCACATTGCCGAGCACTCTATGTGCCATCCCGGCCTGCCCTTGCCCCACGGGCTGTCCCACGATATCTCCCCGGGCTTGGCCGCCTTCCAGAGCGCGAAGTCCATCGGGTCACGCTTGTCCTCCCCAGGCTCCACCCTGGCGCCCGCCTGCATCTGGTCCAAGGTCTGGCCTGAGAGTTTCCCGTAGACCTTGGCCTTGGTGACGCTGAAGTAGACTGAGCCCCCGGATTCGTACGCGTAGCCCTTGTCGATCAGTCCCTTGACCATCGCGATGATCTCAGGCATGGTCTCGCTGGCCTTCGGGTACACGCTCGCGCGTTTGATCTTGAGCGCGTCCATATCCCGGAAGTAGTTCTCGATGACGCTCTGCGACAGCTGGAGCGGGGGTATGCCCATCTCGTTCGCCCTGTTGATTATCTTGTCGTCCACATCGGTGAAGTTGGTCACGTGGTTGACCTGGTATCCTTTGTGCCTCAGATACCTCACGATCACATCGAAGTTGATCGCGGATTTCGCATGTCCTAGGTGCGATTCGTCGTAGACCGTGACTCCGCAGACATAGATCCCGACCTTGCCCGCGTCGAGTGGTTCGAACGGCTCCTTCTTCTTCGTCTGGGTGTTGTGCAAAACTAGTGCCATCAGCGGTCACAACTCGAATTACTGGAGAGTAGTTAATGCTTCTCCTCGACAGGGCATGCAAGCTCCTGCGCAGGAGGCCTCGGAACGCTCGGCACGGGCAACTTCTCGTGCTTGATGCCCATCTTCTTCTCGATCTGCTCGAGGCGGTACTCCATCTCGGACAAGCTGTGGCACATGTCGATGAACGCGTTGACGACCGGGTCCGGAAGCTCCTCGTGGTGCAGGTCGATTGTCGTGGCCCCGGTCCTCTGCACTATCTTGGCGGGCACTCCCACGACCGTGCAGTTCGGGGGCACGGACTTTATCACGACCGAGCCTGCGCCGACCCTGACGTTGTCCCCTATCGTGATCGGCCCCAGGATCGTGGCGCCCGCGCCCACAACTACATTGTTCCCTATGGTCGGGTGCCGCTTCTTCTTCTCGGTGCTCACGCCTCCGAGGGTCACGCCTTGGTATATTGAGACGTTGTCGCCTATCTCTGCCGTCTCACCGATCACCACTCCTGTTGCGTGGTCGATGAAGAACTCCTTGCCGACCTTCGCTCCAGGGTGTATATCGGCTCCCGTCAGTATGCGCGACATGTAGTTGACCGCCCGGGCGGTCTTGTATCTCCTTCGCTCGTAGAGCCTGTGGGCGATGTTGTGGAGCCTTATTGCGTGAAGCCCTTGGCTGAAGAACAGCGCCTCCGCTCTGCTCTTTGGAGCGGGGTCCCGCTCCATCACAATCGACACATCGTCTCTTTCCTTAACGGTCGTCAAGGACTCTCTCCAAACAGGTCAGTGCTCAAATACCTTTCTCCAAGGTCTGGCAGTATCGTGACGATGTTCTTTCCCGGGCCCAGTTCCTTGGCGACCTGAATCGCCGCGAACACCGCCGCACCCGAGGAGATGCCGACCAACATGCCCTCGAGCTTCGCAATCCGCCTTGCAGTCTCCACGGCGTCCTTCGCAGCGACCCTCACAATTGAATCGTACACCTTGGTGTCAAGCACGCTTGGGACGAAGCCGGCCCCGAGACCCTGTATCCTGTGAGGGCCAGGCTTGCCTCCTGACAGGACAGGCGACTCCTCGGGCTCGACCGCGACCACCTTGACCTGAGGGAATCTCCTCTTCAGCGCCTTCCCCACCCCCGTTATCGTGCCTCCTGTCCCGACGCCCGCAACGAAGGCGTCGACACGGTCGAGAGCCCTTATGATCTCCCTGGCGGTCGTCTTTCTGTGGATCCAAGGATTGGCCTTGTTCTTGAACTGCTGCGGGATGAACGAATCAGGGATCGTCCTTGTGAGCTCCTCCGCTTTCTTGATGGCTCCGGCCATCCCCTCCGCCCCCGGCGTGAGTACTATCTCCGCGCCGAAGGCTGCCATTACCTTCCTGCGTTCGATGGTCATCGTCTCAGGCATGACTAGCAGGAGCCTGTATCCCTTGACTGCGCAGGCCATCGCAAGCCCGATGCCGGTGTTGCCCGATGTGGGTTCCACGATCGTCGTCCCTGCCTTGACAAGGCCCTTCCTCTCGGCGTCCTCGATCATCGCCTTCGCTATGCGATCCTTCACGGACCATGCGGGGTTGAAGGACTCGACCTTGGCGTAGACCGTCGCCGATCCCTCCGGAACCACCCTGTTCAGGCGCACCAGGGGCGTGTCGCCTACAGCCTCGAGTATGTTGTTCAGGACCTTGGGCCGTGCCATTGAGATCACTCCAGCATCGGGATTAACGCTGTCATATATCTCCATTTTGCCCAGATTCCGAAGTTCAGCCAGCAGTTTGTGCCCCGTGACCGTGTCACTCAAAGCCCCGCCGCGGCCTGCGTCAACCCCTTCTTCATCGCAGGATTCAAGACGGCTTCACGTTCGTCAGTCAGTACGTTCGATTGGCGTACTAGATTTCTAGATTTGTACCACAAATGAATCAACCCCTTTCTCGGGATGATTCCCTCCGTCAGTGCTCGGGGCGGAGATGATTACGATGTGCTCTGCGGCATGATCAGAGAGAGGGGGAAAACAATGAGGAAGAAGCTGGCAATAGTGGGCGCGATCGCGGTCTGCATGATGTACATGTCGACCTTTTCCGCGATCGCTTCGACGAACATGGCGGATCTGAACGAGCCGATACTGATGGCCCAGACCGTCAACGAATACGGAATCGGTGTGGATGCGAACCTGTACTTGCCCGCCGCCACCTGGTACACAGGCGGAGCGAGCAATGTCGCGGTTGACTGGTCGGACGACCTCCTGTTCCAGCAGTGGCCTGCTGGGGCGAAGGTGAGGACTGAGGTCATACTGCACGCAGGCGATGCGGCCGTGTTCACGATGCTCGCGCACTTCAAGATCGAGAAAATCGACCCCGCCACCGGGGCCGTCATTCAACAGATCTGGAGCGGGAGGCTGATCGAGGCATACTGGATTGAGAAGAAGATGCCCGTGACCGCCTACACGTGCGAGATCAACGAACTCGGACTGCTCCTCTACGGGTACAACTGGGACACAAGGGGATTGGCCGCAGGCAGCTACAAGCTGACCTTCTGGCTCGCCCAGGATGCGGACTTCCCGCAGACCTACAAGGACCCTGAGACGCTCGTCGACACGGGCATGCCGATCGTCTACCACCCGGTGACACTTGGCTCCCTGGTGGATGGAACTGGCAGGTTCGCGACACCCACGCTCGACAGCAGCTCATCGACCAGCCTTGTGATTCAACTCCTGGCTAAGACCACTGGCAGGAAGTGAGTCAGAAACCACAATTGGGGGACTCGGCGGTTCATCGCCGGTCCTTCGAAAACCATTTCCCAGTTTTTCTCGCGTTCATTTCCTGCAGACGTCGCAGCCATCCAGGTTGGCTGATATCTTGTGAAGGTCGCAGAACTCCCGATCCGCACGGATATCCCTGCATGCCGTGCAGAGGACTCCGGACCATTCGAACCTGCCCTGTCCTTCGACGATTCGGCCTGCGATCTCGCTGGCATACTCCTTGATCTTCGGGAAATTGTCGACGATTTCAGTGTTGCCGCCCCGCGCGGCGCTGAGGTACTGACTCACAGATGCCTGCGTGATGCCAAGTCTCTGCGCAATCTCGGCCTGCTTCATGTTATACTTCACGGACAGTTCCTTCACGACTGATGCTCTCAGAGAGGGCAGTATCCTGCCCACAACAAGTTCGCAGGGGGTCTTCATGAGTCACACCGGTTCTTTCACTCGGCCAGGGGGTTGCTAACGGCGTTAAGAGATATTGAGGAACCTAGTCTATAAAGGTTTCAGAACAACGAAGAATGATGGGGCCGGGGTCGAGAATCGAACTCGAGTTTGCGGATCTGCAGTCCGCCACATGGCCGCTCTGTCACCCCGGCTTGTTGGACGCTGAACAATGCCCGTATCCCTATTTATTGCTTTCAGCCACAGCCGCTCGCGGGAACAGAATAAATAGTTGCCAGCCAATCGCTAGCCGAGATGAGATTCACAGCGGTCAGCCCTTACAACGCATCGTCAAAGGTCTCGCTGCCCGAGAAGATTGTCATCTACGACAGCACGCTCAGGGACGGCGAGCAGATGCCAGGCGTGCATTTCACGCCCGAGCAGAAGCTGGCCATCGCGCGCAAGCTCGACGAGATCGGCGTTCATCAGATCGAGGCGGGGTTCCCGGCGGTGTCGGAGCAGGAGAAGGACTCCGTGAAGGCGATTTCGGAGCTGGGGCTCAACGCTGAGATACTCTGTCTCGCTCGGACGGTCCAAGCGGACATCGACATCGCGGCGGACTGCGGGGTCGACATGGTTCTGCTGTTCGTGGGTACAAGCGACCTGCACATGAGGTACAAGCTCAGGATGTCCCGGGAGGAAGTCCTGAAGAGGGCGGTGACCTCGGTCGAGTACGCGCATGCCCGTGGCCTCAAAGTCAGCCTCAGCACTGAGGACAGCACGCGCTCGGACCTCGAATTCCTGCTCCAGGTCTACAGGGCTTGCGAGAAGGCCGGCGCGGCAAGGCTCGGCATCACTGACACGCTTGGATGCGCCGCTCCAGAGGCGATATCGTACCTAGTCCGCAAGATCCGGGAAGGCACGAAGGCTCCGCTGTCAGCCCACCTGCATAACGATTTCGGATTGGCGCTCGTCAACTCCATCGCCGCACTGAACTCCGGGGCTCAGGCGATCACGACGACTGTGGGAGGAATCGGGGAGCGTTCGGGCAATGTCCCGCTGGAGCAGCTGGTAATGGCTCTCAAGCATGTGTACAAGAAGGACATCGGGATAAGGACCGAAGGACTGACCGACCTTGCCAAGCTAGTGTTCGAATGCGCGAAGGCTCCTCTCCCGCTGAACCAGCCGTGGGTCGGCCCGAACGCGTTCTCTCATGAGTCCGGAATCCACGTGGCAGCGGTACTCAACTGTCCGATGACCTACGAATGCGTGGACCCAGAACAGGTGGGGAACAGGCGTCGGCTCGTACTCGGAAAGCATTCGGGAACGGCCCTGGTCAAGAACAGGCTCGACGAGCGGAACATACAGGCCTCTCAGGACCAGATATGCGACATGGTCCGTGCGATCAAGCGTGCCGGGGAAGACCACGGCCGGGTGACGGACGAGGAGTTCTGGAAGCTGGTCGAGAGCGTGTTGTCCAAGACCACAAAGAACCCGGAATGCGAATGAGCCCGTTCGGGATGTTGGGAAAAGGTTTTCGCAGGTCCGATTCGGTCGGACCCTGCGTTTGTTCGGCTTCAGTTCTCAGAACCGTTACTTGCTCATCCCTTCCCGAATGACCTGACGGCGGACCTCTTCAGCTTCATGTTCCGCTGGCAGTTCGGGTACGTGCATGGAACGCAGTGGTGAGTTGTCCTGCAGGACATCTCGATCATCTCGTACGTCTGGTTCCATCTCTTGATTTTCTCAGGCAAAATATCAGCCTCTGAGTAAGGCTTGCGTTTCTAGGTAATAAGCCCTTTCGGAGTTGCCAGTCCCCTGGTAGACTATCTTGCGAAAACTGACTCCAGAGAGCGCGCGCTGTGCGTTCATATGGGCACTTTTCGACCGGCGTGGTCGAGCTTCGTCTTGCCCAACTCGGCCATGGCCCGGAGGTCCGTCTCAGAGAAGACTGGGCCGTCCTTGCAGACATGCTTCCCGTCAAGCGCGCAGGAATCGCATATGCCTATGCCGCACTTCATCAGCCTCTCCAGGGATGCCTGGATCGGTATCCCCTTCTCGGTGGCCAGCTTGAGAAGGCCGACAATCATGCGCTCAGGTCCGCACGCGTACATGCAGTCGTACCTCTCCTTGTCGAGGAGCGATGATGCGAGCTCCGTCGCAAATCCTTTCAATCCCTTGGTGCCGTCGTCGGTGGATATGTGTATCCTCCCGCCGGCCAGCATGCTCCTCTTCTCGAACAGGATCTCTTCCGCGGTCCTCGCCCCTATCACGACGTCCACGGCGGCGCCCTTGGCCGCCGCCTCCTCGATGAACGGTCCCAGAGCAGCCATGCCTGCCCCGCCCGCCACCACGAGCACTCTGGACCCATGCAGTACGAAGCCGTTCCCGTAAGGTCCCCTGATGCCGATCCTGTCGCCGACCTCCTTGGAGGCCAGCGCCCGCGTGCCATCTCCCAGGATCTGGTAAGTGATGCCGAAACCGTGTCCGGTGTACGACGCGGACATCGGGAACTCGTCAACCCCTGGGACCCAGACCATCACGAACTGGGCGGGCGTCGCCGACAGTGTCTCCTTGAACCGAATGGTCTTGATGGACGGAGTCTCTTGCGTGTGCTCGGCTATCGTGAACATCTTAAGGCCTGGCAGGATGCGCCACCCCCACCATTTCCGAGATGTCGGAGTATCCATTCTCGTCCATGAACTGCATGATCTCCCGGCACACCTTCCCGAAGACCCCCACGCCCTCGCTCCACACCCCAGTGCCGATCTGTACGGCCACAGCCCCGGCCATTATGTACTCGAGGGCGTCGTATCCGCAGGATATCCCCCCGACACCTATCACAGGTATCTTCACCGCTTCGAATATCTCGTAGACAGACCGCACGCCCACAGGCCTTATGGCCGGTCCTGAAAGTCCTCCGACCTTGTTCCCGAGGATTGGCATCTTCGCGACAGGGGAAATCGCCATCCCCTTCAGCGTGTTGATGGCGACGATCGCGTCGGCTCCGCCTCGTTCCGCCGCCTGCGCAAGGGATGATATCGAGGATGTGTTCGGTGTCAGCTTCGCAAAGACTGGAATGCTGCAGGCCCTCTTCGCGTGCTTGCAGACGGATTCGACGAGCTCAGGGGTCGAGCCTATCTCCGCCCCGTAGCCTTTGGCGTGAGGGCAGCTCAGGTTCAGTTCGACGGCATCGACTCCGGTGACCTGCATCTTGCTGGCAAGGTCAGCGATCTCCCGTTCGTCTCCTCCGAAGATGCTTCCGATGACGGGCACTCCGCCCATCTTGGCCTCCAATATCTCCGCTGCATAGATGTCGATGCCGGGGTTCGGCAGCCCCATCGCGTTGAGAAGCCCATCCTGGAGTTCGACGATGCACGGGCTCGGGTGACCATGCCTTGGCTGAGCCCCCACCGACTTGGTCACAACTGCTCCGGCGCCCGCGCAGGCGACCTCGAGCATGCTCCTGCCAGTCTCGTCCAGAACACCTGACGCCAACATCGTGGGATTCTTAAGCTTCAGGCCACAGATTTCCACGCCGAGGTGCGTCATGCCGCTCTTTGTGGGATTGCCGGACACACTACTAAGTCTTTTCCTGCAATCTCTAGGTTCGACCTGCCTTCACGAAGAACTGCCAGAACAGCCTGTGCGTGGCCCATCCATAGAGAGAGATGGCGATCAAGGCGAGCCCTGCCATGAGGAAAATTCCCAGCAGCGCCTCGCTCACCGCGGTGCCGTCATATCCACCGACCTCGTCTTCGAACTGGAAGATGTAGAAGAACTGTACAGCGAGCACCATTATCCCTGCCCCGAGAAGGAGTCCTCCCACGGAAGTCGATTCAATGTCTCGCCGTCTGGATCCCCCAAGGATCATGCCGAGCCCCACGATTCCGAATATTATGCCAAAGAGTGCGATGTTGACCAGCATTTCGAACGAACCCCGGAGGGTTCGTGAGTACAAAAACTGAAGCTGCCTTATTGCTATTGTTTTGCGGCCTTCTTGGCCTCGAAGTCCTTTATGGCTTCTCTGAGAGCGTCGGCGGCCAGGTTGGAGCAGTGCATCTTGACCGGGGGCAGGCCATCCAGCGACTCGGCGACGTCCTGTCTTGAGATCTTCTTTGCCTCCTCGATGGTCTTTCCCCTGGCCAGTTCCGTTATCATTGAGCTGGTCGCTATGGCCGCGCCGCAGCCGAATGTCTTGAACTTGATGTCAGTGATGATGTTGTCCTTGACCTTGATGTAGAGCCACATCACGTCCCCGCACTGTGGGTTCCCGACCTTTCCGATGCCGTCCGCGTCGACTATCTCGCCCACGTTCCTCGGGTTCGCGAAGTGATCCATGACCTTCTCGCTATACACTGCAGCCACCTTCTCCCGGGCCCGTCGGCATGGCCTCGTTGAACGGGGATATCTCTCTCAGCTTTGAAACCACGCCCGGCAGCACTTCTAGTAAGTAGTCTACCTCCTCTTCAGTGTTTTCCCGTCCCAGCGTGAGCCTCAGGCTCCCGTGCGCCTGTTGATGGGTTATGCCCATAGCCAGCAGCACATGGGATGGTTCCAGGGAACCGGTCGAGCAGGCTGAGCCAGTCGATGCCGCGATGCCCTTGAAATCGAGCTGCAGTATCAGTCCTTCGCCCTCTATGAAGTCGAACCTGAAGTGGGCGTTGTTCACCAAGCGCCTCGTCGGGTGTCCGTTCAGGTAGGCCCGAGGAACGGTTCTTGGCACCTCGGAGATGAGCTTGTCCCTGAGGGCTCTCATCCTCTGGCAGGTCCCGTCCATGTCCCTCATCGCAATCTCTGCAGCCTTGCCCATGCCGACCGCGCCAGCCACGTTGACCGTTGAGGACCTCAGTCCCCGTTCCTGGCCGCCCCCCAGAAGTATGGGCTCTATCTTGGTGCCCTTCTTGACGTAGAGTATCCCCACCCCCTTGGGCCCATGGAACTTGTGGCCCGATAACGACAGAAGGTCGATGTTCTGGGCCCTCACATCTATCGGGAGCTTCCCAGCCGCCTGGACGGCGTCTGTGTGGAACGGAATTCCCCTCTCCTGAGCTATCTTCCCCAACTCCTTGACCGGCTGGATCGTGCCGATCTCGTTGTTGGCCATCATGACGGATATCAGCACTGTGTCGTTTCTTATCGCCCTCTCGAGGTCTCCGGGGTCTACGAATCCATCTCCCGACACTGGCAGATATGTCACGTCGAATCCGAATCGCTTCAGGAACTCGCAGGGCTCTATGACGGCGTGGTGCTCGATCTTCGAGGTGATGATGTGGCCTTTGGTCTTCCCCTTGTACATGGCCACGCCCTTGACTGCCAGGTTGTCAGATTCCGTGCCCCCGGAAGTGAAGACGATCTCGGACGGGTCCGCGGCGTTCACCAGGCTCGCGATCCTCCGGC
>JALOTQ010000142.1 GCA_025457815.1 Thermoplasmata archaeon
ACCTCGCCAAGAACACGCAGAAGGACCAGCGCGGGATTCTGAAGTCGGCGTATCTGCGAAAGGTCCCGGTCTATGTGCCCGCGTTCACCGACTCCGAGCTGGGCCTCGACTTCGGCATCTACATGAGGCGGATGAGGCTCGCCGAGAAGAAGCCGGTGAAGTACGACGCCTTCGCAGACCTCGAGGACTACACCGAGAGGGTGCTGGCATCCGAGAGGCTGGGCATACTCACGATCGGCGGAGGCGTGCCCCGCAACTGGGCGCAGCAGGTCGGCCCCTACCTCGATATCATCGACAAGCGCATCGGAGAGGGAGGAGGCTTCAAGAGGTTCGACTACGCGGTGAGAATATGCCCCGAGCCCGTCCACTGGGGAGGGCTCTCGGGCTGCACCTACTCCGAAGGTGTCTCCTGGGGCAAGATACGGCCAAGGGCGGAGGGCGGCAAGTACGTCGAGGTCATGTCCGATGCGACCATAGCCTGGCCGATCATAATCAAGGCAGTGATGGAGAGGCTCGGGTAGAGGCGGGGTTGATGAGCCGCCCCACAGGCGTCGCGTCCAATAGCTAAAAGGTTTTATCCGCCGCCCAGGCAATGACACGATGGTGCTAACCATGGCGAACTGTCCATCATGCGGCAATCCTCTAGCCGAAGGCGGAGTTTTCTGCAGCAAGTGCGGAGCGAGAGTCGACGCCCAAGGGGTTCCACGCCCGGCGGGGACCGCATACTCACCCATCTGGTACGGCAACTTCTACAGGATCAGGAAGAAGGTCATCGCGATAGCGAACCAGTACTGGATAGAGGACGGCCAGGGCCGGCAGCTCGGGTTCTCGAGACAGAAGATAATCAGGATCAAGGAGGACATCAGGATATTCGCGGACGACAGCATGACCTCGGAGATCTTCAGGATAAGGCAGGAGCAGGTCATGGACATGTGGGGCACCTTCGCCGTGATCGACTCCGCGACGAACACGGTCATGGGCAAGCTGCGCAGACAGGCCCTGACCTCAGGTGTCTTCAAGGACGAGTACCTGTTACTGGACGCGAACGGGAACGCGGTCGGCAGGGTGGCCGAGCGCGGAGGCAGGGGGCTCGCGAGAAAGTACCTCCCCGGCGGGTCGCTCGTGCCAGAACAACTTGTCGTCGAGTTCTATGGCCAGCAGGTTGCCGAGATCAAGCAGCAGTTCAAGGTAATCGGAGACATCTGGGAGGTCGACTGCTCCAGGGTGCCTCCTCAGATGGACAGGCGCACGCTGCTCTCGAGCATGCTGCTCATGGGCATGATCGAGCGCGATAGGAAGTGACCTAGGCCTCCGGACGAGAGGAACCCGGCCGCGAGCGAACGTACTCCTTGAGCAGACTGTTGCCTTCGGCAAGCACTCCCCCGCTGAGAGGCTCGACCGCGTGCTCCTTCAGGGTCTTCCTCACAGTGTCGCGGGCGTCTAGCACCATCTTCTCAGACATCGTGGCGCCGTAGATCTCCGACTTCCTGTTCCTGATGTACATCTGATTCCTGAAGTTCCTGACGGTGTGAGGGTCGGTGAGGAAGTTGTTTGCGTGTCCCACCCGTTCGATGACATCGAGAGCGGCGGACTCCTTCGTCACGCTGAAGTCGCGCATGAAGGCCCGGTACTCCTCCCACATCATCGAGTCTATGACCACCTGCTCGAGCGAGCAGCCCTTGTCCAAATCCAGTCCCCCTACTCCCGAGCAGAGGTCCGTGCCCGACATGGTCGTGAGCATCAGCGTGGCGACCTCTCCGAATGGGATCGGCACCCCCGGCACATCACCGTCGATGCCGATTATGCCGGCCATCTTCGGAAGGCCGTATCTGCGGGCCATCTGAGCGGCGGCCGCGAACAGCATGGGCGCCTCGGGGCCCCGGTAGCCTATCATGCCCGTCGCGACGTTCCCGAGCGTTGCCTCAGAGCAGTAGATGTGCGGGGCGCCCGGAGCGGCGGTCTGCGTGATGACGAGGCTCGCGAGGTTCTCGACGTTCAAAGTGAGTATGGTGCCAGCCATCGTAACGGGGGCCGTCATGCCGCCCATGCACATTGACATTGAGATGATAGGGATTCCAGCCCGGGCGTATTCCACCTGGGCCTCCACCGCTCCCGACTCGAACGTGAGCGGGGGTACGATGCAGCTCAGGACGGAGAACAGAGGCCTCTTCCTCAACTTCTCCCGGCCGCCTGCGACGATGGAGCCCAAAGCGATCTGCGTCTTCGCGTCGGGCGTCCCCAGAGTGCCCGAGCCTGCGGAGCCGAGTATGTGCTTCGTGGTGTTCTGAAGCGATATCCATAGCTCGTTGGCGAACTGGGCATGGACGGGCACGTCAGAGGTTGTTACGATCGGCCAGAACGCATCTACCGGGGCCATGGCATCCGTCAAGCGCGCGAAGTCCGCGAGGTCCTTGCTGGTCGCCGGTCTCCTCTTGCCGGTCTCGATATCCGACATGAAGACAGTCACGCCCGCCGTGGACACGAACGGATAATGATGGACCGGTATCCTCAGGTCGCGCTTCGGGTCCCTCGCGCCGAGCGTGATCTCCTTCGGGGCCTTCCTGATGGCTTCTTTCACCATCCTCTCTGGGAGCCTTGCGGTCTGCTTCTTCAGATCGACCTCGGCTCCGGCCTCGGAGAGCATCCTGAGCACGGACTGACTGTGAACGAGCACTCCGAGCCTCTCGAGGCACTCGATGGTCTCCCCGTGAATCACGTCTTCCTCGTCCCTGTCCATGAACCCGAACCTCAGCACAGCCACTGTCCTCCGTCCTCCCTGACTTCCGAATGGAAGCAACCCATTTAACGAATTCGCCTCCTCCCCTGGCCAATGCGAAGGTCCGGAGGCGCCTCATCTCACAGGCAAACGTTTCTACATTGTCCTGCCAATACTGGGCCCATGGGACAGACCCTGCCGGAACCTAGGCCCGCCGCGGACCCCATGGACTTGAGACTGAGGTCGGACAAGACCGTGCTGATTACGTTCGCCTCGATGGCATCGATCGTCGTGGTCGCGGCGCTGGCAGCCTATGTGTTCATAGATGAGGCCTCGGCGTTCACTGTCATGGCGGGGTTCTTCGGCGGACTGGCAGTCGCCTTCGTCATCGCCGGGATCCCCGCGTACCTGCACCACGCGAAGGAGAGCCTCACTCCGCGCAAGACCATCCGATTTCGGATCGTCCTCATATCCGCTGTCACTGCGGTGCTACTCATGGCGGCGACCGCTGTGGCTTACGTGTACTGGCCAGAGAATGTGATGCTCCCCGAGACGGAGGCAGGTGGGATTGCCCTGATCGGCGCGTTCCTGCTCCTGGTGTTCTTCGTCATGTTCCTGTGCAT
>JALOTQ010000044.1 GCA_025457815.1 Thermoplasmata archaeon
CACCCAGACGACGGCTCCAAGGCCGACCTTGTCGGGAAGGAGCTGGTGACCCCGATATTCGGGCGGAAGGTGAAGGTGGTCGCGGACCCGAAGGTTGACCCGGCCTTCGGGACGGGCACGGTCATGATCTGCTCCATCGGGGACAAGGACGACCTTGAGTGGATCATGAAGTACAACCTCCCGCTCGAGAAGGGAATAGACGAGTCCGGCAAGATGACCGAGGTGGCGGGCAAGTACTCTGGCATGTCGGTGGGCGACGCCCGCAAGGCCATCATCGAGGACATGAGGGGCAAGGGCCTCCTCGTGAGGCAGGAGGACTTGGACCAGAGCGTCGGGAACTGCTGGAGGTGCCACAACGCGATAGAGTTCCTGAAGGTCCCCCAGTGGTTCATCAAGAGCCTGGAGTTCAAGGGCCAGCTCCTGGAGATGATCGACAGGATAACCTGGAACCCGGAGTTCATGAAGATCAGGATACAGAACTGGGTCAACTCCCTTGCCTGGGACTGGGTCGTCTCGAGGCAGCGGTACTTCGCGACCGCGATCCCGCTCTGGGAGTGCGACGGATGCGGCGACGTGCTGCTCGCAGACGAGGCCGAGTGCTACGTGGACCCGACCTCGAAGCCGCCGCGGAAGGAGAGGTGCGACAAGTGCGGGGGTAGATACGTCGGTGCGACGGACGTGTTCGACACGTGGATGGACTCCAGCATATCACCGCTCTACAACACCTTCTGGGAGCGCGACGAGAAGCTCTTCAAGAAGCTCTATCCGATGACCATGCGCCCGCAGGGGCTGGAAATCATACGGACATGGGCCTACTACACCATCCTGCGCGAGATGCTCCTGATCGGTGAGAAGCCCTGGAACGAGACGATGATCCACGGGTTCATCATGGCGCCCGACGGGAAGCCCATGCACGCGTCGCTCGGGAACGCGATCGACCCGATACCGCTCCTCGAGAAATACGGCGGGGACGCGATGCGCTACTACGCCGCCACATGCGCTCTCGGGATCGATCACGCGTTCAAGGAGCAGGAGCTTGTCAGGGGGGGACGGCTCGCCACCAAGACGTGGAACGTCATGAGGATGGTCGGCTCCGTGTGCAAGGACAAGCCCGGCAGGCCGGCCAAGCTGATGCCGGCAGACGCCTGGATCCTGAGCAGGTTCGGGAAGCTGGTCGGCGAGTTCGAGAGGCACGCGGACAAGTACAGGTTCGACCAGGCGATGGCCGCCACCGAGAACTTCCTGTGGCACGAATTCGCGGACCACTATGTCGAGATGGTCAAGCATAGGGCATACTCGGCGGACGACGGCGGTGCGCGATACGCGCTCTACACGGTGGGCCTCGGCTTGCTGAAGATGATGTCGATATTCCTGCCGCATGTCGCGGAAGACTCATACCAGATCTCCTTCCAGCAGCACGAGCAGACCAGGAGCATACACGTGACCCCGTGGCCTCAGGCCCCGCCTGCGGATGAGGACGGCGAGAGGATGGGCGAGGCGGCGAAGGAGATAGTCGCCGCCGTGAGGTCGTGGAAGTCCTCCAACGGACTGTCCCTGAACGCAGAGATCAACAGGATCGAGATCGTGGGTGCTGACGCGCAGGACCTGATCGCGGGCTCGGAGGCCGACATCAGGGAGACGGTGAAGGCGAAGGCTCTCGAGGTGAGGCACGAGGTCGCCCTGAAGGAGTCCGTGGTCGGCATGAAGCCGATCCACGCGAAGCTCGGACCGGCGTTCAAGGCGGATGCGAAGAGCATAGTCGAGAAGATGTCCCACGCGACCCAAGATGAGCTGGATTCGGCCAACGAGGGCTTCGAGGTCAAGCTCAAGGACGGAAGGAGCGCGACTGTCCCGCGCGAGTTCTACGAACTGGAGCGAAGGATGACGTCAGACCGTGGAGAGCTAGATCACATCTCGGTCGCGGGCGTCTCTGTCCTGGTGTACCGTTGAAGTCTGCTGGCGTGAGTTGCTGGACCTCGACAATTCTTAATAGTGAGAGCGCGATTTGCAGGCGTCATGGATAGAAAGGAAGTCGTGGTCGAGGTTCTCCGAGGGGTGCTCGACCCGCATACTGGAGTCAGCGTCTATGACATGGGTCTAATCTCGGAGCTCATGGTCGGGGAGGATGCCGTCAGCCTCACCTTCATGCCGACATCTCCGTTCTGTCCCGTCGGCGTGGAGCTCGCGAAGTCGATCCGTGACAGCGTGCTAAGCATCCAAGGTATGAAGACATGCTCCGTCAAGGTCGTCGGCCACATCAGGGCTGACGAGATAAACCAGGCGCTCAGCGCCTAGCCTTTCCCCTGTCAAGCTCGACCCGGATACGCTTGTTCTGTATGGAGTACTGCTCGAGCCCCTTCATCGCCCTGAAGGCCACGCTCTTGTGGATTTCGATGTTGCTCGATTCGTCGCCTATCACAACGCGGCCGATCAGGTGCTCCGTTATCCCGGTCTTCCTCTCGATGAACTTGATGAGGTCGACCATGCCGATGCCGTCCTTCTTCCCGACGTTCATCCTGAAGGGGACCATGCCGAAATGGTCCGCGTACTCATCGAAGTCCAGCTGCCTCTTCACCGTGTCGCGGCCTTGAGACTCCGGGACCTCCTTCTCCTCGATCTTGGTCCGCCCGTACATCTCGATGGCCCTGACGTAGTGTTGCTCATCCTGTGAGACGAATGTGATCGCCTTGCCTTCCTTGCCAGCCCTGGCCGTCCTGCCTATCCTGTGAACGTAGTCCTCCGGGTTCTCCGGGATGTCGTAGTTGATCACGTGCGTGATGCCCTCGATGTCCAGTCCTCTCGCGGCAACATCAGTGGCTATGAGCACCCTGAGCTTCCCGGACCTGAACTTCTGCATGACCTTGTCCCTCGCGGCCTGGGTTAGGTCTCCGTGGATCGCGTCCGCGGAGTAGCCGTAGGCCCTCAGCTTGTGCGCGAGCTGGTCGACCATCTTCTTGGTGGAGCAGAACACGAGTGCCAGCTGGGCCTTCTCTATGTCCAGGATCCTGCACAGTGCCCAGAGCTTGTTCTTCCGGCCGACGTTGATGTAGACCTGCTGCGCCTGCGGGACCGTGAGCGTGTCCTGGCTGATGTTCACTTCCTTGGGGTTGACCATGTATCTCCTGGCGAGCTCCCTGATCGTGTCAGGCAGCGTCGCGGAGAACAGCATCGTCTGGCGCTTCTTCGGAACGCTCTGGAGTATCCACTCAATATCGTCGATGAATCCCATGTCAAGCATCCGGTCAGCCTCGTCCAGCACGAGGAACTTGACCTCCTCGAAGGAGAGCTCACCTCTCCTCATGAGGTCCATCAGTCTGCCCGGCGTGCCGACCACTATCTCGACGCCCTTCCGCAGCTTGTCCGTCTGGACGTTTATCGATTGGCCGCCGTAGATCGCGATCGATCTGAGGCCGGTGTATTTCGCGATGTCGTTGAAGTCGCCGCCGACCTGTATCGCCAGCTCCCTCGTCGGCACGAGCACCAGACACTGTATTCCCTTCTTCGGTTCCGCGCGCGCACTGATCGGGACTGCGAATGCGCCGGTCTTCCCGGTGCCGGTCTGAGCCTGGGCCATTAGGTCCAGGTTCTGGAACGCGATCGGTATGGCCTGCTCCTGGACGGGCGTTGGCTCGTCCCACTCCAAGTCCTTCAGGGCCCTCATTATTCGCTCGTCTTTGACTAACTGATTGAAGTCCATTTCTTCTCTCTCTCGGCGGAGTTATTTTTATAGTACTATTTTAATCCATATGGCTGAAAAGGCGATCTTCATGACTGGCGGAGGCATTCCATCGTGATGGGGAAGGCCAGGGACGCCTGGCAGCGTCTCTACTCGAGGCACGGGCTCCAGTATGGGGGCAGCGGCGACATCGGACCGTTGGCCCATGTGCTCAGGTCCGACATGCTCGTCCTCGACGCGGGCTGCGGGGACGGGAAGACGACCGAGATTCTCTCACGGAAGTGCGAGGTCGTCGGCATTGATTTCTCTCGAGAGGCCCTGTTGACCTTCCGTGCGCAGAGGCTGCGCGAGAATGAAGCAAATTTGGTAGAAGGGAATGTAACACAATTGCCATTTGATGATGAAAAATTCGATTCCGTTTCATGCGTGCACACGCTCTCTCACATGCTGGAGAGGGACAGGAGGACCGCTGCCCTGGAGCTCAGCAGGGTGATCAAGGCTGGAGGGTATGTTTTCGTCGAGGGGTTTGGCAGGGGCGACATAAGATACGGAGAAGGGGAGGAGACGGAGAGTGCATCGTTCTTGAGAGGCAACGGTATTCTCACCCACTACTTCTCCGAGGGCGAGATATCGGGGCTGTTCCCGGGGCTCCAGGTCGTTTCGGAGCTGGCTGTCCAGAAACGGGTCTCGTTCGGCGCCAGGGCGGGCCGACGTGAGATAGTGCGCGCCCTGATGAAACGAACCGGTTGACGACACTCAGCGGCACTCGCGCTCGCGGTAGTCGAGGGCTGCAGTACAATGCGACTGTGTGGACGATGAAGTGCGGCCGCCGGGATTTGAACCCGAGTTTTGAGCTTGGCAAGCTCAAGTGATAACCAGGCTACACTACAGCCGCTTGCTTTGAGGCTCAATACAGACGGGCGATTTATACCTTGTGCGTTTGGCCATGCGCCACGCCCAGCTTCTCGTCCCACCACTGCATGGCCTCTCCCACCAGGTACAGGGACCCAATCACGCACACGCCCTTCCCCGTATCGCCGGCCATTGCCCGCTCAATCGCCTTTCCGGGGTCTTCGATGGCCTCCACCGGCCCTCCAAACTCCTCAGACGCTACCTTCGCCAGGATCGTGGCGGGCAGCGCCCTCTTGTACTTCGCCTGGGTGACAATCATGCGGACGGCCACGGGCGCCAGGCCCCTGACGATATGCCTGTAGTCTTTGTCGTCCATGCACCCTATGACGAACGTCATTGGCGTCAGGCCCAGGGCTGAGAGGACACCTACGGTGGTCTTGACACCGTCAGGGTTGTGGCTCCCGTCGAACATCAGGAAGGGCACCTTCGATACGACTTCAAGCCTTCCCGGCCAGCGTGTTGCATGGAGGCCTTGCCGGATCTCCTGCTCCGTGATCGAATAGCCCTTCTCGTTCAGCTCTTCGACGACCGCAATGGCGGCCGCCGCGTTCTCTGCCTGGTACGCTCCCAGGACATTGATTCTCACGCTTCCCAGCGTCAGTCTTCCGCGGTACTCGAAGGAGGTCCCCGACAGGTCCTGGGAGATTCCTCCGACATCGAAGTCTCGTCCTATCTTCCTCAGCGCCGAACCCTTCCTCTCGCACATGTTCTCGATGACGCCCAGGGCAGCTGGGCCCCGTTCGCATGTTATGACCGGGACGCCCGCTTTGATGATCCCT
The DNA here is from genome assembly GCA_025457815.1 of Thermoplasmata archaeon. Lineage (GTDB taxonomy): Archaea > Thermoplasmatota > Thermoplasmata > UBA10834 > UBA10834 > COMBO-56-21. The sequence goes on from JALOTQ010000044.1 coordinate 5,368, forward strand.
GCCTTCTCGCGTGCGATCTCAGGCAAGGTAGCTCCGAGGTAGTTGGTGTGTTCAAGGCCTATTCTCGTGATGGCTGACACCTCGGGTTGCAGGACATTGGTCGCGTCCAACCTTCCGCCCAACCCCACCTCAGCGACCACCAGATCGACCTTGCGCTCACTGAAGAACCTGAAAGCCATCCCCGTGGTGAACTCGAAGAACGTGAGCTGCTTCTCGGCGCTCTCGCTGACCATCGACTGCATCACGGTTCTCAGCTCATGGCCTATGCGGACAACGTCGGGCTCGGGAATCTCCTCTCCGTTGATCTTGATGCGCTCCCTGAAATCCACCAGGTGCGGCGAAGTGTACAGGCCTACCTTGAGGCCGTGCTCCTCGAGCATCCGGGCGACGAAAGCGCACACAGAACCCTTGCCGTTCGTTCCTGTGATGTGTATGGACCTGAAATCCTTCTGCGGATTGCCAATCCTGGACAGGAACTCTGACACATTGTCGAGCCCAAGCTTGATGCCGAACCTCTCCAGGCCGAACATCCAGGCCGTGAACTCCGAATACTCCATCTGCCTGGGGACAGATTCTGCCGGTTCTTAAGTGCTTTGGACGAGGTCCCGGGCGAAGGTCACTGTCGGAGCATCTTCTCCGTCCAGGCCGAAAGATCCACACCGCCCACCCTGGCCGCCCTCCTCATCTCCTTGAGCACGCCCGAGCTGTACTGCGCCGCCTTCTTCGGTCTGGAGTGAGACGCCAGCCCGAGCTCCTTCGCCACTTCGCGGAGCACTATCTTCCTCCTCTCGCCGCTGACTTTGTCAGCGATGGGGATCCCATCAGCAATCTCCCTCAAGCTGGATGAGGCGAACGGCGCGCCCACGCGCTTGCCGCGGGTTCTCGCGGCAGCGTCCAGCATGGACAACTCATGGAGCGCCTTCTCGAAGTCGGCCGTCATCGCGTTTGTCGGGTCCGCCATCGAGCTGTACTTCGAGTATCCCCCGAACAGCTCGTCGGCGCCGCTCCCGACAAGAACGAGGTCTTCCCTCGATGCTTCGATGACGCTCATGATTGGAACCGTGTATGAGATCCTGATCGGGTCGGCGGAGCGCAGCGCTCTCCCCGCTTCGATCACGAGGTGTTCGAGGTTCTCGGCATCGAGCATGATCATCTCGAGGGCCGCTCCTTCCTCCTCTGCGAAGCGCACGGCCGAACCATGATCGTGAGATCCCGGGAACGCCGCCGTATAGCACACAACTTCCGAAGACTCTCCCGCGACCCGGGCGACCACGGAGCTGTCCAAGCCGCCGGAGTAGGCAACGGCAACGGCCTTCTGCGAGCCAATGGTGTCCCGCACGGATTCCCTTATTGCGCAGATCAGGTTCTGGATTTCCATGCTGAGTATCCCGACGACCGACCAACGAGAAAAAAGCATCGCATTCCTACATTCGGGAGTTTTTGCGGCAAGAGGCGGAATTTGCCCGTCTGGGCATAGCCAGTGGGTTACCAAAGGCTTAAAAGGCATAGAGGGCATTTACCTGCACTTCGAGGCTTCGAACCCCTGATGGAGGGCTCATTGATGGCTGATGACGACCTGATGAAAGTCAAGGTTTGCTTCATTGGAGACGCCGGCGTTGGCAAGACCAGCCTGATAAAGAGATTCGTCCTGGACGTCTTCGACGACAGGTACATTGCGACCATAGGTACCAAGGTCACCAAGAAGATAGTCGACGTCGAGGGCCAGCCCGGTGAGCCCAAGGTGATGATGCTCATCTGGGATATCATGGGCCAGAAGGGCTTCAGGGAGCTCCTGAGGGAGGCGTATTTCTTCGGTGCCCACGGCGCCATCGCTGTGTGCGACCTCACGAACAAGGAGACCCTGGAGGAGCTGAGGTACTGGATCAAGGCCCTGACAGATGTAGCGGGCGATGTGCCCATAGTCTTCGCGGGGAACAAGGCGGACCTGGAGCACGAGAGGGTAGTCAAGGACCAGGACCTTGAGGAGCTGGCGGCCAAGTACAAGGCGAAGGCCTACATGACAAGCGCCAAGACTGGCCAGAACGTCGAGGCGGCCTTCAAGACCCTCGCGACGGCCATTTCCGCCAAGATGAAGGCCCAGTGATTGGCCAGGACCGTTCCCAGGCTTGATAACGAATTCAGAACGCTTATAAGCCCAGCATAGGCTATGAATCCACACCAGAGGCGAGTGCAAGGTGGATTCGAGTCCCAGCAAGTGCCATATAGCGGCGGGTATCAAACCTACACCGATGAGATCGAGGTCATTTGCCGCGCTGTTCCTGCTCTTCCTCCTCGTCGTTTCGCTCTTCCCCCTCGGGACGCAGGTGACAGAAAACGCGGCCGCAGGCTCTCTTTCCTCTTGGACCAAGATATTCCACATGCATGACGGGACGGTCAGGACCACTGGGGACACCGATTGGCTCAACTCGACAGGCCCGTACAACCCGCCTTATCTGGACTACGATTCCGATGGCCTGTTGGGCGTCACGATAAAGAAGTACAATCCCTCAGAGCATTGGAGGCATTTCTGGGTTCTGCACCCCGTGGCGGGCTCCCCGTTCCACTTGAACGGTTCCATTGAGGCCCACATATGGGCCGCCTCTAGGGACAACAGGTCTCTGATCATGGATGTCACTTTCTCAGACGTCTCCCCGTCTCAGCTTGGAGACCCCACTCTGTGGACGCTTCTGGGCACGGGGTCCGTAACTCTCACGGGACCCTCGTTCTCGACCTGGAAGGTGTACAACGTAACCACGCCCTCAATCGACTACGTCATCCCCCAGGGCAACTACTTGGTCATGACAATCATGAGGGGCGACTCGGTCAACGACGGGCTCCTGGTGCTCTATGATCAGACCGTGTTCGATTCCACTGTGGAGATTCCAACGGACACCTTCATCACGATCGAATCCGTCGAGACCAAGGATGATGGCGGCACTGCGAGAAGCACCTTCTCCGACTCGGAGAACGTGGTCGTCGAGGCCAACCTGTCAGACTTGTTCGGGGCTTACGACATCGCAGGCGCGAATGTCTCCGTCAGCTATGAGGGCAATGGGACGCTGATACGCGACTGGGTTCAGATGTCCCTCCTAACGACCGATCCGTCCACTCCCTCCTACTGGAAGATCTTCAGTCACACGATCGCACCCCTCCCCGGAGGCTCATTCACGATCAACGTTTCTGCGTTTGACGTCCAAGGGACCCCCGCTTGGACCACCTGTTCAGTGCACATCGTCACGGTCGACCATTTCTCAGTCGACGTCCCCTCGTCGGCAGTTGCTGGCGAGTCGTTCTCGATGACCGTGACGGCCCTCGACGCGACGAACAGCGTCGTTACAGACTGGGTTGGCACGGTGGTCCTGGATGCGTTCCAGACGGACATGACCACCCTAGGAAGCGAAACGCTCGCAAACGGCAGTGTCGTCTTCACGTCCGTGGACATGGGGCAGATGACCATCGCAGACCAGAACTACACGGCAGCCGAGGATATCCGAATCCGGGCGTCCTCTGCGAGCCACACCGGCTGGAGCTCGACATTGTCTGTGTCGAGCGGACCGGTTGCGACCATCTCCCTCTCCGGAGTCGACCCGTCGGGAATCAACTATGTTGCTTCAGGGGAGCAGGTGGTGTTCACTGCGAAAGGCTACGATATCTACGGCAACACCAACAGCAGCTGGACTGCTACATGGTCCTTGGTCCCCGACCCTGGATCGACGGGATTCGGCTCAGTCGTCTCCAACGGCTTGTCAATCACCTTCGATGCGGAGAGCGTAGGCACAGGCAACCTGACCTGCACGAACGCGTTGACGGGCGCTTCGAACACGACGTCCATTGTTGTGATCCCGGGCGACATCGCAAGCATTGACATCTCCTCTCCATCCTATCCGCTGGAGATGTTCGAGGGTGAGTCGCAGATGCTCATCGCGACCGCCTACGACTCCTTCGGCAACGTCGTCACCATCCCCGCTTCGTCATGGGTGTGGACAACGAATACCACTGGATACGTTCAGTGGGTCGGCTCGACAGCCACGTTCACCGGGGGGTTCGTCCCCGAGAGCGGCGTGATCGAGTGCAGAGTCGGCGCTGTTTCCGCCGAGCTGGTCGTGCACGTCTACAACGGGGTCTACGGGCCTTGGCTAACGGCCATCCCGCCACAGATAAAGAGCGAGGACAGCGAAACATGGTACCTTTCCCTGACGGGATTCTGGCAGGACATAAACGGGACGAACACTCTTGAGTGGTGGGTCGAAGGCGTCAACAACTCGCTCTACTTCGTGTCTCACGACCCCAGCTCGAATGCGCTGATGCGGTTCTACACACAGCCCAATCAGTTCGGCGACAGTTCGTTCGTGCTTTGGGTAATCGACCCTGATGGTTTCAGGACCTTCCAGGAGATAGTCATCAGGATAATACCTGTCAATGACAAGCCCATCTTCGTGAACGATCCTCCAGGCAGCCTCTATGTCGCATTCGAAACCGCGTACACATTCGACTACAGCTACTACGTGCTGGATGTGGACAACCAGAAGTCGGAGCTAACGCTGAATTCCTCCGCTCAGGGAAAAGTGTTCTTCGACGGCCTACTTGCTACCTTCCTGTTCCCTGCAGATGGAGGTTCGGACTACTTCGAGTTCGTGACCTTGACCCTGATGGACCTGTCTGCGTCTCCTCACACGACGACCCAATTGGTGGTCCATGTCACCGACGACAATCCGCCAGGCTTGATCAAACAGCTTGAGGACAAGACCATCTACGAGGGAGATGTCCACGTGTTCTGGTTCGACCTGGACGAGTACTTCTTCGACACTGACAGCTCGTATCTCGTCTACAAGTACGGATTCGAACATCTGTTCATCGAGAACAACGCCACGACTCACGAAGTCTACGTGTCTGCCCTTGAGGAGTGGTCTGGAACCACAGAAGGCGTCTTCGTGGCTACCGACCCGGAGAATGCCTTCAAGATGGACACGATCACAGTCACCGTGATCCCTGTCAACGACGCTCCAGCCGTCAAGGACATCGGTGACATCCACGTCCGGTATGAGGTCCCCTATTACCTGTACATCTCTCAATACGTCAATGATCCGGACAACGCTCTTGATACCTTGACTTTCGAGTTCAACACGCCATACGTGACCTTCGAGACGCCCATGATGGGAGCTCCGAGGCTGAAGCTCGAGTTCCCGGCGAATCCTCTTGGGGGTCCGTACGCTGGCCAATACTCCGAGACTGTTCTCATGACGGTGACAGATCCTGAGGATGCGTCAGCGCTGCCGGAGTCCTTCGTGGTGCGCGTTAGCGACAACTACCCGCCCGTCATAATCGCCCCGAACCCCGACATGATCTACGTCTCTTTCCCCGAGGACACCTACCTGAACGGCACGCTCGTGCTCTCAAATCTCGTCTCAGACCCCGACGACACATCCCTCGAGTACACGATATCCAGCTCCGGTCACGTCAACGCCTCCGTGCATGCGCTGGGCGTGGTCAACCTGACCTCTGAAGTCAATTGGTCTGGAACAGATGTGCTGGATATAACTGCGATAGACTCGCACGGGGCCTGGGTGTCGCTGGTCGTCCACGTCACGGTCACCGAGGTCAACGACGCTCCGTACATCAAGCACATCGATGACATGATAAAGCGCGGCGGCCAAAGGAACGACAACTACCAGATAGACAGCTACTTCGTCGACTGCGACGACAGTTACGAGAACCTGACGATCATTGCTGACCCGGGAGCCTATGTCGCCGTTGTGGGCGGGATGCTTTACGTGAGCCTTCCGGACAACAGGGACGTGATAACCGTCACGATACAGGCAGACGATGGCGAGTATCTCTCCAACATCGTCACCTTCAAGGTGGGTGTCACGAAGACGATGGCCGAGAGGATAGGCTGGCCGTATTCGTTCCCGCTCGTGCTGCTCGCAGCCGGCGTCTTCGGCTACTTCCTGGGC
>JALOTQ010000143.1 GCA_025457815.1 Thermoplasmata archaeon
CCGGTCATGAAGAACTACATCGCCGGCCTCGGCGGAAGGGACATCACGCCCAAGATACTCGAGAAGATCTTCGAGGACATGCTCGTGGTGTCGAAGCGCGGCGCCGAGGACGAGGTCGAGTGGGTCGATGTGATGGGCGTTCCAAGGAGGTGGAAGTGATGACCAAGACGACGATCCCGGAGGAGGAGTTCGTGTTCCCGGGAGGCACCGGCTGCCCAGGCTGCGGCGCGAACCTGGTCATGAGATATCTCCTGAAGGGGCTCGGCGAGAGAACCATCCTTTCCATACCTGCATGCTGCTGGGCCGTCATGCCTGGCTATTGGCCAAGCAACTGCCTCAAGGTGCCGCTCCTGTACACCGCGTTCGAGGCGACGGGAGCGGCGATGTCCGGCCTGAGGGCCGCTCTGGACATAAAGGGCGTCAAGGACGTCACCGTGGTCGGCTTCGCTGGCGACGGGGGCACTGTCGATATCGGCCTGCAGGCAATGTCCGGCGCGGCGGAGAGGCTCACGGACAGCATCTACGTGATGTACGACAACGAGGCCTACATGAACACCGGCATCCAGCGGAGCGGTGGCACACCGTGGGGCGCATGGACCACCACGACGCCCGTAGGCCAGTCGCACGGGTTCAAACACGAGTCGAAGAAGGACATAATGGCGATCATGCAGGCTCACAGGATCCCATACGCGGCGACGGTCTCCCCGGCGTTCCCAGAGGATTTCGTCAAGAAGGTCCAGAAGGCCAAGGCCATCAAGGGCTTCAGGTTTCTGCACGCTCTCTCGCCCTGCCCGCCCGGATGGAGGATGAACCCGAGCCTGAGCGTCGAGGTCGCGCGGCTGGCCGTCGATACACGCGTCTTCCCGCTCTATGAGATAGAGGACGGCAAGGTGCGCATAACCAGGAAGGGCAAGGGGCTTCCGCTGACGGATTATCTGAAGGCGCAGGGGAGGTTCCAGCACCTGACGGAAGAGGAGATTTCGGAGATGCAGAAAGGCATCGACGACAACTGGATCAGGCTCCTCCTCAAGGAAACGTCGGGTACGTGATCGGGCCTATTCGACCAGGACCAGCTTCCTTCTCTTGTAGCCAGTGACGACCTTCCGTCTCCCGCGCAAGGCATTGTCGAGCGGCCTGTCCCCTGTGTCGACCCTGAGCACGGGCGTACCCGAGAGCTTCGAAGGGGTGGCGACGATGATCACGTTGTCGGTCCCCACTTTTGAGATGACCTTGCTGGATATCTGCTGGTTGCCCCTGCCGAAGATGAACCCCTGGGACCCGATGGGCGTGACGATGATCGAGGCCTTGTCCGTCTCAGTGAGTAGCTGCAGGAGCGCGGTCTCGTCCGCGTCCCGGACTATCAGCCTCCGATCCTTGAACACGTCGACCCCAAGGACGGTCTTCTCTTGCGAGAGATGTCTGGCGATGGCCTGGGTGGTGCTCCCGGGGCCGACTATGTATGCCGTGCATGTCTCCATCGTCTCGGCGATGTACTGGCCGAGCTCGCGGGCCTCTTCGTCGGCCGTGCCGGAATGGTAGACCATCTTGGAGGATTGCATGTGCGCGCGCTCGTCGGGGACCTTTGCGATTCCGAAGAGGCGGACTTGTAGCAGGCCCTTCCTGTAGGCCTCCTCGTCAACATCCAGCACGTCCGCGTCCTTGGTGGAATGGTCCGCAGCGAAGGCATTCACGATGCCGCCAACGTCCTCGGGCCGCAAGGCGAACACCGCCGAATGCATCTTCACCCCTGACGGAATCCCGAGAATCGGGGTCCTTCCGTTGACCACCTCGAGTAGGTCTCTCGCGGTTCCGTCTCCGCCAGCGAAGACGATGAGGTCGACCTTCTCGTCAGCGAACCTCCTCGCAGCCTCCTTGGTGTCCTTGGCGGTCGTCCTGGCGACCGGCCTGTAGACAACCATGTAGCTCATGCCCAGGTCCTTCAGCTCCAGCTCGCCCATCTCGCCAGCGCATGTCAGGAACTCGTGGACGGCCCCTCCTGACCTGATCGACTCAAGCGCCTCGCCGGCCCTCATGGGAGAGAGCTTCTTGCCACCTCTCGCCAAGGCTTCCTTCTGGACGGCGGCCCCGTCAGTACCCTTGAGGCCTACCGAGCCGCCCATCCCAGCGACGGGGTTGACGACAAATCCGATTCTCACAGTTAGGTGTCAAGCGCATGTCCGTAGAAGCCTTTTGCGCTGAAGTCAGACGAAAACGAGGGGAAGGAGTTTCCAGGGGGCTCGACGACAGCGGAGGCCGGCGGTTGCGTGCCTGTCAGAGCTCCCTCTTGCCGATCACTGCCTTCGGGGCTCAGCCGTACATGTTTGGCCCGAACCCGTTGAACATCGGGGCCGGCCTTCCCATATGAGCTGGTCTGGCTGCACACAGACTCGACTATCCTGCTTACGCTTCGGTCGACTATCTTGAGTGCTTCGGACATCGGAAGGTCCGCGGCGAGCGATGTCAGCTTGGTGTTGTCCAGGACGATGGTGAAGTTCGCGCTCTCCTTGAGCTTCGCGACTCCGTTCGTGGCGATGGTTCTTCTGTTCTCGCCCTCGTGCTCGAACGGCATTATCGGGAGCGCGAATGTGACCGCGTTCGCCTCGCGCGCCACGTCAGCGACCACTGGCGCAACGCCAGTTCCGGTTCCGCCGCCCATCCCGGCGACGATGAATATCATGTCGTATCCCTTCAGAGCCTCTCGGATAACCTCACGCGCCTTCTCCGCGCAGTGCTCTCCGATCTCGGGGAACCCGCCCGCGTCGCGGCCGAACGAGACGTCCTTGCCGATGAGCACCTTCTTGTGCGCGTCGACTTTTCTCAGGTTCTCCTCGTCCGTGTTTATCGCGACCGTGTCCACACGGCTCGACTTCCAGTAGATCCCGTGTATGATGTTCGAGCCAGCTCCTCCGCAGCCGACCACCGCTATGTTCGGCTCGCCGAGGCTCGTCCCTATCGCGTTTATTAATTCCTCCGTCTTGCTCCCATCCGCCGTCATCCCTTGGCCTCCGTCTTTCCTAGGGCTGTTCGAGGAGGGCCCCTCCTACGAGAGTCCCCCATCCGCCCACGCGCCCGCAAACGGTGCCTATGCCCCGGGGATCAGTTTTATGCCCGCGCCCTGCTGGTTCGCATCCTTCTTGAGTCCGTCCACATGCTCCTTGTGGAGGAACTCGTGGCGCGCGCTGTCCGCAACGGCCTCAGACACGGAGCTGTAGACGCCCTCGGCGACCAACTGCTTGATCGTCTCGAGGACCAGCGGCGGTATCTGAACGAGCATCTCGTTCGGACTGCTGTTCCTTCCCCCGGCGCCGCCGACGCGCATCTCTATGTACGCGCGGACGGCTGCACGGGCTAGTTGTGACCTGTTGGAGAACTCATTGCTGCTGGCGACGAATTCGTCGATCAGTTTGAGATCTTCCGCATCGAGGCGGATTGTGATCCTCTCGCTCTCCAACGGGTCAGACATGTGTGCATCCCATCCCGATTTGTTGACGCAAAAGGAACATATGTCAGCCGATGGTATATATAAATATCCAAAATGTCACATTTCGTCGGAAAATGTCATACCCGACATACTGGCATCGCGCGGAAATCACAGGCTCGGAGGTCTTTTCCTCGCAATTTTGGACCTTCAATTCGCCCCGAGAAACCAGAAACCGCAGGGGATGTGACACCGTCAATAAGTGCGCGCGCAAGCGCGCGACTTTGTAGGACGTTCGCAGACCATCTCAGGCGGATCACTAGTCGCAGCAAGGGAGGCCGGCAGCCTGTTCACACTCAGATTGCTAGAAACCTTTTATTGCCCGCACGCAATCAGCTCCCCCGCTGGCTTTGCAGATGGCTCTGGACTTCGCTTCTATCGAGGCAAAATGGCGGAAGGCGTGGTACGACGCCAAGATCAACGAGTCCGAGCCTGCCCCTGGCAAGAAGAAGTTCTTCATGATATTCGCGTACCCGGGAGTGACGGGCTATCTCCATGTCGGCCACATGCGCGGCTACACCTTCTCCGATGCCGTGGTCCGATACAAGAAGATGACTGGAGGGTTGAGAGAGGAGATCCCGCGACGGTCGACATGCTCAGGTCGAACGGCTGCACGGATGAGAGGATCAAGTCCCTCGCGGATTCCGCCGAGGTCGTCAGGTTCTTCAATGAGGTGTATGTGAACGACTACTGGAAGCGGTTCGGATTCATGTCCGACTGGAGGAGGTTCACGTGCACGATTTATCCAGACTACTCCAAGTTCATAGAATGGCAGATGCGGAAACTGATGGCAAACGGCCTTCTGATCCAAAGGCCGTACTTCGCCGCCGCGTGCCCAGAGCACGGCCCGGTCGCCATAGACGCATCTGAGACGGACATCTCCAAGGGCGGCTCCGCGGAGACGCTCGAGTACACGTTGCTCAAGTTCGACCTCCCTGACGGGAGGAAGCTCGTGGCTGCGACGCTTCGGCCTGAGACCGTCTTCGGGCTGACCAACTTCTGGGTGAACCCCGAGGTCGAGTATCTTGACGTGAAGGTCGGGGATGAGACATGGGTCGTCAGCCGCCCCGCGGCGGAGAAGCTCAGGTTCCAGAAGGACAAGGTTGAGATACTCGGTTCCGCTGAGGGCAGGTCTCTGATGGCGAAGACCTGCAAGGCGCCCTACACGGGGAAGATGATACCGATATTCCCGTCTGCCCTGTGCGACCCGAACGTCGGGACGGGCCTGGTCATGAGCGTCCCGTCAGATGCGCCCGTTGACTGGATAGGGCTCGTGGAGCTGAAGCGCGACAAGGACGCGCAGGCGAAGTACGGCATCACGGAGAGCATGATCGCAGACGCCGCTCCAGTGCCAATCATCAAGACCCCTGGATGGGGGCTGCTTCCGGCAGTCGAGATAACTCAGAAGATGGGCATCGATTCGCTCTCGGACCCGAAACTGGAGGAAGCCACGAAGGAGATCTACAAGTCCGGGTTCCACAAGGGCGTCATGAACGAGGCCTGTGGCGAGTTCGCCGGGGAGCCGGTCGAGCGCGCCAAGGATGCGATGCGCGAGGAGATGCTGTCGAAAGGCTTTGCGGACCTGTTCTATGACCTGTCGGAAGAGGTCCTCTGCAGGTGCGGCAACAAGGTGATGATCAAGAAGATACCCGACCAGTGGTTCATCGACTATGCGAATCCCGCCCTGACGGAGCGCTCGAAGGAGCACGCGCTCACCATGAAGATCCTCCCGAAGGAGTACTACGACAACATCCAGAACGTCCTCGAATGGTACCGGGAAAGGGCCTGCGTTCGCATGGGCAACTGGCTCGGGACGAGGTTCCCGTTCGACCGGAAGTGGATCGTCGAGGCGATCGCGGACAGCACGCTGTATCCTGTCTACTACGTAATATCACGGTTCGCGAACGAAGGCAAGATCGCGCCCGAAGGCATGACCGAGGAGTTCTTCGACCACGTGCTGCTGGGGACGGGCTCCGTCGACGAGGTGGCTGCTAAGACAGGCATCTCGAAGGAAACCCTGGACGCCATCAGGTCCGAGTTCGAGTACTGGTACCCCTTGGACATCAATCTTGGGGGTAAGGAACACATGACCGTCCACTTCCCGGTGTTCCTCATGAACCATGTGGCGATACTGAGGCCCCAGCATTGGCCGCGGGGCATCCTCGTCAACTGGTACATCACCGCCACTGGCGGCAAGATATCCAAATCGAAAGGTGGCGCCCAGCCCATCCCCGATGCGGCCGAGAGGTTCGGAGTCGACGCGATGAGGCTGTTCTACGCCCACATCGCCTCTCTCTATGTGGATGTCGCGTGGGAGGACGAGAAGGTCGATGGCTACAGGGACCGACTCTCGAGACTGTGGAACATGGCCGAGGAGGTTATGGGCGTCAATGGATCCGAAGCATCGGATGTCGACTCTTGGCTCGCGGCTCGAATGCAGACGCGACTGGCGAGAGTCCGCAGGTACATGGAGGACTACGATGTGAGGTCGTTCTCCAACGAGGTCTACTTCGAAATGCCGCAGGACTTCAGGTGGTATCTGAGAAGGGGCGGAAGGAACGGTGCGGTCCTTCGGAGGAGCCTACAGACGTGGATAACGCTCACCGCTCCAGTCACGCCGCATCTTGCCGAGGAGATGTGGGCACTGGCTGGGAACAAGCCTTTCGTCTCGGAGCAGCAGCTGGAACCTGGAAAGGTCGACGCCGATGTCCTCCGAGAGGAGACGAAGGAGAGGCTGCTCGAGAGGCTGTTGGCCGACGTGGCCGAGATCCTGAAAGTGACCGAGATCCGTCCGAAGCGGATAGTCCTCATGACCGCTCCGGCGTGGAAGCGGGAGATGCTTGTGGACGCCCTGGCCGCAACCAGGGGAAAGCCCGAGATATCCCAGGTCATCAAAGGCGCGATGGCGAAGGCCCCCACGCCCGAGATCAAGAAGGAGATACCGGCGTTCGCGAAGGACGTCGTGAACGACGTCTCGAAGGCTTCCGAGGAGGACCGAGCGATGATGGCATCGGTCGTGGACGAACTGGAGGTTCTCAAGCGAGCTTCCGGGTTCCTGAAGGCCGAATTCGGGTGCCAGGTCGATGCCTTCTCCGCCGACGACCCCGGACGGCATGATCCGAAGGGGAAGGCGAGGTTCGCAAAGCCCTCCAGACCTGCGGTGTACATAGAATAGAGTCAGAGTCAGTCCTGAAAGTGATATCGAAAGGCATATACCAGGCCAGTTTCTTCCGGTGCTACGACCGCAAAGCTCCCCTCTGCGGCCCACGGTGACCATCGATGTTCCAGAAGCTTGCGGATTTCATCATCTATGACGAGCAGCTCAAAGATTCCCGTACGACCGTAAAAACCGGTATGAGAACACGTTTCGCATCCGCACCCTTTGTAGAGAGAGACATTCTCTGTCACGCCAAGCGCCCTGAAGGCCTCTTCATCATCCCCTGAGCAGTCTAATTCCTTGCATTGAGGGCAGATCCTCCGCAGAAGCCTTTGGGCAAGAATGCCCCGCACCGTTGAAGACAGGAGAAAGTTTTCGACCCCCATATCGAGGAGGCGCGTAATTGCGCTTGGGGCGTCATTCGTGTGAAGGGTTGAAAAAACAAGATGCCCTGTGAGAGCTGACTGAATGGCAATCTCCGCAGTCTCAAGGTCTCGTATTTCTCCAATCATTATCACATCAGGGTCCTGCCTAACTATATGCCGAAGGGTTGTTGCGAAATTGAGACCTATCTGGCTTTTAATCTGTATCTGGTTGACGCCTTTCAGTTGATATTCTATAGGGTCTTCAACGGTTATTATCTTTTTGT
>JALOTQ010000144.1 GCA_025457815.1 Thermoplasmata archaeon
CGGTCTCCGCCCTGCTGGCAGAGAGGGTGAAGGCCAGGCGCCTGGTCAACGCCACATCCGTGGACGGCGCGTACACTTCGGACCCGAAGAGAGATCCCGAGGCAAGGCGCATCCCTAGGATGACGCACAAGCAGCTCATCGACCTGGTCGGCCCTGTCGCGGGCGCGGGCCCGAACCACGTCTTCGACCCAGTGGGGGCGAAGGTCTTGGAGAGGTCCAAGATATCCCTGGCGATCGTCGACGGAAACGACATGGCGAACCTGAGAGACGCCTTACATGGTAAGAAGTTCAAGGGCACCCTCGTCGAGTAGGATCAGCCTTTCGCCGCCTTCTTCCTCAGCCGTTCCTGGACCTTCTCGTCAGTCAACTCTCTGAGTGCGTCGGCCGCTATCCACCGCGCCGCTTTCGAGTCCAGTTCTTGTATCTTCCTCGCGACTGCGACTGCCTCCCTGTTCAGTTCAAGGCTCCTCTTCCCAAGCTGCCTCAGTGCCCAGTTCACGGCCTTCTTCACATAGTTCCTCTCGTCGGTTGCGCCCTTGACGATGAGTGCGAAGAACGGCTTGAAGGTCTCATCACCGCTCTTCTTGTCGTGTACCGCGAGGACCGCCATCATCACGTATCCAGCCCTCTTGACGAACTCGCTCCTGCTCTTCGACCACTGCATAGCCTTCTTCCGGGCGGGCTTGGCGTCCGCGAAGAGGTGCAGGCAGGTCCCGTCGCAGATGTCCCATGAACTGAAGTCCTTGACCCACCTGTCCATCTGCTCATCCGTGACAAGCTTTGGGTCATCAACCTTGAACGCCACTATCCTCGCATCCCTGATTCCGGAGGCCCAGAGCCGCTGGGCGAGATCGTGGTCCTTTCCAGCGCGCTTGGCGAGCCCGAACAGGATGGGCGTGCAGATCCCGTAGTTTCCCTCCGGGGAGATCCCGTATCTCGCCATGCCTGCTACGGCCTCGGGGTCTCTGCCTCTCTTGATCTCGGCGATGATGTCAGAGTAGCTCGGCTTCTTCCCTCGCTTCATCGTCCCAGCTCATATCGGTTCCAGGTCCTGGCTGCTGATTTCCTCAATTCCGCAGCTTGCGAATCTCTCCCTCAGCTGTCTGTATGCGGGCTTGGGCATGCCCTTCTTGTGGAAGTAGACCCTGGTCGCGCCCGCGCTCTTCTCGGACATCTGGCGGATCATGCCCTCGTCCAGGCCCTCCAGCGCGTAGTTGGCAGCCATGTGCCCGATCGACACCTTGCGCGCAAGCGCAATCTCCGTGAATCTTGGTGCATAGTGTCCGCCCCCTACGCAAACGACGACGGGATGCCCTTCGTCCCTGACCCCCATGATCGTCTCCGCGATCGCCTGGGCCGCGTCCTCCCTTCCCCACAGCTCCTCGTAGCTCCCTATCTCGATGTAGAACGCCGGGGAGTTGACCGTCGGCCCGTGATGGGTTGTCTCGAACGACACGTTGAACCCCATGCCTTTGGCGTTGTTCGCCAGCGCCCTCAGCGCCGAGGTCATCAGGTGGGGTGAGGATCTGCAGAGCGTCTGAGGTCTGCCACCGAAGTCTGCGGTGGTGTAGTTCCCTATGGGGTGCACCGTCAGGGTTGGTATCTTCGATTCCGCTCTGTGCCTCGAGGCGAATATGATGACGTCCACCCCGACCCCGAGCGCCTGCCTGACGCGGTCGTCGACGAAGTCCTCGTCGAGGTGTATCCTGTCGACCTGAACCATCAGGAAATCACCCTTCAACAGCACTGGATGGCCTTCGAAAGACCCGCTCTCGGACCAGCCTGGTCTCTCGAGCAGCCTCGCCCTGATGTTCATCGAGGCGTTGTCCTCGGACGAAGTGAGTATGAGCTTCACGGCACCCTCACCGTTCTGGCCGCCGATAACCCTTTTCCAGCCCTCTGCCAGAAAAGGCTTATAGGGTGCACCATTCTCTCAGGAGACAGAATGCCGGGACTCACCACAACGACCATAGGCAGCCTGTTCAGGCTCGACGACGACCTTCGCAGATCTATAGCGAAGGCCCTGGAATTCCAGCAGGACCACGGCCTCGACATCCTGTCCGATGGCGAGCAGCGGACGGACATGATCTCCTACTTCGCGGAGTCGTTCGAGGGCCTCACCGTCGAATCAGGGACCCCGGTCGTGTCGGGCAAGATATCCCTCAAGGGCAGGCCAGAGGAGTTCTCGAAGGTGCAGGACCTCATCTACATCCGCAGGACCTTCCCGCGCCTGAAGAGCATCAAGGTTGCGATCACCGGCCCCACGACCCTCGGGATGACGTGCGGCAGCCGGAAGATCCTCTCCCACTACAAGAACATCATGGACTTCTCGATGTACCAGGACATCGCGTCGTCCCTCGCCCCCATAGCCAAGGCGATAACCGACAATGGCGCATATGTCCAGCTCGACGAGCCATTCCTCTCCCAGGGGTACAGAGACCTGAGGGAGAGAGTCCAGCTCCTGGACCTGATCGCCGAGGAGCTTCCGCGGGACAGGGTCAGCGTACACGTGTGCGGCTTCGTCGGAGGCCACGGCGTGGTCGACCGGCTGCTTGACCTCGAGAACGTCTCCACGCTCAGCTTCGCCTTCGCGGGGAGGACCGAGCTGAGGAACATAGAGCATGTTTCGAGGAAGCAGTTCGAGGACTCGGACAAGAAGCTCGGGGCGGGGTGCATATCCGTCACTCCGCTCAGCGAGCCCGAGGTGCACACTCCCGAGCAGGTGGCGGCCAAGCTCAAGGAGATCGCCGGCAAGGTGGGCCGCGAGAACATCGCGTATGCACACCCCGACTGTGGTATGAGGGCTACGAACAAATCCCTGGTCCCAATCATCCTGAAGAACATGCGCGCCGGGGTCGACCTGTTCGGCTGAGGCCCTTCAAGGAGACGGTCGATTGGGTTCGGGCCTGCTGAACGAGAAGGATGCTGCGAGGAACGTCACCTACCTCGCCTCACTGGACTTCATCATCAGCCTAGGCTTTGGGCTCATAATGCCCCTTTTCCCGCTCTACCTGATCTACCTCGGGGAAGGGTCGACCAGCGTAGGGCTGCAGGTAGGCATACTGTTCTCGTCGTTCATGCTCACGAGGGCTCTCCTGGCCGCGCCATTCGGCAACCTCTCGGACAGGGTCGGCAGGAAGAGGATCATACTCATAGGCAGCTTCCTGTACGCGCTCCTCGCGGTGCTGTTCACTCTCCCGGAGAGCTGGTTCGGGCTCATGTTCGTGCGCGCCTTCCAGGGCGTGGCCAGCGCGATGGTCTGGCCAGTTAGCGAGGCGCTCGTGATAGACTCCACCCCGCC
>JALOTQ010000145.1 GCA_025457815.1 Thermoplasmata archaeon
CTTCGACGAGATCCCGCGCGTGTTGTACAGGGTCCTGAGGATGGTCTCCCAGGGCGCCGTGGCCGAACGTTGAGGGCCTGTGGATGACGAGGCGACGACCGCTCTCGACGGCTTCATCCGTACATTGATGTAGGTTGATGTGCGTCCGTCACACAGGGAGTATTTGAATAATCGCCTCGCAGAAGACGGCCCTCCTTGGGCCTGACAGCGGGGCTTTATATGCTCAGAGGACAAAGTCGTTACAGAACTTCCTCCCCCCTCTTCTTTTTTCTGTTTCTCTCCTGAGCGGAGCCTCGATGCACCCCGACGATTGAATACCTGTGAGTCGTTCACTCACAGGGACAGTCCGTGGAGCTGCCGATCCTTCTGCTCGCATCCGCCTCGGTGCCGTTCGGCCTAGTCGCGATGCACGACATCCTCTCAGGGGAGAAGAAGAGGGGTGTCTTCGGCATCGCGTCCGCGGCGTGGTCCTTCTCAGGCATCTTCTTGGTCTACCTCGGAGTGCCGGGGCTGCTCTTCTTCCCCGGGCTGATGGTCATCCTCCTTGCCTCGTCCCTCTCCCGCGCCCGTCGCGGAGGCGGCGTTGCACAGTACCTCAGACCTCTCGCGCTCGCGGCGCTCCTGGTCCTCATCACGGCGGGGCTGGTGCTGCTGTGAGCCCTCTCTCCGGCCGCCGGAGGCTGGCGATTATGGTGTCGGCATACGGATGCGTCGCCCTGTGCTACTGCGCGTTCTTCGCGATGCCCGTGTCCCCGGCAGAGCCGCAGGACGCGTTCTCGTTCTCCATCGAGGAGAGCGTGTACAGTTCGTTCCCGCACATTCGCGAGACCGTCTACACGAACGGGAAGGCCTTCGTCGGCGTCGCGACCATCCGGACCATCAGCGCTCCGAACGCGGTCTTCAGCGCAGCCTTCGACCGCCTGGACGGATACGCCGAGGATTACGCGAGGGACCAGTACGGCATCGAGATAGACGTGGTCGCGGAGTCGAACGAGAAGGACTACAGCTTCTCGGGACACCGCGCGGTGCGCTACATCTACGGCGTCTGGAAGGAGGTCACCGTCGGGTATCCGCCGTTCGAGACCAAGCTGGACGTCAAGATGGCGGAGATGGGCGCGATCGCGTGGTTCTGCAATGTGGACTTCGAGTCGGTCGTCCTGTTCTATGTGACGCCTGCCTACTTCGTCGACGAGCCGGAGCTCGATGTCCTCGCCGTCCAGACGATGGAGCTGGTGGCGGCGGTGGCGTGTCACTGAGGGTGTTGAAAGGTTTCCGAACTGTGCGACTTCGGAGGCGTTTGTCGCTCTGCGACATCCCGGTGGAATTAGAATCTGGTCCGAAGAATAGTTTTAAGAACATAGCATCACAATTCGTTCAACTCATGGCCATAGTACCGAGAATGATGTTCAACACCAAGGGTGTGGGCAGACACAAGCACGAGCTCCAGTCCTTCGAGATGGCGCTCAGGGACGCGGGCATCGAGAAGTTCAACCTCGTGTCCGTGTCGAGCATCCTGCCTCCTGGGTGCAAGATCGTGAGCAAGGAGGAGGGCCTCAAGGCCCTGAGGCCAGGGCAGGTCGTCTTCCTCGTCATGTCGAGGAACTCCACGAACGAGCCGAATCGCATGGTCGCCTCGTCGATCGGCGTGGCGGTCCCCGCGGAGGGGTCCCAGTACGGCTACATCTCCGAGTACCACAGCTACGGCGCGAACGCGGAGCTGGCGGGCCACATGGCGGAGGACCTGGCGGCGACCATGCTCGCAACGACGTTGGGCATACCCTTCGATCCCGAGAAGGACTGGGACGAGCGTGAGGACCAGTACAAGATGAGCGGCAAGATCGTCAAGTCGTTCAATGTCACCAAGACCGCCGAGGGGGACAAGAGCGGCGGGTACACCACCGTCCTGGCCGCCGCCGTCTTCGTCTGCGACGAGACAGGCGACACGCCTCCATGCCAGCCCGGCCAGTGAGGCCGGGAACGGATGCCAGGTTGAGAGACTCCCGGAGGATCTGAGCATGTCACGGACAGGCAAGAAGGGTTCTAGGAAGATAGGCGAGATGAGCGACGGGACGAGCGACAGGCTCGAGCCGCTGACGTCCCTGGACCTGAGGTCGTGCTCGACGGTGTCGGAACTGGTCGACGCGATGGGTCGGTGCAGCTTCGGTGCGAGGAGCGTGGGGGAGGCTGCCCAGGTCATCGAGAGGATGGTCGAGGACGAGGACTGCTTCAAGGTCCTGACTCTCTCGGGCGCGATGACCCCCGCGAAGATGGGGCTCGTGATATGCGACATGATCGATCTGGGCATGGCCGACGCCGTGATCTCGACAGGCGCCATCATGGCCCACGGCATGGTCGAGTCGACCGGCCTGACCCACTTCAAGTACAGGGAGTCGATGAGCGACAACGAGCTGTACCACAAGGGGTACAACAGGATCTACGACACTATCGAGCTGGAGAAGAGCCTGGACGACATGGAGGTCATCTTCAGGAAGGTCGTCGAGGACGTCTCCGAGAGGTATGAGTCCCTCGCGAGCTACGAGCTCAACTGGCTCATCGGTGAGCACCTGGCGAAGAACACCACCGAGCAGCAGAGGGGCATCCTGAAGTCCGCCTACCTGCGCAAGGTCCCGGTGTACGTCCCGTCGTTCACGGACTCGGAGCTGGGACTCGACTTCGGCGTGTACCTCCGTCGCATGAAGCTCCAGAAGAAGAGGGCCGTCAGGTTCGACGCCTTCGGCGACCTCGAGGACTACACGGGCCGCGTCCTCGCTTCGAAGAAGCTGGGCATACTCACCATAGGCGGCGGCGTCCCGAGGAACTGGGCCCAGCAGGTCGGGCCCTACCTGGACATCATCAACAAGCGGGTCGGCTCCGGCGGCGGCTTCAAGCGCTTCGACTACGCCGTGAGGATTTGCCCGGAGCCAGTGCACTGGGGTGGCCTCTCAGGATGCACCTACTCGGAGGGCGTCTCATGGGGCAAGATCAAGCCGCGCTCCGAGGGCGGGATGTACGTCGAGGTGTACAGCGATGCGACGATAGCCTGGCCGCTCATCATGCGCGCGGTGATGGAGCGCTTGGAGACGAAGGGCAGGATATCACTTGGATAGGCCCCAGTCGCTCACCAGTCGTCCACGGGGTTGTACCACATGGTCTTTGTCCCGACCTTGGCGCGCATCTTCCACTTGAACGACTTCGGCCTGGACTCGATGTGGGCCAGGAGGCGGTCGATCCTCCCGGACACGACCCTCCTGTCCTCCT
>JALOTQ010000006.1 GCA_025457815.1 Thermoplasmata archaeon
GCTACATGGAGGGGAACCTCCACTTCCACGGCAAGGCCCCGAACAAGCAGGAGTACGAGCAGGCCATGAAGGAGCTCGGGGGTGACAAGTGATGAAGTGGAAGGAGGAGAGCCAGAGGAAGCAGTACGGGAAGGCCCTCGTCGAGCTCGGCAAGGAGAGGGGGGACATAGTGGTGCTCGACGCGGACCTGTCGAGCTCCACACGGACGGCGGACTTCGCCGCGGCGTTCCCCGAGAGGTTCTTCAACGCGGGCATCGCCGAGCAGAACATGATGGACACGGCCGCCGGCCTGGCAGCCTCCGGCAAGACCGTTTTCGTGTCGACATTCGCGGTCTTCGGGACAGGCCGCTGCTACGACCAGATACGACAGTCCATCGCCTATCCGAGCCTCAACATCAAGATAGTCGCGTCCCACGCGGGCATCACGGTCGGCGGGGACGGCGCGTCTCACCAGATCGTGGAGGACCTCGCCATCATGCGGGTGCTGCCGAACATGACGGTCATAGTGCCCTGCGACTCCACGGAGACCTACAAGGTGGTCAAGTCCATCGCGAAGACCAAGGGGCCGGTCTACGTCCGGATCGGCCGGTCGGACGTACCGACCATAACGGATGAGGCCACGCCCTTCGACGTCACGCGCGCGCCCGTCATGCGCGAGGGAAAGGACGTCACGCTCATAGGCTGCGGCATCATGGTCTCGAAGTGCCTCGAGGCCGCCGAGGAGCTGCTCAAGCACGGGGTCGATGCGAGGGTCATCAACCTGCACACGATCAAGCCCTTGGACGAGAAGACCATCGTGAGGGCCGCCCGGGAGACAGGCGGGGTCGTGACCGCCGAGGAGCACTCCGTCATGATGGGCATGGGGAGCGCGGTCGCGATGGTGCTCGTCGAGAACTTCCATGTGCCGATGAAGAGGGTGGGCATCCCCGACGTGTTCGGCGAGTCAGGCGCGTGCGACGAGCTTATGGGCAAGTACGGCCTCACCGTGGACAACATCGTCGAGGCGGCACACGACGTGCTCAAACGCAAGAAGTGAAGGTGGTCGGATGAAGATCTTCATAGACACCGCGAACCTGGACCATATACGGGAAGTCAACAGCTGGGGAATTCTGGACGGCGTCACCACGAACCCGAGCCTCGTGGCCAAGGAGAACAGGGATTTCATGGCGCTCGTCAAGGAGATATGCTCGATCGTGGACGGGCCCATAAGCGCTGAGGCCGTGTCCATGGATTCCGAGGGCATGGTGAAGGAGGCCAGGGAGCTCTCGAAGATCCACAAGAACGTGATAGTCAAGATACCCATGACGTCCGAGGGCCTGAAGGCCGTCAAGGTCCTCTCGAGGGAGGGCATCAGGACCAACGTCACGCTGGTGTTCTCGCCCACCCAGGCACTGCTCGCCGCGAAGGCCGGTGCGACCTACGTCTCCCCATTCGTCGGCCGCCTGGACGACATCAGCCATGACGGCATGGCGCTCGTCAGGGACATCGTGACCATACTCAACAACTACGGGTTCAAAACTCAGGTGATAGCCGCCAGCATAAGGCATCCTGTGCACGTGACCGAGGCGGCCCTCGCGGGGGCGCACATCGCGACAGTCCCGTACGACGTCCTGAAGAAGATGCTCAAGCACAACCTGACGGACGAGGGCATCCAGAAGTTCCTGAAGGATTGGGAGAAGGTCCCGAAGAAGTGAGTCCTCAGTTGATGTAGCTGGCGGTGCTCGACCTGTCGAATCCTTTCACCAGCTCGAGCTGGTACTCCTCCTGAGGCACCCACCCGTAGACCGGGTACACCAGCTTGGGGACGAACCTCGATAGGTCAGCTGCGAACTGCGTGACAGGGTGGCTCTTGCCGAAGGTGCTCTCGCTTATCTCGTAGGCCTTCGACCTGGTCGCGGCCTCGTCGATTATGCCCAGCGCATGGAGGTACTCGTGGAGAAGGATGTGGAACACGTACGGCCTGTAGAGTGCGGGATCGGTCTCCCTGATCCTCCTCAGTGGCAAGCTGTTCATAACGATGATGTTGGTGGCCACGGGATAGAAAGCACCGACGAAACCCTGAGGCCCCCCGCCGAGGTTCGCGAGGCCGAGCATGAGGCCTGAGCGCTCCCTGCCAGTGCTCTTCCTGACGACCCTCTTCACTATCTCGAATATGTCTGCCAGGTCCTTCGCGGAGTCCAGCTGTGCGTCGAAATCCCTCTGCCCATTCACGTGAGGCAGTTAGGACCTCCGGTCTTATAGCAGATTCGCCAGACAAGTGAGAATCACGCTTGGGTGGCGCCTGGACAAACCTGAAATATCGGGGATACCGCTCCAGCAGCCGTGCGCGCGGACGTGCTGGTAGTCGGCGGAGGCCCTGCAGGTTCAACGGCTGCGAGGCTGCTCGCCAGGGACCACGACGTGGCTATCGTCGAGGAGCACCGCACCCCAGGAGAGCCGCTCCAGTGCGCAGGGCTCGTGACGGAGCGCGGTGTTCCGATGTTCGCCCGCGAGAGCGTCGTGAGCGAGGTCAAGGGCGTGAGGCTCCACTCTCCCCTGGGGTTCGCGCTAACCCTGGAGTCGAGGAGTTCAAGGGCCTACGTGATCGACCGCTCGCACTTCGACCGAATCATGTTCCACGAAGCGGTGGATGCGGGTGCTGTGCCCAAACTGGGAACCTCGGTGCGTTCCCTGGCTGACTCCGCGCACGGAGTCAGAGCTTCCCTTCGGAGCGAAGGCAAGGAAGAATCGATCGAGGCGAGGATTGTGGTCGGGGCCGACGGCTACAAGTCAATCTGCAGGAGGTTTTCGGGCCTTCCCTCCCCGAAGCACATGCTCACGGGGATCCAGGTGGATGTGAAGTGCGTGGACATCGACCCCGACTTCGTGGAGGTTTTCTTCGGGCGGGATGTCGCCCCGGGCTTCTTCGCATGGGCGATTCCCGCGGGGGATCTCACAAGGCTCGGACTGTGCACGTGGGATGCGTCCGATGCGCCGGCGGTCTACCTCAAGAAGCTGCTCGCGCGTCCGCAGTTCAGAGGCTGCAAGAGAGTGTCCACGACATCTGGCAAGATCCCGATAGGCCCGGGAAGGAGCGCGGTCGGCGGAAGGATCATGCTCGTCGGGGACGCCGCCTGCCACGCGAAGCCCCTTTCGGGCGGCGGGGTATATACTGGCATCAAGGGGGCTGAGCTGTGCGCTCATACGGCGTCGGAGTTCCTGGAGAGCCGGGGCAGGACGACCCTCAAGGCCTACGATTCGCTCTGGAACGAGGAGTTCGGGAAGGAGCTGTCAAGGGCCTTCCGCGTTCGACGGATATTCCTCAACCTCACGGACAAGAAGATCGAGAAGGCACTCCGGATATTCTCCGACCCCGCTGTCAAAAGACTACTTGAGAAACAAGGGGATATCGATTATCCAGCCTCACTTTCTCCTGCGATCCTTAAGCTTGCCCCAAGACTCCTGCAGTTTTCCCCTCAGATAGTAGAATCTCTTCTCTAGGCCAGGGTACTTGCCGGGATTGTCCATCGTGAAATAGTACAGGGCCATCAGGCTCAGCCCGGCGCAGCCGGCCACAATGACTCCAAGAGGCCAGGTCGGGATTGGGACCTTGATCCCGAAGGACGAATCGGGCAGCAGTCCGTCGACCCCAAGTGATTTCATGTAGGTCCTGTTCACAATCTCCTCACCTGGCTCGAAGGACGTTATGTTGTCCCACTCCTGGTCCGTGAAGCAGCCTCTTGATTTCAGGACGACCAGGGAGTCGTCGTCCTCGAAGGTGAAAGTCATGTTGAACCTAACGAAGTAGGTGCTCTGGGAGAAGTAGGAGCCGTGCGGAGTGTCCTTCTTGGTCTCAATGGTGAGGTTCACCCTCACCGTCTCGCCAAAGGTGATTGCCCCCAGCTCATACGACATCTCAGGAGACACACCCTCGATCAGAGGAGGTTTCTTGAAGTCCTCGGTCACGTTGCGGATGCGCTCCTCGGTGGCGTATCTGTAGACCCCGATCGTGAGTCTCACGTCGGTCATGTTGTTGTTAAACCCGTACGAATTGGTCACATTGAACGAGAACTCGAAATCGTCTCCGGGTTCGATGACGGGCGTCCTGAAGCCACCCAGGATGCTGTTCGTGTACTGCGGTGCCCCTGGGTCGTCCACCTCGGCGCGCACGTATCCTGGAAGCAGAACCATCACGCACAGCGCAGCCGCGACGGCCCTAGTGCCCAACCTCATCTCTGGTCGAAAGCTCGGAGACTGACTATATGACTTTCGGTCGGGGCGGCCCATGATGATTTGTAAGGCTTAATAACCCGTCCAGTCATTGACAACGCCGTGCTCGGAGCAAGGGTGTCGAGGGCCAACGCGGAATCATTCAGGAAGGACATCACCAAGGCGCGTCTTCTGGACAAGAAACACTTCATCACCGACGAGGGCAGGGACGTCCTGATACCGCTCGTCGGCAGCCCGGGCGGCGAGCTCCTGGCCAAGCATGGGGCGAGGCTGATAGACTTCCCGTTCAGGGACAGGAGCTGGAGGATCGACCCGATCGAGAAGATCAGGACCATCTGCCGCATACCAGAGGGTCTGAAATCGGCGCTCCCGGACAAGTGGGAGCAGTTCGGGGACGTGGCGGTGATAAGGCTTGATCACACCCTCGACGACTACGAGCCCGAGGTGGCCGACGCATATGCCAAGGTGCTGGGGCTCAAAGCGGTCATCCGGGACGTCGGCGGGGTGGCCGGTGACCTCAGGGAACCGGTCGCGCGCGTGCTATTGGGCAAGGACACGATCTCAACCCACCTTGAGAACGGTATCCGGTACAGGTTCGACGCGTCCAAGATAATGTTCTCATCCGGCAACGTCGAGGAGCGGCTCAGGATGGCCGACATTCAGTGTGACGGGGAGACAGTCGTCGACATGTTCGCCGGGATCGGCTACTTCTCGCTCCCGCTAGCCGTGTACCAGAGACCAGAGAAGATAATCGCGTGCGAGCTCAATCCTGTGGCGTACTCTTTCCTCGTTGAGAACGTCGCCCTGAACGATTCGACAGGGCGCATCGAGCCAGTCCTGGGCGACAACAGGACGCTCGCAGGGTCAGGGTTCGCTGACAGGGTGATCATGGGATACGTGAAGAAGACCCACGAGTTCCTGCCCACTGCGATGAGACTGCTGCGGAGCGGGGGCATGCTCCACTATCACGAGACCTGTCCGAACGAACTGCTCCCGACGCGACCGGTGCAGAGACTCGTCTCCGCCGCGAAAGGTCACCGGGTCGAGATACTCCGTTTCAAGGAGATCAAATCATACGCCCCGGGCGTCAGCCATGTAGTGTTGGACACGAGGATAACTAGGCTCTCCTGAGCTCCTCGGTGGAGCCTGCCTGAGTCAGAAGGTCCGAGAATGCGGAGTGGTATTGGTCCTGGTCCGCGCTGTCCAGAAGCTTCCTGGCGAAGGTCTGTAGGTGCTTCCCGTACTCCTTCTCCTCGTCCGTGAACTTCCACGACTTGGTCGTTATGCCCAATGACAGGTAGAACGCGTGCACGATCGACCTGGTCCGGTGATCGCTGGACTTCTCCGCATCGAGGACCGAGACTGCGCCCGCGGATCCGGAGGTCTTGTACGCCCGGGCAACGCGGTCCGCGAGGTCTCCGTACTGGGACAGCTTCTTGTAGCGCGGGATTCTGGACACCACGGTCTGATGCTCAACCTCCTTCGCCGCCTGACGGATGGCTTTGAGCGGGGACTTCGACTCCTCGTCGTAGTCCTTGAAGTGTTTCTCCGCGACCTCCTCAGGAACTATGGCCTTGAGAGCGTCCATGCCGTGCGCAGGCCAGTACTTCGAGAGCAGCTTGTTGACTGAATCGCTCTGGTCAATGACGACCGGATGGCCGATTCGCGAAAGCAGCCCCAGGAGCGCCTTCCTCTCAAGCTCGTCCTCGGTGAGGTCATTGACGAACGCCTCGGCGTCGTCTCCGTAGCATCTGTCCCCCTTCGCGAACGCCTTCTTGTCGAGTTCCTCGATCGATTCGCGGACCACCTGCATGTGCTTGTCGATCAGCTCCCTGTTGCCTATCTCGCCCCGCGAGTATTTGGTCAGCAGCTCCTTGTCGACGGGCCTGTCCAGCAGGTCCTTGCACTTGTCGCCACCCGAGGAGGTTTTGAGCGGGCGCTTGACGGATATCTCGAACTCGCTGAGGACGTTCGGGACTGCCATGCCTTCGGACAGTTTGGAAAGCGTGTTCTTCAGCTTCGCGCTGCACTGGTCGCAGATAGCGATCTTCTTCCCAGCGCTCACCCAGTCGAACACCATGTGGTCTGTCTCGGACGGGTTGTGAGGGCACGAAAAGACGTTTCCCTCCGATCTGCCGGCGCCGACGCCCTCCGCTGCCATCTTGACATATTCCTCAGGCGGTCTCGAGTACCTGCCCGTGCATACGAAACTGTCCTCATAGGAGTAGAAGTGGAGGCCTTTCTTCTGGACGAGGTCCGCGACGCTGAGGACCCTCCACTTTGGTGAGTCGAAGTTCTGGACGCCAATGAGCTTCTCCTTCGGGGTCTTCCCCCGCAGGACGTAGGTGATGGTCCCGCCAGGGTACGTTGCGGTCGCCAGGTAAGGGGTCTTCTGCTCGTGCGCGAGCGCTATTGTCGCCGCGTACGCGCGCGCGAGCTTGTCACCCCGCTTCGCGAACTTCGCGAGCTTGTCGGGGTTGTCCTTGTACTTGGAGATCTTCTCGAGTCTAGCCCGAGTCTTCTTGAAGGGGCATGAGCCGCAGTCCTCGGCGCAGTCTGGGAGGATGAGCTCGTAGTCGTCCATCAAGAGCTTGGCCTTCTCGATCAGGTCCTTCTCGCGGACCTTCGATGCGATCCTAGCCTTGACCCTCAGCCTCGGGAGGCCTTTGCGTTTTGAGAGAGGCATGTCGGCCTCCGATGTTACCCCCGGCCTATATTTCTTTTCGCTATACTGTGTGAGTCAGTCCAGGCGAATCCGGCAAAGGTTATTAGTCTGGCCATCCCATAAGGAAAGGTGCGACCAGTGGATGGGACAGATGAGCCAAGAAGAGGATTCCGCTAGAGGCTACATCAAGGGATTCCAGGAAGGCCTCCAGGACGCCTGGGACGAGATCATCAAGTTGTCCACCAAAGGCTATACTTCTCGCGAACTGCAGATAATGGCAAAGACCAAGCGGTCTATGATCTTCCAGAGGGTACAGCAGAAGGTCGACGAGGTCGAACGGGCGATCGGGAAGAAACTCACGGCGCAGGACTCCGGAGCACCTGTCGTTTCCAAGCCCGTCCCGCCACCTGTACAGCTCTCCCCTGGCTGGAGCTACGTTATCCGAGAGGAGAGGCCCGAGAGAAGCTTCGCACTGTTCTCCAGTCTGCTGTCGAAGGGCGGCAGAGGCCTCTGTATTTCCAGGACTCACCCTGACATCCTGCGGCAGAAGTACGATTTCAAAGGAGACGCGATATGGCTGACCAAGAGTGAGACCGCTCAGCCGCCGCCGCAGTCCAAGGACATCGAGTACGTCTCGCCCAACAACCTCGCCCGGCTCGCGTCATCAATCAAGGATTTCCTGTCGAAGGGTGAGAGTGGGGCCGTGATTGTGGAAGGCCTGGAGTATCTCACGACTCAGAACGATTTCAAGAGCGTCCTGAAGTTCGTGCAGCTCATAAACGAACAGGTAGTGCTCGACAAAGGCTATCTTCTCGTCCCGGTGGACGGATCCACGATGGACCCGAAGGAGTTCTCCCTCGTGGAGAGAGAGATGAGCCAGGTGCTGTGATGAGAGCCCCAGGTGCTCCCGCCGGGATTCGAACCCGGGTATCCAGCTCGAAAGGCTGGAATGATTGACCGGACTACACTACGGGAGCAGATGGTCGTCCTGTGCCGCTTCTTGGCACTATGATATGTCCATATTTAATCCTTCTCGGCTCCGAATCGGCGGTCCAGATGGCCAGCATCCAATCCAAAGTTTAATGCCAATCCTGGGAATTAGGCTCCCGAATGGACCAGCCGAAGGAGAAGTTGAGCGCGGCAGAGCTCACGAGGCAGTACATCGACCGCCATCCGAGCATAAAGGACTGCATCAGCAAGGACCTTGTCAACTACTCATCGCTCTCAAGGCTCATCATGAAGGAGCTCGGCGTGAAGAACGAGGAGGCAGTCCTCGCAGCTAGCCGCAGATACGCCATGAAGCTCGCGAAGACCGACAACGAGGGCGCCATCATGAGGGTCTTCGAGTCGAGCCGACTGGAGCTCAAGACGAAGATATGCATCGTCGTCGCGAAGAACGAATGGATTGTCCTAAAGAACCTGGAGGACGTCGTCAAGGAGATACTCGGCGAGAAGAGCACCATGCAGGTTCTCCAGAGCACGAACGCCATAACGGTCATATCGGAGGACAAGCACCTTCCAAGGATCATCCAGGCCATAGGTCAGGCGCATGTGGTCAGCGTCAAGGAGAACCTTGGTGAGATAACCCTCAAGAGCCCTCCGACGATCGAGGAGACGTCGGGCGTCTTCGCCTACATCATGGGGATGCTCTCCGAGCAGGGCATCAACCTTCTGGAAGCCGTGAGCTGCTACACGGATACTATATTCATCGTGAGCCGCGAGGACATGATGCGGGCATTCGACATTCTCTCCTCATGCATCGAGAACAGGATCGTGCCCGCGAACTCCAGGTGATCAAGCCCACAGCAGCCTGTCCACGGCAGAGACATCCTGCATCAGTTTCTCGACGGAGCCTCTGTTCTTCCCCAACATCTCCTCGGCAACCGAAAGCTGGTGCGCGACGGCCCCCTTCGAGGTGCCTCCGGTCGAACCACGCCTGGCAATCGAGCGCTCTGCGGTGAGCGTCTCCGAGGCATTGGCGTCCAGGTCGGGAAGCTCCTTCACAAGCAGCTCGTCCGCGCGCTTCAGGAATTCCCCGTGGTCGCCTTTCGAACGGAGCGTTGCCTCGCGCACGAGCCCGTGCGCCTTCCTGAAGGGCACCCCGCGGATTGCGAGGAGGTCGGCGAGGTCGGTCGCGGTCATCAGACCGGCCTCGGCCGCCTTCCTCATCCTCACCTTGTCGAATTCAGCTCCTGCGAGGAAGCGTGTGAGGGCACGAAGCGAGGCCTCAGATGTGTCGAAAACATCGAAGAGGCTCTCCTTGTCTTCCTGCAGATCGCGGTTATACGCGAGGGGAAGAGATTTCAGCAAGGTGAGGACTGCGACGAGGTCACCGATAGCCCTGCCCGATTTGCCACGGGCGAGCTCGGCTATGTCCGGGTTCTGCTTCTGCGGCATCATGCTCGAGCCTCCGGTGAGGCCCGCCAGGAACCTCACGAAGCCGAACTCGCGGGATGACCACATGACGAGCTCCTCGCTGAGCGAGGAGAGATGTACCATCATGAGCGATAGTGCAAAGGCCGCTTCGGCCACGAAATCCCTGTCGGAGACCGAATCCATGGAGTTCTGTGTCACACCGTCCATGGAGAGCATGTCCGCGACGGCCTCGCGGTCTATTGCGAAAGCCGTGCCGGCTACGGCTCCAGCCCCCAATGGCGACAGATTCGTCCTCTTGTAGCAGTCGAGGAGCCTTCCGAGATCACGCTCCAGCCTCCAGTAGTGCGCCAGGAGATGGTGCGCGAGCAGGACCGGCTGTGCGGGCTGCATGTGTGTGTACCCCGGCATGATGCTGTCCGAGGTGTCCTTCGCCTTCGTGAGGAGCACCTCCTGGAGCTGGAGTATCTTGGAGGAGACGTCCAACAGCGACTCGCGCGTCATGAGCCTCATGTCAAGCGCGACCTGGTCGTTCCTGCTCCTTCCGGTATGGAGCTTGGCGCCTGCGTCCCCGATCCTGTCCGTCAACAGCTTCTCGATGTTCATGTGGACATCCTCAAGTGATGGGTCGAGCGCGGCTCGGCCCTCTTTGAGTTCAGCTGCTATCTCTCTCAGGCCGGACTGGATCGATTCTAGCTCCGCTTCATCAATGACGCCTGCGCGCGCGAGCGCATGGGCATGCGCGATGCTGCCCGCTATGTCATGTCTCCACAGCCTGTGGTCGAACTGAACCGATGCGGTGAAGCTGAGGAACTCGTCATTTGCCTGCGGAGGCCGACTCCTCAGTGACCGCGACTTCGCTTCCTGCACCATTCCCGTTCGCCCCTGCCTTGACGATGCTCCCCACCTTCAGCGGCAGCCCCCACACGTAGATGAACCCCTTCGCCGCCGAATGGTCGAACTCATCGCCCTTCGCGTAAGTCGAGAGCGCCGTGTTGTACAGCGAGTACGGTGACTCCCTGCCGACCACCACCGCGCTACCCTTGAACAGCTTGAGCCTCACAGTGCCAGTGACGCCTTCTTGCGTCTTCTCAACGAACGCCTCCAGGGCCTCCTTCAGTGGCGAGAACCAGAGCCCGTTGTAGATGAGGTCCGCGTAGTGCTGCTCCACGATCTTCTTGTAGTGTAGCAGATCCTTGGTCATCACCAGGCTCTCGAGGTCCTGATGTGCCTTGATGAGGACCATCGCGGCTGGTGCCTCGTAGACCTCTCTCGACTTGATGCCCACAAGGCGGTTCTCGATGTGATCGATCCTGCCCACCCCGTGGTTGCCGGCGATCTCGTTCAGTTTCTTGATCATGTCAAGGAGTTCCATCGGCGAGCCGTTCATCGTCGTGGGCTTGCCTTGTTCGAACCCGAGTTCCACGTACTCGGGGGCGTCAGGGGACCCGTCCATTCCCTTGGTCCACTCGAAGACGTCCTCGGGCGGTTCGGCCCACGGGTCCTCCAGCACGCCGCACTCGATTGCCCTGCTCCAGACGCTCTCGTCGATGCTGTAAGGGGCCTCGACCGTAACGGGCACTGGTATGCCGTGCTCCTTGGCGTATGCGATTTCCTCCTCTCTGGTCATGCCCCAGTCGCGCGTGGGGGCGAGTATCTCCATGTCCGGTGCAAGCGCCATGATGGAGACCTCGAACCTGACTTGGTCGTTCCCCTTGCCCGTGCAACCGTGCGCGATGGTCTTCGCCCCGAAGCGCTTCGCCATGTCCACGAGCTTCGCGACCATGAGCGGTCTTGCGATGGCGGTTCCCAACGGGTAGTTGCCCTCATAGAGCGAGTTGGCCTTGAGGGCAGGGAGCACGTAGTTGTCTGCGAACTCCTTCTTCGCGTCAACCACCCATGCTCTCGAGGCACCTATGCTCTTAGCCCTCCTCATCGCATCCTTGAGATCATCCGATTGACCGACATCGACGGTCACGGCGATGACCTCGCAGCCGTACTTCTCGTTCAGCCAGTGGATCGCCACTGACGTGTCCAGGCCGCCGGAATACGCGAGCAGGATCTTGTCCTTCTCTTTGTTGTGAGCAGTGCCTTCCATGGTCTGCCGCCTCCGACCGCTTGAGCCTGGTGTTCGTATATGGTCGTGATGACATCGCCTCAACAGCGCCGCATCAGCGGTGTCTGAAATCCGACAAAGCAGCGCGCGGGCGATTGCAGAAATCATCTGTCAGAAAACGTGCTGGCTCGGCAGGAATATCCCACTAGCCTTAAGTACGCCGAACATATTACTCACCAGCACCGGGAGAATCACTTGCCATTCAGACCACGCGAAGAGGAGCCGGAGATAGGCCCTGACGGGCAGCCTGAATTCGTCAGGGTGCGTCTGCCCAGGAAGAAGGACGGGGAGATGTTCGGCATAGCGGACCAGCTTCTCGGTGCGTCTCGTATCAAGATCATGTGCGCGGACGGCAAGTACCGCATGGGCCGCATACCGGGCAAGATCAAGAAGCGCATGTGGATCCGGGAAGGCGACCTCGTCATCGTGCAACCCTGGGAGTTCCAGGATGAGAAGGCGAACATCCAGTACAGGTACACGAAGACCCAGTCGATGTACCTGAGCAGGAAGAAGATGATCCCGAAGTCCATAGACATCTTCTGAAGGACGACCGGTGGCTTCCTGTGGCAAGAGCTGATGATTATCATTCTTTTGAGAGGGAGATTGACAGCTGGCGTATCAGGAAGAAGAACCAGACAGACGACCGCAAGTCGTACGACGAGGTCTTCGACAAACAGAACCTGATGCGCATCTACAAGCTCTTCTCGGATGGCGTGATGGACAGGTTCGACTTCCCGATATCGACCGGCAAGGAAGGGAACGTGTTCAGGGCTAGCACGAATTCCGGGACCATGCTCGCCGTGAAGATCTACCGCACCTCGACTGGGACCTTCAGCGACATGTGGAAGTACATCGCGGGCGACCCCAGGTTCCGGGGGCTGCCAACCAACCGCAGAAGGCTCATCCCTGCGTGGGCGAAGAAGGAGTTCCTCAACCTCGGCCTGCTGTACAGGGCAGGCGTCAGGGTGCCCCAGCCCATCGTACAGCACGAGAACATCATCGTCATGGAGTACATCGGGGACGAGGTCGAGCCCGCCCGTCAGCTGCGGTACGTCGAGCTCGAGGACCCCGAAGGGACTGCGAGGACAATCTTCGAGTACATGAAGCTCAGTTATCAGAAGGCGAAGCTGGTGCACTGCGACATGAGCGAGTTCAACGTCCTGATGCTCGATCAGGAGCCGGTCATCATCGACGTCGGTCAGGGGGTCCTCGTCCAACATCCGAACGCCGAGGAGTGGCTCCAGCGCGACGTCTTTAACATGGTGAAGTTCTTCAAGAAGTACGGAATCTCGGTGGACGCCAAGGACTCGCTGAAGGAGATAAAGGGCAAATGATACAGTCGGTCAAGATCCCCGGGGAGAGGATCGGGGCGCTTATAGGAAAGGACGGCGAGACGAAGGACAGGATCGAGAAGAGGACCGGCACGAAGCTTTCGATCGACTCTCAGGAAGGCGACGTCCAGATCGACTCGACCCGCTCGGAAGACCCTGCCATCGGCCTGTCGGTGCTCAATGTCGTGACCGCCATTGGCCGGGGCTTCTCGCCGGAGAAGGCGATGCTCCTGCTCGACGAGAATTACATGCTTGAAATCCTGGACATCAGGGACTTCGTCGGGAAGAAGCAGGAACACGTGATGCGCGTGCGCGCACGCGTGATAGGCAGCCACGGCAAGACCAGGGCCATCATCGAGGAGCTCACGGGCGCGTTCATCTCGGTGTATGGGAACACGGTCTCGGTCATAGCCAACAGCATCCAGATGAACGTCGCTCTCAGAGCCCTCGACATGCTGCTCTCTGGTAGCGAGCACGCAGCCGTCTACCAGTTCCTTGAGAAGATGAGACCACAGCTCAAGGTCGATGGGATGGGATTCTAGACGCCCATGTCCTAGTACGATTGAAATAGCCCAACAGACAATAACATGAGCTGATGTCAGAGGCGCTCCTCAAGGCGGTGGACAGCGACATGTCGCAGATCCCCATGGCCTCGGTGAGTGGCGACACTCCCAGGGACAGGGTGATGAAGCTCCTGGCCCACATGCTACTCAGGGTCTGGACCAGGATGGCCCTGGAGTCCGGGCAGAAGCTCTCGATGTCACCTTCCCAATATGTCCTCGGTACCTACGACGGACAGATGCGCTGGACGCTCAGCGAGTCGGTGAACTACAAGGGCATCGCCCAGCTGAACATAAGTGGCATCGCCAAGAGGCGGTACTCGTTGGTCGCGGAAACCTATGTCCACAAGGGCGACGAAAGGATCAGGCTGATGTTCACGCTGGAAGACGAGAAGGTCAGGAACAAGCCTGTCTACGTGAACTACCTTGTCTTCGATTCTGCGCTCGAGGATTTCGATCTGAACGCCGCCATAGCAAGCCTCAAGCCCGTCCTCCCGAAGTGGCTGGAGACGATACTGACGACGGATGACAGGCCGCTTTGGGACTATTGCGACGCCCAGCTCGAGTGCGTCGGAATCTAGTCGGGCGGGCTGCGCCTATCAGGCACGCGGAGCATGACGACCGGCAAACCATAAATACGGGCCACGCCTGCTGTTGACACCGACAATGTCCGAAAGGCTCGCGATCGCAGGGCGAGCGCTTCAGCGCCCCTTGTGCAACCACTGCCTGGGAAGGCTTTTTGCATCCGTCTCCAGAGGCCTCTCGAACGATCAGAGGGGCATGATGGTCAGAGGGTCAGTGGATGGCGCCCCGGAGGCGCCCTCGGACATGTCGGAATGCTATCTGTGCAGAGGCCTGTTCTCCGAGGTGGCGAAGTTCGCCGACCTTGCTGTCAAGACATCCACGGGTTTCGAGTTCTCGACATTCCTTGTCGGGACCAAGATCGACGCCGAGACCGTCGAGCGAGAGGAATCCTTCTGGACCGAGGTGGGAGCCAAGGAGACTGAGTCGATCAAGACCGAGATGAACAGGGAGATCGGCAAGCTCCTTGAGACGAGGCTCGACAAGCCCGTGGACTTCGCCAACCCCGACATGGTGTTCCTTGTAGACACGAGGTTTGACCAGGTGGTCCTCGACGTCGCACCGCTCTTCGTCTATGGAAGATACATGAAGAACTCCAGGGAGATGCCCCAAACCCGGTGGATGTGCAGGGAGTGCAGGGGCAAGGGTTGTCCCCACTGCTCGGGCAAGGGCCGGATGTACGAGACGAGCGTGCAAGACCATATCGGCCCCATCGTCATGAAGCGCGCTTCCGGGGAGGCCGAGTTCTTCCACGGGATGGGCCGGGAGGACATAGACGCCCGCATGCTGGGCAACGGGAGGCCGTTCGTCGCCGAGGTCAGGAGGCCGAGGGTGCGCAGCCTGGACCTCGGGCTGATACAGAGGGAGATCAACGAGGGCGGCAGGGGGGTGGTTGAGGTGGAGGGCATTCGCCCGTCCACAAGGGCTGAGATGAGGGCGATCAAGGAGGCCGCCCACTCCAAAACTTACAGGGTCAGTGTGCGTTTCCAGGGCGATTTCGACCACGGAAAGCTTAATGAAGTAGTTACATCATTGGCCGAAAAGCCCATACGTCAGCAGACGCCAAACAGGGTAGCCCATCGGCGTGCCGACCTCGAGCGTGTCAGGGCCGTCAGGAACATCGCAGTCGAGTCCGTCAAGGACCGGGACGTGGTGTTCGTGGTTGAGGCGGACAGCGGAACGTACATCAAGGAACTGATGCACGGGGACGAGGGTCGGACTCAGCCGAACGTCGCGGCGATCGTCGGTGTGCCCTGCGAGGTGCTCGAGCTAGACGTCATCAGGATCGGAGACCAAGGGGAGTGAAGACATGGTGAAGGCTTCCAAAGGCTACAGGCGCCGGACACGATCGGTCATGCAGAAGCGCTCGCGAGACAGGGGTCTCTCTCCCATCACAAGGGCTTTCCAGTCATTCGAAGTCGGTGAGAAGGTGAACGTCAACATCGACCCGAGCATACACAAGGGCCAGCCGCACGTGAGGTTCCACGGGCATACGGCCACGGTCACGCGCATGCAGGGGAAGTCCTACATGCTGGATGTGCGCATGGGCGGGAAGATGAAGCAGATTATCGTGAGGCCGGAGCACCTCAGGAAGTCGAAGTAAGGGCCGGCGGTGTTTCTCTATGGAAGACAAGAAGATGGTCTCACTGGCAGAGGTAAAGGAGATACTTACCGAGCGGCAGACAGAGGGCGAGCTGACGCCCGAGCAGAAGCTCGCGTTGGAGCATTCACAGAGATTCTCACGGATCGACTCCAAGAAGGCCAAGAAGTTGATCAAGGAACTGACCGAGCTCGGATTCGTTTCCGAGATAAACGCGGTGAAGATAGCAGATACGATGCCATCCGCCGCGGACGATGTCCGGCTGATTTTCTCGAAGGAGAGGGCCAGCGTAGAGAAGAAGGACATCGAAAAGATACTTAGCGTTGTAGAGAAGTACCACTGACGAGCTCGGGGGGATTGCCGTGGAGGACTACGCTCGAATACTAGATTACTTGCCCCAAGGACTCCCGGATGAAAAGATGTACAAGCGGGAGCCCGTAGCGTACGCCATTGGCGAGGACCAGTTCAAGCTTTTCGAGCTCGTGCCCAAGGAGAACGTGCCTCTTGCCCCGGGCGACAAGGTCTACATCGGCAAGGACCTCGAGCTGAGGCAGGAGATACTCCATGTCAAGAAGCGGATCAGCTACAACGAGCTCACCAACGCCGCCCAGAGCGAGCTGCCCTTCGTCATATTGCAGGTCATAAAGGCGCACGAGGAGCGCTTCGTCAGATTCTTCAACGAATCCCAGCCCATCACCAGCAGGTTCCACATGCTGGAGCTCCTGCCGGGCCTTGGAAAGAAGACCATGTGGGCAATCGTCGAGGAGAGGAAGAAGGGCCCGTTCAGGGATGTGGCGGACATAACCACGAGGGTACCTCTCGCGCACCAGATCGAGAAGCATGTCGCGCAGCGGATCGAGGAAGAGCTGAAGAACCCCGACGAGAAGTACCGCATATTCGTCGCGAGATGATGCCTCGCGGGTCGGATGGATGGCATGAGGGCAGAAGAGTTGAAGGCCATCCTCGGTTCGATGGGCAAGCGACCGTCGAAGAGGCTGGGCCAGAACTTCCTTCTTGACGATTCGGTTCTCAGGCGCGCTGTCGAGGCTGCGGACCTTTCAGATAAGGACACCGTCCTCGAGATCGGGCCCGGTCTCGGCAACCTCACGGAGGAGCTTCTGAGGACGGGCGCCAAGGTGGTGGCCGTGGAACAGGACCCGGAGTTCTGCAGGTTCCTTGAGCGCAGATTCGGCGACCGTGTCAGACTGGTCCGAGCGGACGCAGTGAAGGCGTTCCTGCCTGAGTTCAACAAGGTCGTCTCGAACCTGCCTTACCAGATATCCTCCCCCATCACGTTCAAGCTGCTGGACGCGGGCTTCGACACGGCGGTGCTGATGCTGCAGAGGGAGTTCGCGGAGAGGATGGTCGCGACGAATGGCACGGCTGAGTATGGCAGGCTCTCGGTCGGGGTCTACTATAGGTCGGAGTGCGAGATACTGTTCAACGTCTCAAGGGCGTCCTTCTGGCCGCAGCCCAAGGTGGACTCGTGCGTTGTCAGGCTCGTGCCAAGGGGACCTCCCTTCCAAGTCGATGACGAGGATGCGTTCTTCAGGGTGACGAAGGCGATCTTCTCCCACAGGCGCAAGAAGATCCTGAACTCGCTCCTTACTGACCCGTCAGTGGCGTCTCTGGTGGAAGGCATGGAGAAGGAGACACTTGCCAGGTTGCCCTATTCGGATCAGAGGGCCGAGGAACTCTCTCCCGAGATGATCGGGCAGATATCAGACGCCCTGGTCGCCCTCAGGTCTTCTTCGGCTTCAAAGCGAACTTCTTGATGATGGCGTCCGCGATCTTGTCAACGCCATCGACTAGGGGGTCGCATGCTGGAACGCGGTACTTCTTCTCGTACTCCGATATCTTCTTCTCGACCTGCTTCCTGGTCATCTCCGTGTGGTTGATCGTTATGCCGACTATGTCGGTCTTGGCGTAGACCTTGATGAGCTCCATTTCACGGTCTATCGTCCCGTTGGGCAGATGCAATTCGTCCGTGTGATAGCTCCTGTGCTTCCTCGCGGGCGCATGCTGTAGTACGACCGTGCTCGGCGCAGATGCGCAGACGATGGCCCTCGAGCCCGTCACATAGGCCGGGTGGCTCAACGCCCCCTGCCCCTCCACGATTATGACCTGTGGCTTCTCGGCCCGGTAGGCCATGTCGATCGCGTTCTCGAGCTCGCCGACGACGTAGTCTCCCCTGATGGCGTCCAGAGGTATCCCGAACCTCGAACCCTGCAGGAGGCCGGTCTGGCCCGTCGCGACGAAGCTCGTCCGTATGCCGCGCTCGTTGAGCTTCTTGGCGAGTATGACGCCCGTCGTCCGCTTCC
Organism: Thermoplasmata archaeon; assembly: GCA_025457815.1. Lineage (GTDB taxonomy): Archaea > Thermoplasmatota > Thermoplasmata > UBA10834 > UBA10834 > COMBO-56-21. The sequence continues at coordinate 17,758 of JALOTQ010000006.1, forward strand.
CGCTCGCGGCGTCCGTGCCCAGTATGGGTATCCTCACGCACTTCATCTTGGTGGCCAGGCCACGGTAGTGGTGCATCGTCTCAAGTGGTGGCTCCTTCCGTATGTCGGTGATGGTCGCGCCATGCTTCTTGGCGAGCTTGGAGAACTCGGGATCCTGGTTGAGCCACTCGTGCAGGCCGGAGATGACGTCGATCTTTTTCCCCAGGGCCTCGGCGATGATGGGTCTGAATTGCTTCGGCAGCATGCCGCCCACGGTCGCAACGCCGATGATCAGGTAGTCTGGCCTTCGCTTCTGCCTGGCGAGAGCTTCGCCCAGCGAGGCGAATATGGGTATCCCAGCCTTCTTGCCGTCAAGGACCTCGCCAGCATCCTTGCCTGCGGACGTGCTGTCGATGATCCCGAGTATCTCAAACCTAAGGGAGTGTCTGACCAGTCCAGCGGCGGTCTTTCCTGGCGGTCTGTTGAACGCCCCTTCGCAGAGAACGAGAGCGGTCTCCATGGTCAGCCGCAGGCGAGTGGCCGTATAAATCATTTCACAACGTATCGGAATTGTGGATATTGCGCTGGATATGGGCACCGAGCAGTTTTTCTATTCAGAACCTCATCGGCCCTCGGGGGGAATAGCGTGCTCGTTGGCATAGTAGGGAAACCCAATGTCGGCAAGTCCACCTTTTTCTCGGCGCTGACTCTCGCGACTGCCCAGATCGCATCATACCCGTTCACGACCATCGAAGCGAACCGAGGAGTGGGATACGTCAGGGGGCAGTGTCCCCATGTCGCGTTCGGGAAGCAGTGCACGCCTAACAACTCGCCTTGCGAGAACGGCACGAGATTCGTGCCAATCGAGGTGTTGGACGTGGCCGGCCTTGTCCCTGACGCTCATGCTGGCCGCGGCCTCGGGAACAAGTTCTTGGACGACCTCCGCCAGGCGGACGCGTTCATCCACGTCGTCGATGCCAGCGGGGGCACGGACTTCGAGGGGAATCCAGTCGGGGTGGGCGACCACGACCCTGTCCTCGATGTAAGCTTCCTCGAGAAGGAGATATCGTACTGGATCTACGGGATACTCGAGAAGAATTTCACCAAGATAGCCAAGCAGTCGAAGCTCGCTGGCACGAAGATCGAGAAGTCCCTCCACGAGAAGCTCACCGGCCTCTCGATAACCGAGAGCCAAATACTCGCAGCGCTACGGCACACGCCAGCAGAACAGGACGCCTCGCTCTGGAACGACCAGGACCTGCTTAGGTTCTGTCAGGAGCTCCAGAAGATCGCGAAGCCCATGATTATCGCCGCCAACAAGGCGGATATCGCGCCCAAGGAGAACATCGAGAAGCTGAAAGCGACAGGATACCCGGTCGTTCCGACGAGCGCGGAGTACGAGCTCGCGCTCCGGAGGGCCACGAAGGCCGGGCTCATCAGCTATGTCCCAGGGAACAACCATTTCGAGTTCCCCAGCAAGGACAAGCTGAACGAGAAGCAGATCGCGGCCTGCACCAAGATGGGGGATTGGCTCAGGGACAACGGCACCACGGGCGTTCAGGCCGTGCTCGAGGACGTCGTGTTCAAGGTCCTCGACATGATGATCATCTATCCGGTGGAGGACGAGCATCACTGGACGGACAAGCAGAACCGGATACTGCCGGACGCGTATCTGATGAGGCGCGGGACGAACGCCAAGGACCTTGCATACAAGGTACACAGTGACCTGGGTGATAACTTTATTAGGGCGATTGACGGAAAGACCCACATGACGATAGGTCACGACCATGTCCTGAAGGACAATGATGTGATCAAGATAGTCGCAAGAGCTTGATTTCGATGGGATCTTGGGACATTAGGCTGATCGGCGCCTCGTACAAGAAGATGGAGGGGGACCTCGCCGTCCATATCTACGGCAAGACGAGGGACGGGAAGTCCATCGCGGTCAAGTATACGGGCTTCGAGCCGTACTTCTTCTTCGTCGAGCCGGACTCCAAGGACGCTCTTCAGGAGATCGTCGACATGCTCGGCACGGACGAGCGCGTGAAGCGTCTCGAGGATGCCGAGCTGCTGTACAAGGGCGAGATGAAGAAGTGCAAGAGGGTGGTCGCGACATTCCCCTGGCTGGTTCCTGACATCAGGAAGACCATCATTCCGAAGACAACAGTCCTCGCTGCCGATATCCCGTTCCACTTCAGGTTCGTCTACGACATGAAAATCGGCTCGTGCGCCCGGGTGATCGGGGAGGAGCTCGATGACAAGGCTTACAGAACCGACCTGGTCGTCAAGGCGGAGCGGTTCGAGCCAATCAAGGCCTTCAGGCCGAAGCTGACCATACTCAGCTTCGATGTCGAGACGAGCCTCAAGGAACCCAAGATATTCTGCATCTGTTCCATCCTGAAGAAGGGCGACAGGATCGAGGACAAGCACTTCCCGGGGGACGGTCCTGGCGGCGAGAGGCAGATGATCCAGGATTTCGTCAAGTACATTCACGAGACGGATCCGGATGTCATCACGGGCTACAACATCGACGGGTTCGACATCCCGCAGATACTGCAGCGGGCAGAGGCGCTGAGGATGCCTGAGCTCTCCTGGGGAAGGTATCCGGGAGGGCTGTCGCAGTACAACAACAGGTTCTGGTGGACCGAGGGCAGGATCATCGTCGATGCGTGGTGGGCCGTGAAGAAGATCCTGAAGCCCAAGCAGGAGACGCTCAACGCGGTCTCGAAGCTGCTGCTCGGCGAGGAGAAGCACGATGTCGACCCCAAGAAGATGGACGAGGAATGGGCCTCCGACAAGGAGAAGGTGATGAAGTACTGCGCCCAGGACAGCATGCTCGCCCTCAAGGTCCTCGAGAAGATCGCCGTCCTGCAGCGGGGTATGGACCTTGCGACGGTTTCGATGCTGCCGCTGGACGATGTTGTCAACGGTACCACCTCGCAGCTGGTCGACTCGATACTGATACGGGAGGCCGACAGGGAACATGTCGCCGTGCCCATGACCACCCGCAACTACGAGGAGGCGGAGACCATCGAGGGCGGGTATGTGCACGAGATGAAGCAGGGCCTGTTCCACTGGGTTCTCACGCTCGACTTCAGGAGCATGTACCCGAGCATGATCATATCGAAGAACATCTGCTTCACCACCCTGTCCCCCAAGGGGACCATAGAGTCTCCAACGGGCGCGAGGTTCCTCGACAAGAGCGTCCGCGAGGGGCTTCTCCCCAGGATACTCATCAGGCTGATGGAGGAGCGTGCTTCGACCAAGAAGGCGATGAAGGAGGCGAAGACTCCCGACGAGAAGGACTACTACAACGGCCTCCAGGAAGCCATCAAGATACTGATGAACTCGTTCTACGGAGTTCTCGCATCCTCGTTCTACAGGTTCACCGACCCGAAGATCGGCGCGAGCATCACGGCCTTCGCGAGGGAGGCGACCAAGGACCTCATCAAGAAGCTCGAGGCCGAAGGCCTCGAGGTCATCTACTCCGACACCGACTCGGTGTTCTTCCTATCGCCTCATCCGAACCTCGAGGAGAGCGTCAGGCTCGGGCAGCAGATCGCTGAGCGGTTCTCGTCGGGGAACGTTGTGCTCGAGTTCGAGAAGATAATGAACCCGTTCTTCTCCCACGGCATGAAGAAGCGGTATGTGGGCAGGATGGTCTGGCCAAGGAACGAGATGATCATCAGGGGCTACGAGATGCGCAGGACTGACTCGTTCGATCTCCAGAGCGAGACCTTACAGGTGGTCTTCGAGAAGATCCTGGACGGCGACAACGACGGCGCGGTCACATACACCAAAGATGTCCTGCGGCAGCTCATGGACGGAGAGATCGACCCTGGCAAGCTCGTGATATCGCGCTCGGTCAAGGACGAGAGCCAGTACAAGAACAGCGAGAGCATGATCAACGTAAGGGTCGCGAAGAAGCTGAAGGAGCTGGGGTACGAGGTTGTGCCGGGGATGAAGGTCTCATGGATAATCACGGACTCGAAGTCGTCCCAGCAGAAGTTCGAGCCTTGGGTCGAGAGCAGGGGCTTGCCGGAGGGCGTCAAGCCAGACTACCGCTACTATGCCACTCGCGTCGCCGCCACCGTGTCGAGGGTCACGGACTCCTTCGGATGGGACGAGAGGAAGCTGGTCTCAGACGGGTCTCAGAAGACGCTCGTTTTCGATGGCACGGAGACGAAGAGCAGGCCGAGGGAGAGTCCAAAGGCCAAGAAGACCGACAAGAAGTTGAGCCTGGACCATTTCATGTGACGGCCTGCACGGCTTTCGCATTGTACCTACCCAAACCATCAATACTCGTTCTCCCGCTCTAGCTTGCGTGAACATCTCAATCGTGCCGTTCGGCTCAGGCGACATCCCGTTCGGGAAGTCGCTCACAGACGCAGAGGAATGGCACCGCACCGGGGCGGACTGGGCAAGGTTGCTGCGGATCGAGCCCCAGGGTGTTTTCAAGGCGACGGTCGATGGGAAGGGTGCAGGCGTGGCTGCGATCACGAGCTACGGGAAGCTGGCGTGGGTCCATTCTGTTATCGTAGACCGGAAGTACCGAGGCCAGGGTGTCGGGAAGGCCCTGGTGAACGCCTGCATCGACTACTCTGATGGTCTGGGGGTCCGGACCCTCAAGCTGGACGCCGTACCACCCGCGAAGAAGTTCTATGAGAAGCTCGAATTCAAGACGGAGTTCGAATCCCTCAGGTTCACCCGCTCCGGAGCGAAAGGCTCCGCTCTGGTCCAGCGGATGAGACCCGAGGACCTCCCGCGAGTCGAGGCGTTCGATCAGACCATGACGAAGATCGACAGGACGAGGGTCATTCGGGAGATATTCAGGGACAATCCAGAGTGGGCATTCATGGCAAGGGATTCACACGGGATCCGAGGCTACCTCCTGGGCAGGCCGGACGACGCTCGGGTCAATCTAGGGCCGTGCATCTGTGTTCCCGGAACGGAGCAGTGGTTCGTGAAGATGGTCAGGAGCGCGATGAGCACCGTTCCTGAGAAATCGTACAGGATATGCGTGGCCGCGACGAATCACAAGGCATTGATCGCTCTCAAGAGCATGAGCTTCCAAGTCTCTCAGTCATCAACTCGAATGTACATGGGGGAGAAGTTCTCGGAGACTGAGGCGAACTTCGCGATGATATCTCCCGAGAAAGGATGAAGCCAGCTGCCCCGGGGAGCGATGAACGCCGCTATTCAACACGTTTATATAAGCCAAGCCTTTTGGTGTGTCTCGCAGCGGCGAGATCCGCCTGGTCTCGCAATACCGGGGATGTGCGCTCATGCGTGAACCCGAAAACGGCTGGATGTGAACACAATGGCAGAAGAGGCGAAGAAGGCTCCCGCGAAGAAGGAGCGCAAGGTCAAGGAACCCGCTGAGGCGCCAGTTGAGGCGGCCCCGGCAGCGGCCCCCCAGACCGGGGCGGCAGCGCCCGAGGGCAAGAAGCCCGTCAGCGGCAAGAACATGTATCATTTTATGGGCGAGGCCTGGAAGGACCCTTCCAGCGACGCGATGAAGCAGCTGATGTGGCAGAGGCTCGTGGACTGGAGGAAGGAAGGCACCTACGTCAGGGTCGACAAGCCGCTCAGGCTGGACAGGGCCAGGACGCTGGGATACAAGGCGAAACCAGGCGTGGTCGTTGTCCGCACGAAGGTCAGGAAGGGCGGCCTGAGAAAGCACAGGATCAAGAAGGGCCGCAGGCCGAAGAGGAAAGGTATTCTGAAGATCACCATGAGGAAGAACATCCAGAGGATCGCAGAGGAGAGGACGGCCAAGCGCTACCCGAACCTCGAGGTCCTCGCGTCCTACTGGGTCGGAGAGGACGGCAGGCACAAGTGGTTCGAGATCATCATGCTGGACCCCAACCACCCCGTCATCAAGTCGGACCCGAAGCTCAACTGGATCTGCTCGACGAAGCACGCCAACAGGGCCAACAGGGGCCTTACACCGGCGGGCAAGAAGGGCAGGGGCTTAGTGAGGACCCGTGGGATGGGAGTGGAGAAGAACCGACCGTCCCTCAGGGCGCACAACAGGCAGGGTACCTAGGACAGTACCCTCGCCAGCAAACTCCTTATTTCATCTTCATTCATGCCGACCAAGGGATAGAAGACTGGCAGGTCGCCCTTGGGAGCTCCTTCTGTCTCGATCTCGTGTAGCGACCACTCGAACGCGATCCCAGTGCACTCGTTCTCCTCGGCCTGTATGAACGGGCTCGCACTCCTTTCAGCAGTTCTGAGATGAGGGTTCCAGACGTTCAGAGGGGCGAGCATCGCCTGGTCTTGGGCCGCCACGAGGACGCTGCACCCCCGCTTCATCATGAGCCAGGTGGCTGCAAGCCCCCTCTCCGATTCGACCACGGAGAGTATCCTCCCCTGCGTCCCCAGGGGCATCCCTCCCGGGCCCGCGAGCGTCGAGCTGAACAGGTAGGCCTTGTTGTCCCTCACCTCGACCGAGAGCTCGATCTCCGGCTCCTCGAGCCTCACCTTGACATTCAACGAGGAGTACCTGTCGAGCACCGCCCTCCCGAGATGCTCGGCAAGGGTCTGGCTCGTGTACTTGTGGCTTCCTGACCTGCGGGCCCGGATCGCGAACGTCGCGCCCTCGCACATGAGCGGTTCCGAGAACTCAAGGGCCGCCTTCGTGAGCTCGTCGAGGTCGCTCCCGACCACGGTCACGGGGCTGAAAGACACTATTCCGAAGGTCCTCGAGAGTATCTCGCTCGATTTCCTCCAGTCGTCGGAATCCACGAAGATCCTGCCTCTGGCCTGGGATATCACGCACGGAACCTTCGCCAGAGCGTGCCTGGTGCGGATATCGGCCACGAGCTGTTGCTCGAACCTCCTGCGGACGGACTCGCTCTTGAGCCCTATCTCCCCGTACCTCACCAGCAGGGTAGGCATCGGATGCTCCATGGCCTTCCCCGGATTAAGCCTTTCATGACCACTATTGGCAACAGAAGCAAAGTTTAAACAAGGGGTTCAACCTTCACGTTTTCAGACAGCCGAAGAGGGGTATATTGAACACAAGTCGAAAAGCAAAGGTTTCTTTGAAAAGAGTGTGTGAAGTACCCGGACCAAAGGCAAAAGCTTGGGTGAAGCGAGACAACGCGGTTCTGTCGCCGTACAACAGGCCCTACTACTACCCGATGGTGGTCGAGAAGGGCAAGGGTTGCATCATAGAGGACGTCGACGGGAACGAGTACATCGACTTCAACAGCGGTCTCGGGGCGATGAACGTCGGCCACTGCCACCCAGAGGTGGTTGAGGCCATCAAGAAGCAGTCGGAGCGCCTGCTGCACTACTCGTACACGGACTTCTACTACCGGTATGCGGTGGAGCTCGGCGAGAAACTGCAGAAGATCACGCCCGGAAGCTTCGCGAAGAAGGTCTTCCTGAGCGGGAGCGGTGCCGAGAGCATTGAGGCATTCGCCAAGGTCTCCAGATGGCACTCGAAGCGGCCGCAGTTCCTGGCATTCACAGGAGCTTTCCACGGAAGGTCGATGGGCGCGTTGAGCTTCACGGCAAGCTCGATAGGCCAGAAGGCGAGGTACTTCCCCACCATGCCGGGTGTGGAGCACGTCCCGTTCGCCTACTGCTACAGGTGCCCGTACAAGCAGACCTACCCGGAATGCAACTTCTGGTGTGTCGACTTCATAGACGACTGGCTCTTCAAGAAGTTCCTGCCGCCCCAGGAGGTCGCGGCAGCGCTGATAGAGCCGATCCAGGGCGAGGGCGGATACATCGTCCCGCCAAAGGATTACCACAGGAGGCTGAAGAAGCTCCTGGACAAGCACGGCATCCTGTTCGCGGTGGACGAGGTCCAGTCCGGCATGGGCAGGACCGGCAAGTGGTGCGCCATCGAGAACTTCGGGGTCGTGCCAGACATCGTCTGCATGTCGAAGGCGCTCGGAGGCGGCATATCGCTCGGAGCGACCATCGGACGCGCGGAGATATACGACTGGTCCCCTGGTTCGCACTGCACGACCCTGGGCGGCACGCCTGTCGCATGCGAGGCGTCCTTGGCTACCATGAGAGTCATCGAGAAGGAGAAGCTGAGGGAGAACGCGGTCAAGCAGGGCGACTATGCGGTCAAGAGGCTCAGGGAATGGATCGACCAGTATGAGATCGTCGGCGATGTCCGCGGCAAGGGCCTCATGATAGGTGTCGAGATAATCAAGGACAAGAAGTCCAAGGAGAAGGACGGCGACACCGCCCACGAGATCATCGAGCACGCGTGGCACAAGGGAGTGGTGGCCATCGGAGCGGGTGAGAACTGCTTCAGGATCGCCCCGCCACTGTGCATCACGCGCGACCTGATGGACGCTGGCCTGGACATGCTCGAGGACTCGATCAAGGAGGTCATGCGCAAGAAGTGAGCCGCTCGCAGGACGAGCGGTTCCCCGAAACCCTTTATCATTCTCATCTATCGGGGAACAAGAAGGAGTATGGTACATTGGTCAAGAAGTACAACCTGAAGGGTCCCAAGATAGTGGTGGAGCCGCCAGGACCCAAGGCTAAGAAGGCGTTGGCTCGGAAGGAGAAGTACGTCACGAACGGCATCAGGATCGGCCTCCCGACGGCACTCGACGTGGCCGAGGGACCGTTCATGAGGGATGTCGACGGGAACGTGTTCCTGGACTTCACGGTCGGTATCGGAGTCCACAACTGCGGCCACAGGGCGCCGGAGTTCGTGAAGGCGTGCCAGGACCAGCTGGACAAGTTCGTGCACATCTGCGTGATGGTGACGCCGTACGAGCCCTATCTTGAGCTCGCGGAGGAGATGGCCAAGATCTGCCCGGGCAAGATGACTAAGAGCATCTTCCTGAACAGCGGGTCGGAGGCGATCGAGAACGCGGTCAAGATCGCGCGGTCGTACAACAAGAAGAAGTGGATACTGTCGTACAAGACTTCGTTCCACGGCAGGACATTCCTGGACATATCTCTGACAGGCAAGGAGAAGCCCTACAGGGACGGCTTCGGGCCGCTGGTGCCGTACATCCAGCACCTGGACTACGCGTACTGCTACAGATGCCCGCTCAAGCTGGAGTACCCGTCATGTAACTTCGCGTGCGTCGACAGCATCCGCACGGTCATGGAGACCAAGCCCATGGAGGGCGACGTCTGCGCCTTGGTGGCAGAGCCGATCCAGGGTGAGGGAGGGTTCATCAACCCGCCCCCGGGCTACTGGGAGAAGGTCAGGAAGGTCTGCGACGACAACGGCGTGGTGCTCATCGACGACGAGGTCCAGACGGGCTTCGGCAGGACCGGCAAGATGTGGGGCATCGAGCACTGGAAGTGCGACCCCGACATGCTCGTGTCCGGAAAGGGCCTGTCCCTGGGGATGCCCCTCGGTGGCGTGACGGGCAAGGAGGACATCATGGCCTCTCCGCCGCCCGCAAGCCTTGGCGGCACATTCGGAGGCAACCCTGTCTGTTGCGCGGGCGCGCTCGCGTCAATAAAGCTGACCAAGAAGGCGATGCCCAACACGAAGATGATCAACAAGGTCGAGAAGAAGCGGCTCATGGAGTGGAAGGAGCAGTACGAGTGGGTCGGGGACGTCAGGGGACTCGGCGCGATGCTCGGCATGGAGTTCGTGAAGACGAAGGCGAGCAAGGAGGCTGTGCCCGAGTTCACAAGGAACGTGCAGCTGAACTGCTTCAAGCACGGGCTATACATTCTCACGGCCGGGCAGTTCAACAACGTCATACGGCTGCACCCGCCGCTGATCATCAAGCAGGACCTTCTCGAGAAGGGCCTCGACATCATCGAGGCGGCCATGGTAGAAGAGGCCAAGAAGGCAGGCTTTAGCTGAAGGCGTGCCCGATCGGTCAAACCCCTTACCTTCTCCTTTCACCTTTGATTCTTCGTCCAGAGCCCTCTGTCGGCCGTTGTTCGATGGATGATTACGAATTTCGCATCTTGTTTCATGGGGGTTTGGGGCGGTCTGTCGGTCGTCATGTTCCTGTGCGGCCAGCATTCCCTGGAACGAACCCCTCAGGGTGACCCCCAGCTGCTCTGTTTACACAGCAATCTATATTACCGGGGAGCACATACCGGCGAAATAGGCCGAAAATTCCTGATGCATCTGCAGATTTGGGCCTAAGAATCTGAATATCTTCCGAACATCGAGATGCAATCAAGAAAGTTGCGGGGGAGGAGGCGCAGGAGTTCTTGGCCTAGTGGTAGAGAGACGTCTACTTGGGAGAACAGATATAATGGCGCTTTTGACTGAAGTCCAGAAGAACTACGGGAAGCTGAAGAACTACGTGAACGGGGAGTGGGTTGATTCCACTACCGACAAGTGGTTGGATATCGAGAACCCCTCGACCGGAGCGACAATCGGGCAGGTGCCCATGTCCACCGCCGACGAAACGAAGGCCGCGATTGAGGCGGCGAACGAAGCCTGGTGGACGTGGAGAGAGACCCCTCCGATAGCCCGGGCGCGGTTGTTCTTCAAGCTCAAGGAACTGATGGAACAGCATTTTGAGAACGTGGCCAGGATAATGGTTCAAGAGCAGGGCAAGACGATCGACGAGGCAAGAGGGGAGACGAGAAGAGCCATCGAGAACGTCGAGGTCGCAGCTGGAATACCGTCCTTGATGATGGGCTACAATCTCGAGGACGGCGCTGCGGAGGGCATAGACGAAGACGCCATCATCTCGCCTCTGGGCGTTTTCGGTGCCATCTGTCCATTCAACTTCCCCGCCATGATCCCGTTCTGGTTCTGGCCCTATGCGGTTGCCACGGGCAACACCTACCTCGTCAAGCCGTCCAGCCAGGTGCCGCTGACGATGAACTACCTGACGAAGATAGTCGAGCAGGCTGGCTTCCCGCCCGGGATTCTGAACGTCGTGAATGGAAGTCACGAAGTATCGGACACCATGATGGAGCACCCGAAAGTGAAGGGGATTTCCTTCGTCGGCTCGACGCCCGTTGCGAAGTACATCTACAAGCACTCGGCCGAGAACGGCAAGAGAGTGCAGGCCCAAGGCGGGGCGAAGAACTCTCTGGTGATCATGCCCGACGCCAACCTCGACAGGACGGTCGCGAACATGCTCGCCTCCTACTACGGATGCGCCGGCCAGAGATGCCTCGCAGGGTCGAACATGATCGCTGTTGGGAACGTAGCGGATCCACTGCTGAAGAAGTGGCTTGAGGGGACGAGGAAGATCAAGATGGGCTATGGTCTCGATGAGAGCGTCAACATGGGTCCAGTGGTCTCCGCGAAGGCGAAGAAGAAGGTAATCGAGTACATAGACGGCGCGGAGAAGCAGGGCGCGAAGGTTCTAATCGACGGGAGAAAGGCGGTGGTCCCGGGATACGAGAAGGGGCACTTCGTGGGCCCGACCGTAATCGACGGGGTCACGCCAGACATGACAATCGCCAACGAAGAGGTCTTCGGACCAGTCGTGAGCTTCATGCGCATGGAATCGATGGATGATGCGATAGAGTTCATCCACAAGAGCCCGTTCGGAAACGCCGCCTCGATCTACACGCAGAGCGGCAAATCGGCGAGGGACTTCAGGTACCGCGTGCAGTGCGGGAACATCGGCATCAACGTCGGTATCGTCGCCGCGATGGCATACTTCCCGTTCGCGGGATACAAGGACTCCTTCTTCGGTGACCTACACGGCCAGGGTCAGGACGCCATAAAGTTCTTCACCGACAGAAAGGTTGTCATCACCCGGTGGTACTGATGGTGGAGTGCGACTTCCCGGAATGCACGACTTTCGGAGCGGTCGTCAGGTTCTCGATAGAGCTCGAGAAGGGAGCCGCGGGCATATACGAGGAGCTCGCGAAGAACCCGAAGGCAGCCTCTGGGGCAACGCTCTTCAAGGAGCTCGCGGAACTGCACAAGAAGCGCATGGCATCTGTGGAGAACATGAGGCAGCAGAAGCTCAACGAGATGATTCTCGAGCCGATACAGGACATGAAGCGTGAGCTGTACCTGATTGACACGAAGGTCCCGGCGGGCGCTGACGCCAAGGCTGGCGCGCAGTTCGTGATGAAGGTCGAGGAGACCTCGTCAAGGTTCTACGTTGACGCCGCCAAGATAGCCAAGATGATCATGGCCGAGGGTTCCCGCTTCATGGACAAGTTGGGCAAGGAGAACTTGGCCATTAAGGCGAGGCTAGCGGCCCTGTGATTCACGCACGGGCCCCGAAACGGTTCAAACCCCTTTCTGATGTTTTCTTGAAAGCCTCGCGAGATCCCTCATCCCAAGCTCTTCGAGGGTTCCTGACTGAAGCGCCTCAAGCGAGGCTCGCACAGAGGATTCCTGGGTCACGAACACCTTCACGTTCGCGCTCGCGAACTTGAACAGCGAGGTAGTTGTCAGGTCTTTCACAACTGCTGCGTCAATGCCTCGTCTTATGATGGGCTCTATCAGATCTGCGCACAAGCATCGCCTCCCCTGTGCAGTGTGCTCGAAGGTGCCATCCTCGCGCATCTCGAAGTAGTCGAAGAGCTCAGAATCCTCGAGCGAGAAGAGGATCCGTGCGTCCATTCCGCCAGGAAACTGCGTTCCTACGCAGACCTTCATGCTCAACTGTAGACCGTGGGCGGGGATTACGCTTTCGCCGCACCTGTGTTCGACTTGGTCACTTCTTCCTGACGGGGAACATGACCTTTGCGTACAGTATCGTTACTCCGTTCACAACCTCCGGCTTCTTCGAGTAGACCTCAATCGGCGGACCCGTGCAGATGTATCCGTGCTCCTCGTTCCACTTGGCGAGGTTGGCATACGTCTTCGGAAACTCACTTCCGGGCCCCTTGTGGGATACTGTCGAGACCATCGTCTCCGACATCTCCCTCACCTTGACTCTTCCTCTGCTCTGGGCAATCCCCTTGTATGGGATGCAGATGTCGCTCCGAAGCTGCTCAGCAGGTTTCTGCTGAGGGGCGTCGTAGTAAATGGCGAACGGGTGGAACCCAGGCATGACTCTGTTCTCCTTCGCCCATCCGTATAGCTCTTCAATGTACACATCCCACGGGACCTTGTCGTACGGCCCCTTGTGCTCAATGAACGCCACTTTCGAGGCCTTTCTCTTCTCCACCTTTGGACCTGTCATTCCGCCTCCCCTGTCTTGAATCACCTTACTTCATTAATCATCTTTCCGAAAGAGGATGTCTTTCCGACAGCGCAAGTGAAATCTACGTCAGTGCGCAATCCCTGAAGGAGGGTTCTAATGAGCATCGGAGGCTTCATAGATGGAAACCGCAAGCCAACGGCGAAGGAGATTGGCGATGCCTTGGGGAGCAAGGCCCCGCTGTGGGACGATCTCGTTGGCTACCTGGACCAGAAGCACGGCGTCCAAGGGCAGTTGTCCTTCGGAGGCCAGAAGTACGGCTGGTTCCTAGGGTTCAGGAAGGGTGGCAGGCCGCTCGCAGACCTGTACCCGGGAGCTGACACTCTCACGGTCCAGGTCGTCCTTGGGAAGGCCGCGACGGCAGAAGCCCTGAGACTCAAATTCGGCAGACAAGTGCAGGAGGTCTTCGATAACGCCCGTCAGCTCTACGACGGTAGGTGGTTGTTCGTGCCTGTCCGCACCAAGCGGGACTTGGAGGACGTGAAGACCCTGATCGACACGAAGGCGAGCGCCAAGTGACAAAGGGGCTACTTCGCAGGCCATTACAGGCCAAGTCCTGACAGGGTCTCTTTCGTAGGCACGCCCTCGCTCGTCCAGCCCCAGAGCCTGTAGTACTCCTGCAGCTCTGCGTCGAAGTCCGCCTTGTTGACGACGGCGTTCTTCGACGGACCGTCGTGGATGGGGAGAGTGAAGAACCTCTCGGGCAACGTGTCGTCCTTCTTCGACAGTCCCTCCCGAAGGTTGAACAGCCTCTCAACGGTCCAGATCCTCGCGCCGACCTTCTTGAGGTCGTCGAGCGTGTACCCGAAGCCAGTGGCGGCGTTGACGAGCATCACCATGTTGTTCCAGTCGTTCGCGAAGGCGTTCCTGGCGCCGAACTTGCAGAGGATCATCGCGTCGTAGACCGTGAAGAGTTCCTGCAGCTCCTTGAGCGTCTTGGCCTTCCCCTTGACCGTGAACCTGTCGAGCACTCCCTGGAACAGCTCAGGGACGTACATCGTGGCCCTCAGGTGGCATGCGCCCCTGGTCGATGTGGCAAAGGCGAGCGACATCCCCTGGATCCCTCTGGGGTCGTAGCCGGGGAACTCCATGCCCTTGACGTTCATCGCGTACTTCTGAGCCTCGGGGCCGTGCTTGGCGGCCATCCTCCTCGATCCTTCCCCGATCAGCTGCCCTATGCCCTCCCTCTTGCCGGTCATCTGGACAAGCTTGACCATGGCGGCGTGGTTGCCCCAGTCAAGCTTCAGGCCTCCAGTGTCTTTCTCCTTCAGGATGCCCTTCTCGAAGAGCTCGTACGCGCACGCGATGGTGTCCGCGCACGAAATGGTGTCCATCCCGAAGTCGTTGCACACGTTGTTCGCCATGATGATGGATTCCAAGTTCGTGTTGCCCAGGTTCGACCCGAACATGGCCAGGGTCTCGTACTCCGGCCCTTCGGTCTCCGCCTGGTAGTCCTTGGTCGCCTTGGTCATGTTACCGCAATGGAGCGGGCATCTGGCGCACGCCGTGTCCTTCGTCTTGTAGTTGTTGACGAGCGTGTCGCCGCCGATCTTCTCGTACTCCGGGAAGTAGCCGGTCTGCATGTTCTTCGTGGGTATCGTCCCTGCCTTGCCCGTGATACCGACCACCATCGAAGTCCCGTACTTCGAGAACGCGGCAGACTTCTCTTTCACCGTCGCCGTGGCCGTCTTGAACGTCTCCTTGAGCTTCTCGGGGTCTGCCTGGGAAACCTCTTTCGTGCCGTGGACGACGACCGCCTTGAGGTTCTTCGATCCCATGACGGCTCCGACACCTCCACGGCCAGCGGCCCTGTGATGGTCGTTCATGATGGCCGCGAACCTGACGAGCTTCTCCCCTGCCGGCCCGATGACGGCTGCACGCGCCTTCTCGTGCCTGGCCTGGAGCGCGTCGATGGTGTCGAACGTGCCCTTGCCCCAGAGGTCGGCCGAGTCCTTGAGCTCCGGCCCAGCGTCAGTGATCAGGAGATACACGGGCTTCGGGGATTTGCCCTTGAAGACGATGCCATCGTAGCCCGTCTTCCTGAACATCGGTCCCCAGTGGCCTCCCGAGTGTGCTGAGAGGATTGCCCCCGTGAGTGGCGACTTCGTGGTGACGTTGTAGAATGCGGTGAACGACCCGAGGGTTCCCGTGTAGGGGCCTGCCATGAATATGAGCCTGTTCTCGGGATCGAAGGCGTCGATCTTCGGTTTGTTCTCATCGAATAGGATCTTCGCGGCCAATCCCCTCCCGCCGAGGAACTTGACGCTGTCTTCCTTCGAGATCTCCTGGTCGTGCATCTTGCCAGTGGTCAGGTCAACTCTCAATATCTTCAATCGCTCAGGCCTCCCAGTCGAGCGTCCGAAAGAATTGCGACAGAATATAAAAGGATTTGGGGTGTTTCGATTTTACCAGTACATTGTTCGCAAGAATTCCGTCAAAAGGGCCTGTTGTTCGAACGTATGTACAATCGCACCCATTTAATACGCAGGATTTGTTCACAATCGCATGGCGTTAGAGGGCGTCGGAACGGACATCATCGCTGTCGTCACGGTCCTCATAGGAATCGTGGCTTTCTTCTACTCCAATCTCGGACTCGGCGGCGGCCAGCTATACGTTCCGATCATGGATTTCTTCTTGCCGGACACGTATTCGATGAAAGACATAGTCCCGCTCTCTCTCATGTTCGCATTCGTCACGATGATCACAGCTACGTACACGCACACCAAGAAGAAGCTCGTGAACTTCAAACTGGGGATACCCCTCGCGCTTGCCGGGCTTATCGGAGTTGCTGCTGGAGTCACGTTCACGTCAACGGTGGAGGAGACCATCGTGAAGGCGGGTTTCGCGTTGCTGCTCATCATCGTTGCGACGAAGATGTTGTATGATATCTACAGGGCCAAGGCTGAGAACAAGATCAGCCCCGAGGCTTTCAGTCGCAAGCAATGGTTGGCAGGGATTGGGGTGAGTGTTCTCACGGGCTTCTTCATCGGCAGCTTTGGCATCGGAGGAGGCGTCGTCAGCGTCCCGCTCATCATTTATGCATTCAGGGTCGAAGCGAGGAAGGCCATCGGGACTTCAGCTCTGATGGGAGCGATACTCACGCCGGCAGCGTTTCTGGCGTATGTTCTGACTACGACTGGTGATGGTTCGGAGATACCTTACGGGCTTGGACTAATACTCACGCCGATAGTCTTCGTGATGGCGTTCGTCGGCTCCACGTGGGGCCTCAAGAAGCTTCGAACGCCGATAGTCAAGACGATCTTCACATGCGGTGTGTATATCGCGGCCAGCGAGATGATATACAGCCTTCTCTACACCTAGGCCTAATTCTTGATTCCGACAGAATCGAGCATGAAAGCATACAGGAACGCCGTGTACTTGAGATGGTCATACCGTCCCGAGGCGCCCGCGTGTCCCTCGTTCATACCCATGCGAAGA